>CAZYDV010000105.1:0-17901 GCA_964646405.1 uncultured Granulosicoccaceae bacterium | reverse complement strand
GCTGTGAATGCAAAGGTACCCAGGGTCGGCGCGTCGATGGTTGCAATCGCTATATTGAGATTGAATCCACCGCCCTGATCAAAAAAGACGGGCACACCGATACCGCCGTTTGTATCGGCCGTTGGTGCAAATTGAAACTCGATGGTGCAACTTTCGCCCGATGCCAGTGTATCGGTGCACTCATTGTTCGAGACACTTAAATCTTCAAAGCCGCCGGTGGTGGAAAAATCAGTATTGAAACCCAAGCCGGTTATCGTGGGTCCGCCACTTGGATTGGCTAGCGTAAAGCTGCCAGTGATGATGGTTCCAATCGGTGTAAACAGCTCCAGGATACTATCTGGTGTAACCAGTAGCTGAGCATCATTCCTGGTACTCACGCTGACACTGCGGTTGACGGTCGCCCCCTGATCGAAACTCCAGTTCACGCCAAAATTACCGGCGATGCCCACGGTCGGCGCGAATTCTATCTCGATCGTGCAACTGTCACCAGGATTCAGTGTCGCGGTGCAATCGTTATTCACCTCACTCAAGCCGTTGCTACTCGAGCCAGCGTCGAAACTGCTGTTAACTGTCAGGCCGGTTATTACGGGCCCATCAGCCGGATTGGAAATAATGAAGGTGTCGGACACCGACGCATTGATGAATGCCTCCAGCTCCATGACCGGATCTGGAGTGACCTGCAGTACGGCATCGTCTCGTGTGCTGACTCTGACACTGCGCGCGACGGTTTCACCCTGATCAAAAACGAAGTTCACTCCGAAATTGCCTGCGGTGGCGACAGTGGGTGCAAACTCAATTTCAATTGTGCAGCTGTCACCCGGATCCAGCGTCGCTGCGCAGTCGTTACTCAGCTCGCTCAGACCATTACTGTTCGGGCCGGTGCTAAAACTGCTGTTTACAGTCAGGCCGGTAATCTGCGGGCCGCCGGCCGGGTTGGTCACAGTAAAACTACCCGTTGCTGATGAATTAACGAAGCTGCTTAGCACCAAAGCGGGATCGGGACTGACGATCAGTGCGATGTCATCATCAAGAATCTCGATGCCAATTTCAGTGCTGGTGGCCGCCGCCAGTAACGGCTGCTTGCCACCCGGCTTCAGACCGCTGCGCTTGTTTGTGCCACCGGCAAGACTCGCAGCGCCAAGCCGCACCAGCAACGATTCATTCGGCTCAGCGATGGAGTCGTCGAGGATCGTGACCGTGAATGTTTTTGCCGCAGTATCACCGGCCATGAAAGTTAGCTCACTGACCGACACCGTGTAGTCGTCACCCGCGGTCGCTGCGTTGGATCCCGTCGCAATGACCTCTATTGGTACATTGATCGCAGCCGCTGCCTGGTTTGCACCAATCGTTCGACTGACCGTGAACGGTATCGAGCCGAGCTGCCCCTCTAGACCGGATACATCGATCAAACTACCGGCACTGTCGGCAGGTGCAGTGAATGCCAGCACGCCAATGGCGCTCTGTGGCGTCGCGGTGGCCTCAATATCCAGCAGTACCCTGGGTCCTTGCTGGTAGCGAACGATGACCAAACCGTCGGTGGTGCCAATTGCTGTCGGATTAAATTCAATTTGAACGGTACAACTACTGCCCGCTAACAGCGTCGATGTGCAATCAGTACTGGCGACTGACAATGGCGCCGGGACATTGCTGTCATCGACGCTTAGCCCGGTCACATCCGTCGACGACGGGTTGCTGATGGTAAAGCTGTCGTTCGCCTGCACACCCACCTGAGTAGAGATCACCAGGGCCGGATCAGGGGTGACCACCAAAGTCACATCGTCATTGAGTATAGTGACTTCGAATTCGTTGCTGTTGGCGGCAGCCAGCAACGGTGTCTTGCCGCCTGGTTTTAAGCCGGAGCGCTTGGGACTGGACCCGCCACCAGCACTAGGCACACCCAATGAAACAGAAAAAGATTCATCGTCCTCTTCAACGGTATCGTTGAGTATCTTGAGTTCGAAAGTCTTGTCAGAAGTGTCGCCGGCAGCCCACGTTAGACTGACATCAGACAAAGTAAAATCTTCGTCCGCAGTAGCGGGAGAGTCGCCGGTACCGGTTGTAATAATTGGCACCGTAATCGCCTGCGCCACCTGATTCGGCAGCAGTGTCCGACTGACAGTAACGAGCAGCGTGCCCAGGTTAAATTCGGTACCAACAGGATCAATGAGTCCAGCGCCGTCGATGTCGACAAATGCCAACGTCCCGATCGCCGCTTCAGCAGTTGCCTCTCCGGACAACGTTAAAATTGGCGATTCAACTATTGCCGAGTAGGAGCCGGAAGGCAGTGATCCATCGAATATTTCCCCGGTCGCCCGCAATTGTGTTGACACATCGAGTGCAGGATCAGTTGATGGGCCAAAATTTACTTGCGATATGCAGGTTTGGCCCTCAGCCAGATCCGCACCGCCGGCGCCACAAACACTGCCAAAAGCACCACACTGCTGCCCATTGTTGTCAACTGCGAACGGTGCAGTCACTGAAGTGACCAATCGAGCAAACTCAACCGTGTTCCCCGGGAAATTTGCGGTAATGGCAAAGCAGCCAAAATCGACATCGACTCCATCAGCAACTATTGAAAACTGCTCGCCGCTGCTATCGAGACGTGTTAGCGACAAGGGCACAATATCGTTTTGGGCAATGACCACTGTTACCTGGGCAAGCGGGGGATCGCTGGTACCATCCTCTATTGCCTGAACAATAAAATACTCATCCTGTTCTGCGTCGGTATCGTCGATCAACGGCACTGTAATCGTTGCTTCCTCACCAGCTGCCAGCGTGACAACCGACTCCTGGCTGGTGTAGTCTTTATCCGCCGTGGCCCGATTTAACGGATCGATCGAAGAATCCGGATCGGCAGTCTCTAGACGCACAGTAATGGATGCGGTCTCAGTATCCGTTCTTCGCAGCGTAACAAGTGCCTGCCCGCCCTCAGCTCGGTTTTGCAGGGCCGGCGTCATTTCAAAAGTAAAAACCGGGTCAGGCGCTGTCAAGACCTCGCCCTTGACATCGATTGAGGCGCCCGTAGTACGAGCCCCGGGCAGTGGATTGAAATAGTCGACCTTCAAGGCACCACCGAAGGTGCCCTCAGTTGCCGATGTGCCGTTGTCCGGGTCAGAACCGAAGTGCAATTTTGTAAAACAACTGCTGCCCGGCGCCAGGCCCACATCACTGCTGGCACCACACTCTATGGTGACAGAACCCGGACAACTTCCCGAGGCAGTACTCAGATAAAACGGCGAATCACTGATATTGAACCGTACATCAGAGGCAGAAAAAGTGCTCGATGCAGGGTTGGTGACAATGAAACAGCCGGTATCGAATGATTGCCCGTCGGCGACAGTCTCGAACGACGTGCCATCCAACGCCGTGATCTGCAGATGGGGATCGTCATCCCGAATCACTCCGATTGCGTTGTCCTGTGGTCCGAGTTCGCCGTTTAAAACGCCAGCCGAGTTGGCAGAGATCGCGAGTTTGAACTCAATGGTCTCGTCGCCCTCCGGGATGATGTCATCAACAATCGGGAAAATAAGATTCCTGGGACCAATCTGGCTCGCAGACCAGCTCACCTGTAGCGATGTTGGAGCGGAAAAGTCACTGCCCAGCGTTGCGCTGCCACCACCAAAACTGACGGTTGCGGTAACCGCGCCACCAAAAAGGCCATTAGCGCCGACAATGGAGTTGTCTCGTCTGGTGACGGTGACAAACAGCCTGTCCTGTGCACCATCGCGTTCAAACGCCGTAAATTGAGCGCTTGTAAACTCAATGATCGGAGGCTGATCGTCGTTGATGATGGTGGCGGTGTGTGTTTCGTTGGAATTGAACGTGATCGGAAATGACCCACTGGGCAGTTCAAACAACTGCAGAACGACCGTTTCATTGGGTTCATCGATTCGTTCAGCAACGGTCTCGAGTGTGACGAACTGTATTCCGGTCTCACCACTGGACCAGCTCAGCGTGGTAGGCAGGAAGCGGAAATCCTCCCCGGAACTGGCCGTACCACCCACCGCGGTGACGACAACCGCTGCAGCGGGAAAACCCGTTTTTTCCACCGCAATCCGGTGTGTGAGATTGTTCAGGTTGAGTTCATTGCCACCCTCTCGATAGTTCCCGCTTGCCTGGGTGAATTCTACGTTGGCTGAACCCAACACTTGCGCGATAGCGGTATGTGAACTTAAAAAAAGGCTCCAGATCAACACCAGAAAATACAGCCAGACGGGCGACCCATGCTGCCGCTGTAATTTTTCTCGCAATACCTGTGCGCAAAGCGGACTAGGGCTGCGACACGCAGATCGACTGGGTACCAAAACCGGGCGCGCAGGCGTTGCACCGTTGGCGGAATCGCTCCGGGCACTCAACGTTGGACCACTACCCAGCTCTGGCATATGTGCAGAGGCTTGATGTTTCGTCTTGAGGCGTTGCAAGTGTCGAAGACCGGTTGGATGTCTACCGGCACCCGGTCCGTGCGCGCTCAACTTCACGACACCCCAACAAACGGACCACATTCGATTACAGCGAACGAACAACTCAAGTACCAACATTGACATTACGATATTCCCGTACCCGATGAAATCGCCATCGAACTACACCTCCATCAGTATGAAACTGCCACTGAGTGTTCACGTCATTAACCACGTTGTTGCCCTGAAACCAATCAAATCAGGCCATTGCAGCGCAGCGCAAACGATGCGAACAGACAGAATTATCAGGAATCTAACAAATATCCCGGCAAAGAACAGGAGAGACGTAATAATGCACAAACGGGGATGTGACGATTGACACAGGGGCCAGGTAGGGGCTTACTGCGTGGGTGAGATGATCTGTCAGTGTAAAAAACGTAGACGGGAAAATTTAACCACTTTTATGGCTAATTTAGGTCATTGACATACGCTGGGTAACTACAAGTTCACGGCATAAAAAAATTGCCAGCGTGAACGGCATTGACAGGATAATGGGACCATCCTGGCACGCGGGTTAGCCTGTTTTCAAGCAGGGCATACCAAACCTTAAGCGAAGTTAACCTTAAGGACGCTGGCGGGTGCTACGCGATGAAACTGTCCAACAATCAGGCTGGTGACTAGGGGGCGCACGCACAAGCCACCGAAAAAATGCTGACTAGCTTTCTTTAACAATGACGATATACGCGTGCACATAGTCCATTGCATGGCCCGCGGGCGCCGCCGCAACACGGTCCTGATAGGTGCCGTAGAATCGTTCAATGATGGCCTGTCGCTCCTGCATCGGTCGCTCAACTGACAGACCCGCAAAGTAAGTGCTTTCGTTCCAGGAACGCAGGGTGGGAATGTACTCTCGCGCGAAACGTGCAGAATCTGTGTGTTTTTGAAAGTCAGCAGCGTACGGGCATGGCGTGACATCGGTATGTATGCTCTCAAGCCGCAGGCCGGCACGATAGACCGGGCCAGATTCATTGAGCAATGGCGCTGAAAATTCCTCGACGCTGTTGTAGTACTGTGGCAACGTCATGGCCGCGTACTCCTGCGCGCTGATCGTGCCGTCATCAATCATCGACTGCCAGATATCATTAAACTGATCGAACATATTGACGCCGCCGGTATTACCCAGATATCTGCCCTGCTCATCGACGCCAAAATTGCAAAGTACGAGTTTTGCCCCCGGTTTCATCTCGGCGGCCCGATGCAACAGGATTCGCTGCCAGTCGTCAGCACCCTGCTGTTGAAACGCCGCCAGTTCGTCTCCGCTGGCACCGACAGCGTGCACATGATCGCTGATGTTCGCAGGCTTGCGACTGAGCCAGTGCATGGCGGTGGCCGAGAAACCAAAATCAAGCGTGCCCGATGGCAGCATCTGCTCGTGAAACGAGGTACCCGAGGCCGTCACGTATACATTCTGCAGTTCCTGCAGGTAGCTTTTGAAATCAGAATCGCCTGAGAGAATCTGAAACAGTGCGTTGAAGTCATTGCGCGACTGGTCGGTGTACACCACCGAGACCTCAGTGCCGGAACTATTGGCCTGCACCGACCGGATCGCCGCCTCAATCATATTGAGCGAGGTGCCACCGTCGGCACAGCCCATATCGCTGATTGTGAAGGGCCCGCTGCCAAGCGAGAGACTATCGATTGCCTTGAGCACCAGCGGCGTTGCAGCATCGATGACATCGCGTGCTCCAGCCGTTGCCAGCGAATAGTAGCCACCGCCGCGCATCGCTACTTCTGTCTTGCCGGAACCTGCTGACATAGCCACACCCTGATCATCGATAACCGGACACTATCGTATCATGCCGGGCCTGCCCGCAAGGCTCATGCAAGACGCGGCAGCCGTTGGCAGAGCGCGGTGTCTGAAGTGGGTTAGAATCGGGTCGCGTTAAACGGCGGACGATCGCCCAGCAGCATGCGATCGAGTGTGCGAATGGTATCGGCATGACCCACAATACGCCCCACCGCTGCGAGTTCCAGCGCGCGCGTCCCGCCCAGATACAGCGCGCCGAGCGTGGCCGGATCAAGCTGCAACTGCGGCTCGCTTGCACGGGTGAGTTCTGCCCGCCCATCGACGACCAACAGCCGCCAGCAGCCCGATTGCGCATCACATTGCGGATCGCTGTAGCCGATGGTGATATCACCGTCAAAAGCGTAATGGCGAACCTGCATCAGACGCTCGAAATCCAGCGGCCGCAACCACATCATATCAACCCGCCCGCGCTGCCAGAGCTGGCGCGGATCCCGCAGATAGTGACGCAGCAACGGCTGCGTTGGCGCAAGCTCCCAGATTATCTCCCGGCACCACGGCAGACGCAGCAGATAGTCGAACAAGGCAATCTCTGCGTTGACATCCAGGCCGACAAGCTCCTTGACCACCACTTTTACCGCCGTCCGGCCGTGCTCGAAGCTATCACCGCTGTCGTCCGGGATACCATAGATCGCATAGCCATCGGCACGCTCGTGAGCATCGTAGTGCACGGCCACGAATTGCTGCTTGCCAACGGCGATCCAGTCGGCGTCATCGGGTTCCAGAATCAATTGCCACCAGGTGCGGCTGCGATGAATCGCACCCACTTGCCCGATGCAGGCCTGCCGGTAGATCGGTTCGAGCACATCGATCGCCACCTTGCGATCGTGCACAAGCTCAATCACACCAGAGACCTCGGTCGCATCAGTCAGCGCCGCTTTGGCCGAATAAACGTGCCACTGTGCCATCTCGGTCGCCATACCGTAACCATAGCGACCATAGATGCCGCCCTCCGATGCCATCAATACCGAAGCCGCATCACCCAGCTCGATGCTCTGTTCGATATGCCCCCGCATCATGGCACGCAAGCCACCTCTGCCCTGCGCCGGTGGGTCAATGCCGACACCGGCAAGCCCTGCTGCAGTCACACTGCCTCCACCCGGCACGGTCAGTTCGAAGGGGTAGGAGAAGCATCCGCCGATGATCGAATCGCCGGCGGACACTGCCAGCCGTCGCTCAGGCGGCCGGGCCGTTCGGCTGAGTTCGTCCTCGTCGTTGTGCGTGGCACTGCCAAATGCACTGTAGATGGCGCGTGACACGAGAGGCCACTGAGTGGCATCCGGTTGCCAGGTTTTCAGAGTCATGGATTTTCCGGTCGCCCACTGCGGCAGACTGTGGTTTCAATCAGCCGCGCCGGTTATCGCGATCTGCGGGTTGCCGTTGTGGTCAAAAATGGTTGCCTGCACGCCGAATACGTCCGCCATGCGTTGCGATGTGATCGTCTCGCGAGGGGTCCCCTGCGCCACAATCCGTCCGTCTTTCAACCACACAAGCTTATCGGAAAATCTGGCCGCCAGCATCACATCGTGAAGCACCTGTACAACGCCGACCCCCTGCGCCGCCTGCTCGCGCATCAGGCGCATGACCTGAATCTGGTGCAGTGGGTCCAGCGCTGCGACTGGCTCATCGGCGAACAACATCGGTGCACCGGTGGCGATCGCCCGAGCGCAGTGCACCCGCGCAAGCTCGCCACCGGAGAGTTGATCGGCGCGACGCGATATCAGATCGTTAAGACCACAGGCAGCAATGGCCGTCTGCACAGCCTGCGCATCGACTCCCTGAAGCTGACGTGGTGCGGCGCCGTGGGCAAAACGTCCCAGTGCCACAAGGTCCCACACGTTAATGGGCCAGGCCAGTGGCCGTTGCTGCGGCAGGTAGGCAATCTTCAGCGCGCGCTGCCGGGCATTCATCACACTGGCGCGTTCGCCATCGACCAGCGCCTGGCCACTATCGGGCGCACGCAAGCCCAAAGCACTGCGCAGAAGCGTTGTTTTACCCGCGCCGTTGGGGCCGAGCAAGGTGCAGACTTCGCCGCGCTCAAAGCGCAGCGAGACATCGCGCAGGATAGCGCGACCAGATTCGATGACACCTAGTTGCAGTAACTCAACGCTCATGACGCCAGCCCCCGGCGACTGGCGATCCAGACAAACGCCGGCGCGCCAATTAACGCCACCACCACGCCCAGGTTCAGTTCGATGTTGGTGGAGATCAACCGTACACCGATATCGGCGATCACCAGCAACAGCCCGGCAAGCAACGCAGACGGCACCAGCAGAGACGCTGGATCGTGACCGACCCAGGGCCGCACCAGATGCGGTGCAACGATGCCGACAAAGCCAATCGCGCCGGCAATGGATACGGCAGCCCCGGTGCAAACACCGGCGCCAATGACGGTCAGCAGCCGCACCCGAGGCAAATCGACACCCACACCGACCGCCGCCTCTTCACCGAGCGTTAGCGCAGACAAGCCGCGTCGAGCAAACAGTAGGCATGCGATCCCCGCCAATAAAAAAGGGCCGGCGCGCAGGATGTCCTCAATGCTGCGGTTGGCCACCGAACCGAGCATCCAGTTGATCATGTCTGCCAGAGTGAACGGATTAGGGGCCAGGTTCATCAGCAGCGCGATCATCGCGGTGGCAAAACTGGACAGGCCAACACCAATCAACAACAAGGTCACCGTGGAATTGATGCGTGCCGCCGCTACCGCCAACAGCAACGTGGCGAGCAGCGCCCCGCCGATCGCGGCAAAGGGCAGCAACAGCGCATTGCTGCCAGCCAGCCCGAAGTTCAGTACAAATGCCGCACCCAGCGCTGCACAGGAAGACACGCCAAGCACACCGGGTTCTGCCAGCGGATTGCGCAGCAATCCCTGCAGCGCCGCACCGCTCATACCGAGCACCGCCCCTACCACAAACGCCGCGAGTGCGCGCGGCAGGCGAATTTGCCACAGCACGATCTGATCACCAGCGCTGCCAGCGCCGACCAATGCGGCAAGCATACGTGTCGGCTCGATCGCGGTAGAGCCGATCAGGCAGGCGGCGGCAATTGCCAGCACGCTAAGCGCCAGCAGCAAGGAATTCAGTGCAGAGAATTTCACGGTTGCATCGTCGCCCGCGCAGCGGCCATCGCCTCGATCGCGTCGAGCATAAACCAGCCGCCGCAGGTCAGCCAGGCACCATCCAGATCCACCACCGGTGTGCGTGCCCGATGGTCGCGCAACATCGGGTGGCGAGTGACCGACCACCAACTGCTGTGCTGACTGCGCGACTCATAAAAGGCCGACAACAGCACATCGGCATCTGCATACGCCAGGCGTTCCAGTGGCAGCGATCGCCAGCCTGGCTCGGGCACAAAGTTTTCAAATCCGGCGCGGCTGATCAGATCATCGATCATGGTGCCGGTACCGCTGGTGACACCACCCGGCGTGACGTAAAGGGCGCGCAGATTTGATTCGCTGTGTGGCAGTGCCGCCAGTCGCTGATCGATTTCCGCGATCAGCGCCTGGCCTCGCTCGGGTCTGCCAAGGCCTGTGGCCATATCGGTGACCAATTGCTTCGTTGATGTCAGATCACTGGCATAACCCAGTTGCAGCACCGGGATGCCGGCCGATTTGAAAAACGCCGCCGCGTTGGGTCCACCACCGTAGGACCGCACCACCAGATCCGGCTGCAGCGCCAGTATATTTTCGGCCACTGGCCGCACCGATGGCAGACCTGCCGCCGATTCACGCATGTAGGAAAAGCGCTTCACCGCATCCGGAGACAAGGCGAGGATGTCCTCGCGATCGGCGAGTTTTAAAACGAACTGATCGGCACAGTAGTCGAGGCTGACGATACGCTGGCCGGATTCGCCACTCACAGATGCCGCCGGCCGTTGGCAGCCGCTGACCACGCACAGCGCGAGCGCCAGCGTGGCCAGCCTCAAACACTGACCCAGCCGATGGCAGCGTGCCACCATCATAAAGTCAGCTCGATTTCCGATCAGTTGCCAACAAATGCAATGTTTTGCGGATTATTCACCAACGGCAACTCAGCCAACGCGGTATTGGTCGCAGGATCGATCACCACCAGTCGCGGACGGGTCTGATCAGAGACACCCAGCCAAAGATTGCCGTTGGGGCCAATCGCCAGACCATCGATGTCAACCGACGTCAGGCCTGCAACCGGATCACCCAGCGCGCCAGTGTTCGGATCCAACGTCAACAGGCTGTTCTCAGTGTTACTGGCAAAATTGACTACATAGGCCGTAGTGGCATCGAGTACCGCGATGTTGGTGAACTGACCGATGGTTTCATCGTCGTCGATTAGCAGATTGGTACTGAAATCGGTGGTATCCACTGTTGCCACACCACCGGTGAATTCTGCTTCATTGAATCCCTCAAACGCAAAACGACCCACCGCGGCGATCATCAACGCACCGGTTGCAGGATCTACTGAAAGCTCGAGCGGGTTTCTGACCGGCAACTCAATCCCTGCAAATTCGCCTCCCGTCTGTGTATCGATTTCGGTATCCGTAGCCGTATCGATAACCGCCACATAGGCTGATTGACTCGGCGCAAAACCTGCCAGTCGCTGCATCAGTACATAGAGCCTGCCATCGACGATGGCACCGCGATGCATCTCTGGCACGCCGTCTTCGTCATAGCCAGAGAGATCAATCGTATCCAGCAGAAAGCCGGATGCATCGGTAGCGGAAGGGTTGACTACCCAGATCTCACCACTACCGTATCGCAGCAGGTAGGCTTTCTGGTCGTTTAGAAAAACCAGATCATGCGGGTTGGATTGCTCCATTGACTCAGCTGAAGTATCGACATTGGTTGAGACCTGCAATGTCGCGACATCGGGCGCTGAAATAGCATAACGCGTGACCGAATTGGTGCCAAAGCCCTCAACGACATAGTAGTTGTCTCCAAACGTACGCACGCGAATATCCGAGCTCGCAGCATTGAGCCCGCTTGCCCCGGCAAAAGGCGCCGAGGTATTGGTGAGCGTGATCGCACCGGATGAAAAATCAAACGCCCGTGTGGTGACGACGGCTACCGGTTCATCCAGTGCGGCGATGTCAGCTACTGACAAGGCATCCAGAGTGGCCGGTCCGGAATCACTATCACCGCCGCAGGCAACCAGCAGGCTGCTTGCGATCAGTACGGGTGCCAGCAGAGCGCGCCGAATAGTCTGCTCAGAGTAACGGGTTTTCATAGTTTTCACTTTTTCGGTTGGTAGATGAAGCTCAGAAAGGCGGCTCGCCCCGGCTTGGGGAATCCGTTGAAGTCTTCGAAGTTCTCGTCAGTGAGATTGTTCAGCGATAGTTTCACGCGCCAGCGGTTAGTCTGGTAGCTCACCGCCAACGAATGCACCTGCTGATCGGCGGCGGGCAACAAATTCGAACTGTCGTAGAAGCTGTCCAGACGAATGCGATATTCGTAGCTGGCGATCCATCGGTTGCGCTGCCAGCGCAGGCCGACTTGCCCATCTAACCTCGCCTCACCGGGTAGCTGTCTGCCGGTAAATCCACTGATAGATGACCGATTCACAGCGTCCTGAAACGTAAGATTCGAACTGATCGATAATCCGTTATCCAACGAGGCCGACGCGTCGAGCTCTACGCCGGATACTTCAGCGCGTGAGATATTCTCTGAACGCCCGACCCCGCGCGCATCGAACACATTGCTGATCAGATTGTTTCGGCGCCCCAAAAACAATACCGCCCCCAGCTCCACGTCTTTCAGTCGAGTAAAGGAGCGGCTCCACTGCAGGCCTGTCTCGAAGTTGATCGCCCGCTCGACTTCCAGCGCCGGGTTGCCTTCAAACAGGCCCTGGCTGCCGAACAACTCGAAAAAGGTCGGGATCCTCTCCTGCCCTGAAACATTCGCTCTAAAGACAAAGTCGCGCCCCAGCAAATGACTAAAGCCCAGTTGCGGCGCAAACAAAAAATCGGTGAAATCGCGTTCCAGGCCATTCTGGGCCAGCACGGTAAAGTCATCTGCAATGGCACTGGCAAAAAATCCCAGTGTGGCGGTGCCAGCACCGGCATTAAAAAAACGAGTGTATTGAGAGGCCAGGTCGAGGCGATTTCTCCGCGCTCGAGTGCTGGCATTTCGATCGAGCAGATCCTCACTGAACAACTGCTCATTGCGCCACTTGAAGGTGGTGGCGAACGTGCTGCTATCGGTGACTTTCTCACGATAGTACTTTGCTCCCAACACTTCTGTCTCGGTGAGTATTCTCTGGCTGGCAAGCCCTATCTGGCTGTTGCTATCGTCGAATTCCTCATCTTTGGTGCCGACGTTGAAATCCCACAACGACGAGCGCCCGGCGCTATCGGGTTGATTGCGAAGTGTCGCGCGGAACTGAAAGTTTGACGTCAGCAATTGCGTGGCGGCTGAACTGTTGCCGGGGTTGGCAATACCCTGTTCGCGATCAAACCATTGCAGTGCAGCATCCAGCTTGCGCGTGGGGGAGAGATCGTGTCCAGTCTTCAGCAGCGCCGATGTAGTCATCGACTGACTGTTATTGCGTCGTTGACGCGAGTCATCATCTGGATTCAGCGGTGTGCGATTATCAAAGTCAAAACCAAAATCGTTGTCGCTCGCGCGATGTGAAAAACTGGTGACCAGCCGGTTGGTGCGCCAGTGCTGTACCGGCCCATCCCAGGCAGCCGCCAGCCGGCGCGATGAAAAAGAGCCACTCTCCGCCAGAAAACGAGAGCTGGCCACATCACCGGCTCGCCGCGAGGTGATGTTGATCGCGCCGCCGATCGCGCTGTCACCCAACTGTACGGGCACGCTGCCACGATAAATATCGACCTGCTGCGCATCCAAAAGCTCTATATCGCTAAAGTTAACACCACCACCCGCAGCCTCGTTCAACAATACGCCATCGAGATAGACATTCACCTGCTGGGCGCTGGAGCCGCGCAAACTGACCGTTGAAAAACTACCCAGCCCGCCACTTTGTCGAAACTGCACGCCACTCTCGGCTGCGGCAATCTCTGCCAGCGAGGTGCCGGCACTTTGCAGGCGTTCTGTGTTGATGGTCTGTCGGGTTCCGGTGAATTCACCTGCCGGCACGTCACCGGTTGCAAACTCCGGGCGATCATTTTGCTCAAGCGGCGTAATCAGGATCGGGCCGATCTGCGCACGCACATCGACGGGCGCAAGCAGCGCCAGCGACAGCGCGACCACGCAACACCCGCCGTGCAATGTACCTGGAAAATGCTGATTCAAGTTAAGCCCGCTCGGCTGAAAACCTGGTGTTTTCTGTCGAACGCGGAGCAGGCGGGAAGAACGATCCGGACACGGGCGTGCAGGACTTCATCTTCGTGCCAAATCACCTCGTTCGGCAGAACGCGAAAGCACCATCGGTGGATATCCTGACTTGCGGGTCATCGTAAACATCCCGGCCTTCCCGACTTTCGCCAGTGGCCCGACTATCTTTGGATAGCCGTATGGAATGTCACTCTCCGCCTACAGTTGCGAGGGCAGTCTGGGCTTGGGCCATTGACAGGCCGTACCCCGTTCCCCACAGCACTGGGCTGTTCCGGTATGGAACCGATTGGTGCGCAAATGATGGAGCAAATGCCCGTTGCGATCAACCGGCAATTTGCAGTAATCGCAACACGTGCCGCGCATAAAGTGGACCAGCTTGCGCCCAGACCACCGCTTCTGATCGCCTCGCTCACGCGTCGGGTTACCACAAAGCTGCTACTGCCACCACAGGAAACCCGCCGCGTGAGTAAGGCTTGCTTGAGACTGCTCACGATGGCGTTGCGTTTGCTCTCAACGTAGATATCGTCTCACCGCTCGTGCGCCGTGGCGTTTCCATTCTGTCGCGCGAATCGCCCACGAGGGTAGTTCCCGGTTCGGAGATCTGGTCACACTATCTGTTTTTGGTGGGAGCATGACTCCGTCGCGCGAACAAGTCGTGCGCGGAGAGTTTTTGCCACTGAGACTATCGGATCAATCGGTGTGCTGCACCAACGGGCGTTGCAACAAACTGATCACCGCCCCCACCAGCAACACCACGCCAGCCGCCGCCATACCGGGGGCCAGGCTGCTCGCCCGGTCTGCCACCCAGCCGGCGGCTGCCGGCCCAATAATCTGGCCAATCGCAAACACGGTGGTGAATAACGCCACGGCCGCGCTCCACTGTGATTGCGGATAGTTCTTGCGGCTAAAGTTGGTCAGTGAGGTCGGCACCATAAAGAACGCCAGACCAAACAACACAGCGGATATCAGCATGCCTGTAGAACCTGCCACCAGCAACGGCATCAGCGTGCCAAGCCCGGTACAGGCGAGCGTCAATGCCTGCGCCACGCCACCGCTGGAGGCCGCCATCACGCCGCGCCACAGAAAAGGTGATGCCATGACCATGATGCCAAGCAAAGACCAGGTCACGACCACCAGCCATACGCCCCCGCCCTGCTCACGCATCCACGCGACCAGAAAGGTCATATAGACAAAGTAGCCCAAGCCGAAAGCGAAGTAACCCAGCAACGCCGGCAACACGCGGGCGACCTGCAACCCCTGTTTGATGTCGTTTGAATTGGCTGCGGGGGGTGCCGTCACCAACCTTGCCGCACGAATGGACGGCCACAGCGTGATTGCCGTACACACGCCCAGCAATATCCACGCGGTCGTCCAGGCCTGCGGGCCAACCCACTCCAGCAGCAGCGGAATGGAGATACCGGTCATCAACATACCCAGACCACCCCCACCAAAATACACCGCCACTGCCAGCGCACTTTTTTTCGGATCGTCGCGAAACACCATCGCCGCCAGCGCACCACCGGTGATGAACACCGGAGCGCTGCCCACACCCGCCAGCACACGCCAGACACTGAGCCACCCGATATCGCGTGTGAAACCGCTGAATAGCAGCGCCAGCATCGTCAGCAACATGCCGCCGACAAACATGCGTGCTGCACCGATCTGACGCACCAGCGTCAAGGCCAGCAATGCACCGACGAGATAACCCACCGCATTGGCGGTGTTGATGGAACCCGCGACAGTGTAATTCCAGCCCAGATCCTGCTGCATCGACGGCAGCAACAGCCCATAGGCAAACCGTGCAAATCCGTTGCTGACTGCAGGCCCGAGCGACAAGCCCAGTACCACCCACCACAGTTTGCGCTCATGCATAGAAATTCCCCCCGACCGATGCTGCATTGTAAATGGCCGGCATCCGCTGTGTAACATCTGTTACCGGGGCAAATCCACCGGCAGGATTGACCATCTGTTAAAGCCCGATCACATTGGTTAGGATGCTCCACCATTTCAGGAGTCCCGACGTTTATGACCGCCCCGTGGCAGCAACGATTGCAACGAGCATTTCATGCTCTCGATCAAAAGACCAAGCCACCCGGTTCACTGGGTCAACTGGAATCGATCGCGGCGCAGTTGAGCGCCATTCAAGATACCCTGCACACCCGTGTCGACGGCGCAAGGGCTATTGTTCTCGCCGCCGATCACGGCGTCACAGCTGAAGGTGTCAGTGCGTTCCCGCCGGCCGTCACACGCCAGATGCTGCAAAATTTCAGCGCCGGTGGTGCCGCAATCAACGCATTGTGTCGCTCAGGCGATATCGATCTGCAAGTGGTCGACTGCGGGATCGCGGGCGAACCGGTACCCGACACCATCGATCACCGCATTGCAGCTGGTACCGCGAACCTCGCACTTGAACCCGCGATGACAACCGCCCAGTGTGAGCAGGCAGTCAGCAATGGCCGCGCACTGACGCGCCAGGCTGCACACGACAACATTCAACTGCTGGCGCTGGGTGAGATGGGAATTGGCAACACCACGAGCGCTGCGGCTATCGTCGCCAGTATCTGTGATGCGAAGGCGGCCAGTGTCACTGGTCGCGGCACCGGTATCGACAACGCAGCACTAGCCAACAAGATCGCTGTTGTCGAGCGTGCCTTGCAACTTCATGCGGCAACGCTACCGGATGCCGCATTGCAGGCTGTTGGCGGATTTGAAATCGCCACCATGTCAGGCGCCATGCTAGAGGCTGCGCACCACCCAATCGCCATTGTTGTGGATGGCTATATCGCCACTGCCGCCGCACTGTGTGCTGTGCAAATGCATCCCGACTGCCGCCATCACATGATCTTCGCGCACCAGTCCGCCGAGCCCGGACACGCAATTGCCCTGGCCCATTTAATCGCCGAACCCCTGTTGCGGCTGGATCTGCGCCTGGGCGAAGGCTCCGGCGCGGCACTGGCGGTGCCACTGATTCGCGCCGCCAGCGCCATACTGACCGACATGGCGACATTCGAGAGCGCCGGTGTAGCCGGCCAACTGGATTAATCGCCTTCATGCCACCGTTAGTCAATCGCTACTTCATCGCACAGATGTTCCTGACTCGCCTGCCGGTACCAGCAAGCCTGCGTCACAGCGATGAAGAACTGGCCGCCAGCACCGCCCTTTTCCCTGTGGTAGGTGTGGTAATAGGGGCCGCAGCCGCCGTCGCCTACACCGTTGGCGATCTGCTCTGGTCGCACCATATCGCTGCACTACTCGCGATCTCCACCGCCGTACTGCTAACCGGCGCCTTTCACGAAGATGGCCTGGCCGATAGTGCCGACGGACTCGGTGGCAGCTTCGAACGGAAACGCAAGCTCAGCATCATGCGCGACAGCCGCATTGGCACCTATGGCAGTGTGGCCCTGATACTTAGCATACTATTGAAGTTTCAGGCCCTGGCCATGATGCCGACTCATCTGGTGCCGTGGGTGATCATCTGCGCCCACAGCGTTGCGCGCTGGACCGCCCTGCCGTTGATTATCTTTAATCCCTACGTGCGCGAAGAAGGCACCGGCAAGCCGTTTGCCGCCAGTGTGTCTCGGCACAGCCTGTTGATCGGCACTGCATTAACACTGGCAATTACCATCTTGTGCGTAGGCGCAGATACGGTGCTGGTCGTTGCCTGTGTTATCGGTACTGTGTGGCTTGCCCATCTATTTCTGCGCTGGCAATTAGGAGGCGTTACCGGCGATACACTGGGCGCTGTAAATAGTTGCACAGAACTACTGATCTATCTGCTGTTCGCGATTCAACTGTAGCCATTTTCGCTGCGGTGATTCCAGTCTGCTACTGGACGCAATGAACAAATTCAATGGCGTTGCATTGCGAGCGCGGCCCACTAATAGTGCAGCGCACGCTACACCCGCCAGATACGCCTGGCATTCTTATAAAAAAATGCGGCCCGTTCACTACTCGACACTTCTGCAAAGAGTTGCCGCGTGGCTGCCACCCAGCTTGCCAGCGGGCCGCCGAGTGTGCACACCGGTGAGTCACTGCCCCACACCACCCGCTCTGAACCAAATGCTTCAAAGGTGTGCTCCACAAACGGTCGAATATCGTCAATACACCAGTCGATACCATTACCGTAGGCAATTACCCCGGAAATTTTTCCGGCGACGTTGGGTCGCTGCGCAATGTCGCTGATAGATGCACGCCAGGGGTCGAGTGCAGCGTCCTTAACGTTTGGCACACCGCAGTGATCGAGAACAAACTGAACGTCCGGGCAGGCGTCGATCAACTCAGCCATCACTGGAAGTTGATCGGCGCGCGCGCAAATGTCGAAAACGTGCCCGGTGCCTGACAGCAGCCTGATATTGCTGCGAAAACGATCATTG
>CAZYDV010000104.1:0-17991 GCA_964646405.1 uncultured Granulosicoccaceae bacterium | reverse complement strand
GATACCGATCGCGACGGTGCGCCCGATTTTCTTGACCTCGACAGCGACGGCGATGGACTGCCCGATCAGGACGAGGCGGGTAGTGAGCCCGCGTCACCGGTCGATAGCGATGGTGACGGACAACCGGACTTTCGCGACCGCGACAGTGATGGCGACGGCATCGACGACAGCCAGGAGGGCACTGGTGACAGTGATGGCGATGGTGAGCCGGACTCGTCCGATACCGACGCCGACGGTGATGGCATCAGCGATATCGACGAGGGTGTGATTGACACCGATGGCGATGGAATCAGCGATTTTCTCGATGTCGACAGCGACAACGATGGCATCGGTGATGTGCTGGAAGGCGCCGGTGATACCGATGCCGACGGCGTGCCCGACTACCTCGATCTGGATGCCGACAACGATGGTATTCCGGATGTGCTGGAAAAGGCGAGCGATCACGACCATGACGGTGTGCCCAATTTTCAGGATCTGGATGCCGACAACGACGGCATCTATGATGTGATTGAGGGGCAGCCGGATCAGGACACGGCGCACGACTACGATCGCGATGACGACGGCGTGATCGACATGCGACGCCCGTTCGGCCCCAACGGCCTGTCTGATCTGGTTGAGACTGTGCCCGAGGCCGGACAGGTGAATTACACCTTGTCGAATGTCGATGGGGATTTCAACCCGGATTTTCTCGACCACGACAGCGACAACGACGGTCTGCTCGACACCCTCGAATCGCGTCACCCGGATGCGGACCTTGACGGCGTGGTCGATGAGTTGTTGCTCTCGCCCGATACACCGCGAAGTATCCTGCGGGTGCGCGCCAACCGTTTTGGTTTACTGGAGGGGGCTGGACGCACACCACCCAACAGCGACAGCGATCCGCTGGCGGATTTTCGCGATCTGGACAGTGACAATGATGGCCTGACTGATATCGCCGAAAGCGGAGGATCGATTACCGATTTCAACGCTGATGGTCGTATCGACAATTTCTTCGATAGCGATCGCGATGGTGTTGACGATGCGTTTGACGATGTGCCGCAGCGCCCGATCGATTCGGATCGCGACGGCATCAGTGATCATCTGGATCAGGACTCTGATCAGGACGGGATCGCAGATGTCATCGAACTGGGATCGCGTGATCTCGATGGCGACGGTGAAGTAGATAATTTTCGCGATACCGACAACGACGGTCACGACGATGGCATGCAGGTCGTGCCACCGCCGTTTATCGATGGTGACGAAGACGGTGCACCGGACTACCTCGATCTGGATAGCGATAACGACGGACTCTTCGACATCGTCGAAGCGCGTAACCTCGATATCAATGGCGATGGTATTGTCGATGCGCTGACCGACATCGATGGCGATGGCATACCGGACGACGTCGACGCCAGTATCACCGGTCTACCCGATAGCGACGGTGACGGCATTATCAACTCGGCTGATGTCGATGTCGTTGGAGGCTCAGACTACGACGGTGATGGCATCGTCGATGAAGCTGACGCCGATGCCGACGGCAATGGCTTTGCCGACCCCGACGGCTTCGTACCCGGTGTGATCAAAACCGGTTTACAGGGTAACGCGGCGGGTGGTGGTTGTGCACTGGTTAAAGGGGCCAGATTCGATCCGATGCTGCCGCTGTTGCTGTTGATCGCCTGTGGCTGGCGGCTGCGACGCCGTCATGACACAAGACTTGCCGCGGCCGATTGACTGGGCCCAGACAATCGCAGCGGCCATGATTCACTTGTCAATGATAAATGATAGAGTTTTGGTCGTTTGAATGTAATGGCCCTGTCAAGCCTGGCTGTGGCATCCACTAAAGTGAATTTCCTCCATCACAAGCACACAGTGTCGCTGTCATTTATCACCCATCTATGGGTAATTCGCTATTGTCGTGACAGACTGTGTTGCCTGACGGCTAACCTTATCGTCTCAGTTGACGGCCGTTGTCGTTGCACCGTTGGATTATGATGCATAACTGAACACTGTATCAGGGCTTGCAGCGATGTTTTTTTGCTAACAAGCCAGTCTAATACTGGTATTGCCTATGGTAATTCTTCCTATGAGAACTTTCAGGCAAGTAACCGGTTGATTAGCCTTTATCTTTAAAGACGTACGTTGGTTTGCAGCGATCACGTGTACCAGATCCATCGACTGACCCATTTCCTTTCTCCGCGAAATTGCCCGTGTCTAACGAGGCTTTTTTAGCTTATGATGAAGCTGCGCTGATTAGCGAGTTTCGAAATACAGGCGCCGGAATGTCTTCTGTGACTTGTCAGGTCACGGATACCAAGGGAATACGTCGATGAAATCAAGTGTTGTAAAATGTGTTGGTAACGTCATGGGATGGTCGGTCGCGGCCTTGATTCCCCTGCTATTATCGACCACACCCGTCACTGCTCAACTATCCATAGTCCCTTGTGCCAGTGCAGATTCAGATCTGGATGGCGATGGTTATGGGTGGGAAAATAATGCCAGTTGCCGTGTCGTCGGTGGTGCGATCGCAAACAATCCCTTTGCTGCTAGTGCTGATGGATCACCTATTGCGGTCTGTTCAAACCCGGGGGCCGACCCCGACCCCGACGGTGACGGCTACGGTTGGGAGAACAATACCAGTTGCCGCACTGCTGATAGCGGTCACAGCTCAGGCCAGCCCTTAAGTGCCGGTGATGCTTTGTTATCACGTTGTTCAAGTACCAGTTTGGATAGCGATGGCGATGGCTACGGGTGGGAAAATGGCGCGAGTTGCGTCGTCGATGGCAGCAATGCGTCTAGTGATTCATCACAGAGCCCGTCGGTATCGTCCCTCGCACCGATCACTTCAACGCAATCATTCAGTCCTTCCGTTGGACGAGACCCACTGGAGCGCAGCGTACCGTCCGCAAGCTGTGATACGTCATCGTCGTCAGTGCGAATCATCGATTCTGTCGACGACCTGGTCGATCTCAACAACGCGTCATACCGGGTGTTTTGCCTTGCCAGTGGAGACTATCGAAGTGCCGGTGTGATCAGTCTGACCCGCAGTGGCAACGCAGCGGCACCTCGCATCATCAGGCCTCTGGATAATTGGCCCAGCGGGGTCGACAACGTCGTGCAACTGGCGGCCAGTCGGCGCGTGCTGTTGCATCGGCTGGAGCTTGTCGGTGCGAGCCACTGGGTCATCGACGGCATGGCAGTGATCAACGCGGATCGCTCTACCAGTCTTTCCAACCGCACCGTGCAATTGCTGTACGGCTCATCCGATAACACTTTGCATCGATCATTGATCGAAGGCGGACGCATTGGGCTGCGGATGTTGCGCTCACATCGCAACACGTTGCAGCAAAACGTCGTGCGTCGAACGATTCTGTTGTCTAACTCTGACAGTAACTGCATCAATATCGAGGGCGACGGCGGACAAACCATTCGTGGCAACCGCGTTGTCAGTAACGAGGCCTATGACTGCACCGACAGTTTGCAACTGGTCGCGCGCGCCGATGACGGCGGCGTGCGATTTCCCGGTACCGTTATCGCCAACAACGATTTTTATCTGACATCGGCGGTCTACACCGATTGCAGCGGTAATCGAGATCACGGTGGCTCCTGTTCTGCGGCCGAGGGCCGACTGGACATCAAAGGCGGTGGAACGGGGTCTGGCAACGCGGACAATGTGCGGGTCTTGCGCAATCGCATCTGGGGTGCTCGCGCCACCGATCCGGTGCTCGGCGGCACGAGTTGGGGCAGTGGTATCTCTATCTGTTGCGGAGCTGACATCGCACATGTCACCATCGAGGACAACACCATTTTCGATAGCGACCGCGGCATCAGTGTGTCGGGCACTGGCACCCGTAACATCTCGGTAAACAACAATCGGCTGATCAGGATTGGAACGGGCAGACAGAATACCGGGTACGCGATGCTGGCGCTGGCCGGCACCAGCGATACGCAATGGCGGCACAATGTGGTCTATCGGGCCAGTAGCTGGGGGCTTTTTCAAGGCAGGCGCCATCTCGCGCGTTGCAACGCTGTGCTGGATGCACCCAATGGAATTGCTGATTCAGACGTCAACATTGGCAGCAACTTCTACTACGGCGATGCCCACCCACCGGGCGGACACAACGTGGATTCTGCCGATCATATCGGTCGTGCGGTGTCCCAGTCCGGTCACGCCAGTTATTGTTTAAACCGCAAGCGGCTGACCGGATCAGAACAGATCTGTCTGCCGTATGCGGCAATCGGCTCTGGCAGCCCGCACCGCAACTCGTGTGTCGCGCATTAAATCGTACCGCTGCCGAACGGTTGGGATCGATTGACTGGGCTCGTGTGCCGCTTGCTTCGGTACGTTCAAACACCACGGAATACGATTAGCGTTTATAGCCTTCGCGTTCACTCGTCGCCCAGCCACTGTTGAAATTGCACCGGCAGTGGCGTGAGTGGACCGCTCGTCGCGTAACCGGCGCCGGCGGCCATCTGTTCAATTGCATCGATGCGGTCATCATCTAGCGGGTGCGTACTGGCGAATCGTTCAAGCCACACGGGTACAGCACTGTCTTCGCGCTCGGCGCCGGTCAGTCGGAACAGGGTGTCGGCCCCGTTGATGTGTCCGTAGACTGCATTCACCGCTGCCAGCGCTGCTTTGTCGGCGGCGCTTTCCATGCGGCGGGTAAACTGTACCCCGGTCAACAGCCCCGTCTGGTTGAGTAGCGATGCCGCCGCACCGGTACCGCTCTGACCGGTCAGTGCATAGAGCCCGAGCATGCTCGACAAGCCGCCACCCAGACCGGCTAGTGGATCGCGATGCATGACGTGTGCGATCTCGTGCGCCATCACCATGGCCAGTGCATTTTCGTTTGGCATTTTAGACAGCAGGCCGCGATAGAAAACCAGTTGGCCACCGATCGTAGCGTAAGCGTTAAATACGTTTTCGTGATCGTAGTGCACGCGGACCTCGATCTCGTCGGATAGCTGCAATCCGTGCGCGACCTTGTCTGCCAGTTGATTGAGCCATTCGGTCAGTGCCGCGGGCGCGGATTCAGTTCCCAACTGGATGTCGGTCTGTTCAATCGCCAAAAGCTCGTAGCGAAATGGCACCTTGCGTGCGATCCAGCCACCGGCCAGTTGCAAGGTGATGACCAGCACCGCGACCAGCAGCGCGGCGCTGCCCATCAAAATCATGAATCGTTTTAGCGGGTGCTCGCGTGTGGTGTTGATACCCTCGCGCGGCTGTCGGTTTTCAAAACGCATACGCGGCGATCAGGGGTTGCCGGCCGGGGTTGTCAGTGCGGTGCCATAGGCCATCACTTCGATCGCGCCGGCACCAAACTGCGAGATTCGCGATGTGTTGTACTTCACGTTGAAGACGTACTCTGCGCCGAGCGCTTTTGCCTGTGCCTTCATTCGCAGCAGCGCCTCGCGGCGCGCGCGGTCGATCAGCGACTCGAATGGCGTGACCTTGCCACCGAAGATATTGATCAGGCCTGCAGTAAAGGTTTTGAAGTAATCCGATGCGATCACCACATTGCCGGTAACCAGTTGCTGGCGCCAGGCGGTTTGTTCGGGGGGAAAGCGCGTGGCCACGGCGACCAGCTCGCGCAGTTCTCGCTCGCGCTTGAGGATGCTCCTGAAGTGGCGTCGCTCTGCGGTGCTGCCGAAAATATAACCCGTCACCACCAGCACGACCGCAATGCCCAGTTCAATCATCTTCCAGCTCCACTGCTGTGCCGTAGACGAAAATTTCGGCTGCGCCGGCGGCGATGCTGGAGGTACTAAAGCGCACGTTCAGCACCGCGTTGGCGCCGATGCTGTTCGCCTGTTCCAGCAGTCGAGCCGTGGCCTCCTCGCGCGAATCCTGCAACAGCTCGGTGTAGGCGGTAAGCTCACCGCCGAAGAGGTTTTTTAGCGTCGACATGAGATCGCGGCCAACGTGTTTGGCGCGCACCGAGCTACCCTGTACCAGCCCGAGGTGGCGTTTGATTTTGTAGCCTGGCAGAAACTCCAGATTCGAGATCAACATGCTGTGGCGCTCCTTTTAAGGCCGGCAGTCGCAGGTTCGACATTCAGTGTGCCAACGATCGGGATCAAAGTGTCGCGGCGCGGGTCAAACGGGCTGGATTTGCCAGGTTGTGATGTTTCAAAGTGTACACTACACGCGTTTCTACCCCATCCGGGGGCGCGGCAGATACCTGATCGGGGTTGGAGAAAACAAGCTGACATGGTGCAAGGCAGTAACAACAGGCGCACGCTCTGGGAGATCAATCGACAGCTGGTGGTCGACTGTCTGCGCCATTTGTCCGGGGCCGAGCCGGGTGGCCTGGTCGACGATGTGCTGGCCTGTGCGAGGCAACTGCACCTAAAGCGCGGCGATACGCTCTTCCAGCAGGGTGAGCATGGCGATGAACTCTATCTGGTGATGCGTGGCCGGTTGCGAATCCTGCGCTATGAGCCGGACTCCGAGCCCAGGCAGGTAAATGAGGTCGGGCGTTTTGAGACGATCGGCGAGATTGCTCTTGTCACGCGCCACTCGCGCACCGCCACCGTCATTGCCGTGCGTGACAGCCTGCTGTTGCGCATCTCGCGTGACGACTACCAGTCGTTGTCTGCCGCGTGGCCTGAGTTCGCTTTGCGTCTCAGCAACAAGGTGGTGGGACGACTGGCGGCCTCGGCGCTGCGCACACCCTCGCGCAAGCGTGGGGCAAAAATCTATGCGGTGATGTCGACCCACGCCGGCATCGATCTGGATCACTTTCATCACGAGTTGTGCAAGTGCCTGGAGGCCCACGGCGAGACGCTGTCGGTAGATGAGCAGAATATCGAACACTTTCTGCGCGAGCGCGGGCTGTCGAGCCTGGCCGATCGTCGCGCACCGGCGCTGCTGGCGTCGTGGATTGATGAGCTCGAAGGCCGCTTTCGATTTGTCGTGTGCAAAGGCGGGCAGGCCGGCTCTCGCTGGGCGCGCCATTGCTGTCGCTACGCCGATCACATGGTGCTGGTCGGCGATACCGACAACAAGCGCACGATGTCGGCGCTGGCACTGCCACTGTTTCACGGCACCCGCCCTGAGTGCGACTTCGTGCGACTGCACCAGGGGGCGCTGAACAGCGTCGCCGACATGCAGGGGATTCTTGGTCTGGGGCTGTTCGCGCGCCACCATCACTTGTGCCGCGGCGATGCCGGGGGCATCAAGCGGATCAGCCGTTTCCTGGCCGGCGAGGCGGTGGGGCTGGTGCTGGCGGGCGGCGGTGCGCGAGGGCTTGCACACATTGGCGTGGTGCGGGCGATGCGAGAAGCGGGTATCCCGATTGATTTCGTCGGTGGTACCAGCAGCGGGGCGATCATCGGTGCGTTTGTCGCGATGGGACTCGAAGACGAGGATCTGATCGAGACGGCAAAAAAAGTGTTCGTGCACGAGCGGCCGCTGCGCGATTACACCGTGCCAGTCTACTCGCTGATCAAGGGCGAGCGGATTGACGATCTGCTGCAGGAGCACACCCAGGGGCGTTCGATTGAAGATCTGTGGTTGAACTATTTTTGTGTCTCTGCCAGCCTCACCAGTAACGAGTGCGTGGTGCACGATCGCGGCAGTATCTGGCAGGCGATCAGGGCGAGTATCGCACTGCCGGGTATTTTGCCGCCGGTGATTCGCGATCGTCACATGCTGGTCGACGGCGGCATGATCAACAATCTACCGGTCGATGTCATGTCAGCCAAAGGCGTAGGCCACACCATTGCCGTGGATCTGGTTGGCGGGGCAGAGGCGCTGCACATCGATGCCGATGGTCTGCCCAGTGTGTCCGAACTGATCGGCCGCAAACTGTTGCGGCGCGGTGACGATGAATCGCACGAGGGCATCCCGGGCATATTCGAAATCCTCTATCGTGCGTCGCTGGTCGGCAGCTCTCGGCAATCCGATCAGAATCGCCTGATTGCCGATCTCTACCTGAACCTGCCCGTCGATCACGTGGGATTGCTGGAGTTTGGCGCATTCGACAGCATCGTAGAGGCCGGTTACCAGCATGCCGTGCAGGCGTTGTCGCAAAGTGAAGTGGCGAACGAGTGGATCGATCGCACGGCCCCCGGGGTGGCGCTCGACGTAGCCGGGCAGTGCAGTTAGCCTTGCCTGCGCGCTCGGCCTGCGCGCTCGGGATGGACCGACCGAAGCCATTAGCCTACCATTCGTCTACCGTATTCCAAGAACAGGCCAAACCCACGTGGCACTACCCGCCGTCCTGAAAGACAAACTGCAATTGCCGTTGATCGGCGCCCCGCTGTTCATCATCTCGAACCCGGACCTCGTCGTCGCCCAGTGTGTGGCGGGGGTGGTCGGCTCTTTCCCCGCGTTGAACGCGCGGCCACAGGAGCAGTTGGAGGAGTGGCTGATCGATATAGAGTCGCGACTCGCGGCACACGACGCCGCGCACCCGCAAACACCCGCGGCTCCCTATGCGGTCAACCAGATCGTGCATCGTTCCAATGATCGTCTGGAGCACGATATGGAAATGTGCGTCAAGTACAAAGTGCCGATCGTGATCACCTCGCTGGGCGCGCGCGTGGAAGTCTACGATGCGGTGCACAGTTATGGGGGCATAGTGTTGCACGACATCATCAACGACAAGTTTGCCCGCAAGGCGATTGAAAAGGGGGCAGATGGGCTGATTGCTGTAGCCGCTGGTGCTGGCGGCCACGCCGGTACGCTTTCGCCATTCGCTTTGATCGAAGAGATTCGCGAATGGTTCGACGGCCCGCTGCTGTTGTCCGGCGCGATTTCGACGGGGCGATCGATACTGGCGGCACAGGCGATGGGGGCGGATATGGGCTATGCCGGATCGGCGTTCATTGCCACTCGCGAGGCGCGTGCCAGCGACGGCTACAAACAGGCTGTCGCCGATGGCGACTCGACCGATATCGTCTACACCAATCTTTTCACCGGCGTGCACGGCAACTACCTGCGCCCCTCCATTGAGGCGGCCGGAATGGACCCCGATAACCTGCCGGCTAGCGATCCCACCAAAATGAATTTTGGCTCTGATCGTGAAAAACCCAAAGCCTGGAAGGAAATCTGGGGTTGTGGCCAGGGCATTGGTGCGGTCGAATCGGTCGTCACTGCCGGCGAGATGATTGAACGGCTCAAGCGTGAGTATGCCGATGCCAAACGCGCAATCGCGTAACCGACAAGCTTAGGAGCTGACAAGTGGACGCGATTCGCATCGACATAGTCTCTGATGTAGTGTGCCCCTGGTGCATCGTAGGTTATCGGCAACTCGAAGAGGCTATGCGCCAGGCGCAAATCGATGCCGATATCTACTGGCAGCCATTCGAGCTTAACCCTGCGATGCCAGCAGAGGGTGAGCATCTGAGTGAGCACATTCAACGCAAGTACGGCACCACGGCAGAACAGAGCCAGGCCACGCGCGACAACCTCGTGACGGTGGGACGCGAATTGGGTTTTGAATTTAAGTTTGATGATGACATGCGCATCGTCAACACCTTTCTCGCGCATCAACTGCTGCACTGGGCGGCGCTGTATGGGCGCCAGCATCAGTTGAAAATCACCTTGTTTCATTGTTACTTTAATCGTGCTCGCGATGTCAGTGAGATCGATGTGCTCGCCAATGCCGCTGTCGAGGCCGGACTCGATCATGAGGAGGCGCTGGAAATACTGGGCGATCAGCGTTACGCCGAGGCGGTGCGTGAGGCACAACGCGTATCCATTTCCGGTGGCATTCAGGGCGTGCCGGCGATGATATTCAACCAGCAGGAGTTGCTGGTCGGTGCACAGGGCGTTGATCGCTATGCGCAGATGTTGCAAGCCATGCAGGAATAGACACCTGCCGCGGCTGCGCCTGGCTGTGGCACCAATTAATCTGGAGGAATCATGAGTGCTTCACTGTCCGTGACCCGACTGGCGGGATCGCTCGGAGCCGAGGTCCGTGGCCTGTCACTTGCCGAGCTGAGCGCAGCAGACATCCCCGACATCGAGGCGCTGCTGCACGAGCATCTGGTGCTGTTTTTTCCCGATCAGAATCTCACTGTCGATCAGCACGTCGCCTTTGGCAGCCACTTCGGCGAGCTTGAATCCCATCCAAACCTTAAAAATCCATTCACCCAGCACCCGCAACTGTTTGAACTCGCGGCCAGTCATGGTGGCCTTGCCGATGAATGGCACAGCGATATCACTTTCCAGAAACATCCATCGATCATGTCGATCCTTAACATGGTGCAGTGCCCGGCGGTGGGTGGAGATACGATGTGGGCGAATGCCTATGCGGCCTACGATGCGCTGTCTGCGCCGATGCGCGATCTCTGCGATGGATTGTCTGCGCTGCACGATGCCGCACCGCACGGCAAATACGACCTCACTGCGATTCATCCAGTGGTGCGTCGCCATCCGGTGACGGGAAAGAAATCGCTGTTTGTAAATGAACACTTCACGCGGCGAATCGTGGAGATGAATCATCAGGAGAGTCAGGTGTTGCTCGACTATCTCACCCGATGGGTGGCCCATCCACGATTCACTGTGCGCTATAAGTGGAGCGCGGGCACCATCGCCATGTGGGACAATCGCTGCACGCAGCACTATGTGCTGAGCGACTTCAACGAGCAGAGAATCATTCAGCGTGTCACGGTGATGGGCGATACCCCGGAGGCGGCAGAGCCCACGCGCTGGGAACCCTGGGTTAGAGATGAAGTCGTCGGCGCGACCAGCCGCTACGATCGACAACTGAACAAACATCTGGGACGCAAGGCGCGACGGCTTGATGATAACGCGAGGGAAAAGACGGGCTAACGGATCCGCTCGTTGAATCCGGCTTCAGGTGTTTTTTGGACACAATACCCGGTCGAAAAATTTGTGGCTATTCGTGCCAGGGCATGGGAATTTTTGCGAGCATCCAGCCCGGACTATGCGCAAAGTTGACGGTGTCTCGCTTGATCTTTGCTGCTTCGAATCTTGTCCCCTTACCGCTATCAGTCAGTATGGGATGCGGTCGCGCTATCCGCTGCAGAAACAATCGCCTGCGTGATATTCGCATCCCTTCATGAATTGTCCGGACTGCAACCTGCGGTGATTTCGCGATGCATCCCGCAGGCTGTGAACCACTCACTGCGGTGCAGCTAACGGCTGACACTGTCAATTATGAATGAATTGGCCAGAAGTTTGCCCGTCACAGCTTAACCGGTTGTCATGTCGCCAGGGATTCAATTAATCATTGTCATTCCTGTTAGACTCCGCGGCCAGTCACAGTTTGCCGTAGCGTCAGTAAACAGGCACTCGTCGCCTGGCAGTTGAACACGCGGACTTCAATTGCAATGTCATATGCAGATGAGGTCGAATGGAAATGTGGGCTTAAATTGCAGATTGACGACGGACTTCGAAGCAGAGCCCCGCAACGGGTCGCCAGCCGCATAGCTGATACAGGTGCGAGATAAATCTAGAAAATACGATTGAGGTGCACAGGATTTGCGTTTACAACCTCAACTTCCGCCCTGTTTAGAGTGTCGATGCCAGATCGCATGCCGGTGGCTGGCCAGGACTCAGCGGTGGTTTGTCCAGATGGACCGATCGAGTCACCAGAAGAGAAAACGTGTTTAAACACAAAGAAGATCGTCTCCCGACACTGATAATCGTTTTGCTCACAGGGCTGGATTTTTTTCTCTACTTCACGGTGGAGAGCGTCTGGGTGTTGGCGGCCTATTGGTTGGTAATGATTATTCCAAAAGGTACCATTGCGGCGTGGAACCATCATCATCAGCACCTCGCGACATTCCGTTCCAAAGTGCTCAATCGCCTGATTGAACAGGTTTACGGTTTGCATACCGGGCAGACAACCAATTTGTGGTTACTGCACCACGTTCTTGGGCATCATTTCAACTACCTCGATCAGGAAAAGGATGAAAGCCGATGGAAGGGTAGAGACGGGCGCAAGATGGGGGCGCTGGAATATACCGTTTTCACTTCGCTGACGGCGCACTACCGGGCCTATAAAGTCGGCAAGGCCAAACCCATGCGCGCCAAGCATCTTCGTGCATTTTATCTCTATGGCGGGATAACCGCGCTGATAGTTCTAATCCTTTTGGCGTACCAGCCTGTCCAGGCGTTGTTTCTTTTCGTTCTGCCGATGATCGGCAGCATGCTTTTTACCGCATGGGTGACCTACGATCATCATGCAGGTCTGGATACAGACAATGAATTTCACGCCTCGTACAATACGTCAGGTGTGCTGTTTAACAAGCTCACCGGCAATCTGGGCTACCACACAGCGCATCATCATCGCCATGGCATGCACTGGTCAAAACTACCAGCCTTGCATGAAAAGATTAAAGACAAGATTCCGACCGAACTCTACGTAACCAGCACCTTCGATCTTTTAGCATCGGCTAAGCCTGTCGCACAACGCAATACGCCTAAAGGCAAAGTTCACGTAGCACAGGATTAGCATCCAGCGAAGTGTCAGCGCTTCGGCCTGCCTTCCAGGCCCGCGGCGGCATGCTCGCTACCCGGAATCCGCATCTCGAATAGATTGTCTACCACGGTGTAGTCGTAGTAGCCCATGCGCGCGATCGGTTTGATTTTCAGGATATCAATCTTGCCTTCGTCGGTGACGATGTCATCGCGCACGTGAATGCGCACCACTTCACCGAATACCACGTCAACGTTGCCCACTTCGCTTTTCCCGGGAAAGCGTGTAGTCGACAAATAGCGGCACTCGAAATGGCACGGTGATTCGGCCACGCGAGGCCCCGGTGCATCGATGCACTCGGCCTTGCTGACACCGGCGTGGTCGAATTCGTCCACTTCGGCTGAAAAGTCCTGTGCGGATCGGTTCACTGCCTCGCGCAGATCCCAGGTTGCCATGTTCCAGACGAACCAGCCGCTGTTCTCGGCGTTGATGACCGTATCCTTGCGACGCCCATCGGCGTAACCGTTGGCGGCGAACATCACCAGCGGCGGATCGAATGTCAGGTTCTGCCACTGACTGAACGGTGCGAGGTTAGCGATGCCAGCGGTGGAAATTGTCGATAACCAGCCGATTGGCCGGGGCACCGTGCAGCTCTTAAACGGGTCGAAGGGCAATGGTCGGTCGTCGACTCTGGGATCGTAATGCATTGTGAATTAGGCCTTGCATGCGGACGGCTTCAGCTTAGCGTAAATTGACCAGTCAGACAGTTGCAGGGATTGTGCGCTGGCGGACACAAGGCGCTGCGCTCAGTGCCGTTACAGCTCTTATGATATCCACTGCTGAAACGCTGCTATCGGGACGAATGCTCTTTGTCATCGAGGTCCTCGAGGGCCGCGTGCTCGATGCCGATGCGGCGGTAAGCACCGAGAGCGGCTGGGCGATTGAGCAACTGGTCGGTCGCGACTGGGCTGAGTTCATTCACCCTGATGATCGCGAGGGGGTGGTAACAGCGGCCAGTCGCGTGCTTCAGTACAAGCACTGTCGCTGGACCTGTCGCCTGCGCCACAGCGATGGCAGCTTCCAGCATTACCATTGTGACGCGACACTCGGAAACAGCGGATCGACTGCCTACATCTGGGCGTCGGCGACGGAAAAACAGGCCGATCAGAGGGCCGATCACTGGCAGTACCAGCGGCTGGTCGATCTGGCCGATGAACTGTTCATCGTCGCTGACCATCAGGGCAACATTGTGTCGATGAACGCGGCTGCCGAGCGCACCCACGGCGCCGCGCAATCAGACTGGGTCGGCAGGCCTTTGGCGGCATTCCTTCCACCCGAAGGGTGTGGGGTACTCGATGCGATCTCGCAGCGCCTGCGCGACGGCGAGCGTTCGATCCGATTCACCATTCCCGCCTATGACTGCCACGGCGAAATCATCACGCTGGAAGGGGTGTCGATCTGGGATCCGGATACGCGGCGCTGGTTTCTGCTCGAGCGCGATATCACCGCGCGGGTGCGCCGTGAGCGCGAACTCGAGATCAGCCAACTTTTCTTTGAATTGTCACCGGGGCAGCTCGCGCTGCTCGATAGCCGTGGCGCGGTCGTTCGCGCCAACCCCGCGTTTATGACGTTCATCGGCAGCCAGGCGAACCATATTGCTGCTGGCAGGATCGATTCGCTGCTCGGCCTGGACGAGCCCACACAGTTGAGCGATGCCCTGCGCCAGGTGTTCGAGACCGGCGAGTCGGTTGATATGGATCTGCCCACCTGTGTCGACGGCTGCGAGCGCACGCTGCGACTGGTTTTGATCGCGTCGAGCGATCGCCAGTCGGTCTTCTTCAGCAGTCGCGATATCACTGAGGAACTGCGGCTGAACAATGAGCTTGTCGACCGGGCAACCCGCGACCAGTTGACCCGGCTGGCCAATCGCGAGGTCTTCAACCTGACGCTTGACGACATGCTCGCCAACGGCCAGACCGTCGCCGTGATGGTGCTGGATCTCGACAACTTCAAACTCGTCAACGACAGCCTTGGCCACGAGGCGGGTGACGAGCTACTGCTGCTGGTGGCCCAGCGATTGCGCGACACCCTGCGCGGCGATGATCTGGTCGCACGCTTTGGCGGCGACGAGTTTGTGGTGCTGCTCGGTGGTACTCGCGCCCGACGCGACGCGCTGCAGGTGGCGGAAAAAGTGCGCCAGGTGCTGGCCGATCCGCATCGCATTGCCGGGCGCGAGGTCAGTGCCACCACGTCGCTGGGTGTGGCGATCGGCAGCTCGGAGACCCACAACGCATCACAGCTCTTTCGCGAGGCAGATGCGGCGGCCTACAAAGCCAAGCATCTGGGCCGCAACCGGATACAGTTGTTCGATAGCGAATTGCGCGAAGCGGCGCAATTGCAGCAGTCGACCGAGTTGCGCCTGCGCACCGCGTTGCGCGCCGACGCGTTCGACATCGACGTACAAGCCATCTACACCCACGAAGGCGACTTCTGGGGTATTGAGGCGCTGGCGCGTCTAACACATGAAGACGGCAGCCGCAGCGGACCCGAGACGTTCCTGGGTGTGGCGCGGCAGTTGGGGCTGATGTCGTCGCTGGGCGAATTCATCTTCAATAAGGCGATGCGACTGTTGCAGCCGTGGCTGGCAGCACATCCGTCTGCGACACTGAGCCTGAACACCAGTGCGACCGAGGTCGGGGCGCCCGGTTTTTTTGCCATGGTCCTCGATGCGATCGAACGCCATGAGATTCGACCTCGGCAGGTCATGCTGGAGGTCAACGAGAGCAGCCTTTTGACTCCGGGCAGTGCTGCTGAACAGGCATTGGATGGTTTGCGCAATCACGGGGTCGGCATTGCCATCAGCAATTTTGGCAGTGGCTCGTCTGCGCTGTCGCACCTGCGCGATCAGAAAATTGATCAAATCAAGATCGATGGCTCTTTCATCCGCGCGCTGGAGAGTGATCGGATCGCCAATCGAATTACCGCGTCGATCATCAATCTGGCTCGAGAGCTGGATATAGACGTAGTGGCAGAGGGTATCGAGACGCGCGCTCAGCTGGAGATTCTGCGCGATCTGGGTTGTCCGCTGCTGCAGGGTTTTCTGTTTCATCGGCACACGGTGATCGATGAATTTCTGAACAATGCCAGTACCCTGTCCGGACCGCAGTTCGCGCTAAAAAAATCGGCTCGACAGGAGTGGTTGCGGGCCGGCTGAGCCGCTGGTGCATAACGTCTCAGATCGAGGGGCGGTGGCTCGCCGTCACCCGGCGAGCGTGTTACATTGAGGGGGAAATGAAACGAGGAACTCACGATGTCAACCGCTAACCGTCTGCTCGTCGCGGCATTGATGCTCGCGTGCGGCAGTGCCCACGCTGCTCGCAGCGATATCACCATTGGCATGCAGCTAGAGCCGCCCAATCTGGATCCAACCGGCGGGGCTGCCGCCGCTATCGACGAAGTCGTCTACGCCAATATCTTCGAGGGTCTGACTCGCTTTGCCCCCGATGGCTCGGTGGTGCCGGGTCTTGCAAGCAGTTGGGACATCTCCGACGACGGCCTGCAATACACCTTCACCCTGCGAGAGGGCGTGTCCTTTCACGACGGATCAGGTTTCGATGCACAGGACGTCGTGTTTTCACTCGATCGCGCGCGCGCCGACGATTCGACCAACGCGCAAAAGGGGCTGTTTGCGGGCATAGCCACGGTCGAGGCCAGTGATCCTGCAACCGTTGTAATCACGCTTAATCAGCCGAACGGTGGCTTGCCCTTCAACCTGGCCTGGGGCGATGCGGTAATCGTCGCGCCCGAGTCGATCGACGATGCCAAGACTGCACCGGTCGGTACTGGCCCCTTTGTATTCTCAAAATGGGTGCAGGGCGATCGCATCGAGATCGCGCGCAATCCCGATTACTGGGGCGAGGCAGCAAAACTCGACAAGGCGACATTTAAGTTTATCTCCGAGCCCACAGCGGCGTTCGCGGCGTTGATGGCCGGTGACGTCGATGCGTTTCCAGTGTATCCGGCACCTGAGAATCTGCCGCAGCTTGACGCCGATCCGCGCTTCTCGGTGGTACTGGGATCAACGGAAGGCGAGACCATTCTCTCGACCAACAACAAGCTGGCCCCTTTTGACAACAAACTGGTACGCCAGGCCGTCGCCCACGCCATCGATCGTTCGGCGATTATCGACGGCGCCATGTTCGGTTACGGCACGCCGATCGGCACCCACTTCGCCCCGCACCACCCGGCGTACCTGGATCTGACCGGCAACTCAGGCTACGACCCGGAGAAGGCGAAAGCGCTATTGGCCGAGGCTGGACTGGCCGATGGCTTTGAGACCACGCTGAAACTACCGCCACCATCCTATGCGCGACGCGGTGGTGAAATCATTGCTGCGCAGTTGCGTGAAGTGGGCATCGAGGTGCAGATCAGCAATCTTGAGTGGGCTCAATGGCTCGAACAGGTATTTCGCGGCAAAGACTATGGGCTGACGATCGTCTCGCACACCGAGCCGATGGACATTGGTATCTACGCCAATCCGGAATATTACTTCCAGTACGACAATGCAGATCTTCAGCAACTGATGGCGTCACTTGAAGCGACTGCTGATGCGGATCAGCGAACGCAGATACTGCAGCAGGCGCAGACTATTATTTCCGAAGACTACGTCAACGGCTATCTGTTTCAGTTGGCTAAAACCGGCGTTGCAAATGCGAAGATTGCAGGCCTGTGGGAAAACGCACCCACTCAGGCCAACGATCTGACGCAGGTCTTCTGGCAAGACTGATATAACGGCGCGACACAGGTCGCGCCGTTTTTCACCTGTAGTTTGAGCACATTGTTTTTTGGTGCGTCCATCAACGCGTGACGCCAGCTAATCGGAGAAGATCGATTTCGCAAGACAAAACATCGTCATCCCTGCAGCGAGGGCGCGAGCTTGTCGATGAACTGAACCCCGGGATGGAGGCGGTGCTCGACGAGCGTTATGGGGACATAGTGCCGGGCATCGCCGAGTCGGTAGTCGATTTCGCCTACGGGCAACAGTATGCGCGGCCCGGGCTCGATATCAAATCGCGATATCTGGCCACCATTGCTGCGCTGACGGCACTGGGTGGTCATACCGCCCCGCAACTCAAAGTGAACATTGAGGGCGGGCTTAAAGTGGGTCTGACACGGCGCGAAATCGGCGAGGTCATCTGGCAAATGTCGCTCTATGGCGGCTTTCCGGCTGCGATCAACGCGCTGAATTCAGCAAGAGAAGTCTTTGATCGGGAAGATCACAGCTAGATGATTCGCTACGCGGTGCGTCGGCTGCTGTCACTGTCACTGACACTGCTGGTGGCAAGCGTGGTTGTTTTCATCGCAATCGAGATAGTACCTGGTGATCCTGCAGCCTATATGCTCGGCTTGAACGCGCAGCCGGAAACCGTGGCTGCTTTGCGTGCCGAGCTCGGCCTGGATGTCAGCGCGCCACAGCGTTACCTGAACTGGCTGGGCGGCATGCTGCAGGGTGACTTTGGCACCTCTTATACCTATCGCACGCCGGTGGTGGAGATGATTGCTGATCGTCTGCTGATCTCACTGCCGCTAGCATTGTACGCGCTGACGTTATCCACCC
>CAZYDV010000103.1:0-18004 GCA_964646405.1 uncultured Granulosicoccaceae bacterium | reverse complement strand
GCTGAGGGCGCGTCCTTGCGCCCACAGCGCTATGTGCGACGTCCTGTCGCACATAGCCCTTGTCGATGAACCTTTCCAAAGCCCTCGGAATGGCGGGTAACTGCACCACGGTTCGTGCTGACACACGTTGCGTTGCGTCGTTCGACGCGTCACTGTAAGTCGGGCGCAGAGTCCCAGAGCGCCCGGCATTGAGCGAAGTGAATGTTGTAGCGGTGGGAGCTGACCTCCGGTCGGCGAACAAGTCAGAGCGGAGTGGTGAATTTTTGAACAGCGCAAAGTAACTAAACGCTTTTTGCCTGCAGCTACTTTGTGAAGGTTCCGCGCTGGCGGGGCCGCAGTGAGGGCGCGTATTTGGGCCGATACCGCTTTGCGCGACGTCATGTCGTTCCACTCCCTTTTCGATGAACCTTTACACATCCCTCCGGATGGTGGGTGGATTCGCTATTCGATCACAAACCCTCAGCAGGTCTCGTTGACAGTTTATATGTCATGACATATCATAATGTCATGACATGAAAAGCGCCAATCGGGGCGCTGTTCTTCCGGACTAACGCGGGTATTCGGGCTATGAGTGATAAGTGTCTGATTGTTAATAGAAATAGCAGGCGGTTAGTACCGATTGTTGCGGTGCTGGGGGCTCTGGCGTTGTGGGCTGTTGCCGATCGGGCCAGTGCACAGCAGGGGAGCGAATGTCTGGCATGTCACACGGGCTTGCCTGCGACTGCTGACAATCTGATTCCGGAGGAGACAGAGGAGCAAGTTGCCGAGGCTGCGTGTGATTACTCCAGTGCTGATTTGTTCAACGGCTGGGGCTGGAATCCGGTCACTCGGGAAAGTTGCCCACCGCTTGCGGGTGGCGGTGATACAACTGAAACTTCATCCAGCTGTGACTACAGCAACGCCGATTTATTTGATGGTTGGGGCTGGGATCCGGTGGCGCGTCAAAGTTGCGCGCCGATTGAGAGTAGTGATCCGCACGCGCTTTTCCCGGTTTGCAGCGCAACGTTTTATGACGCCGATGCCGACGGCTTTGGATGGGAGAATGAAGCCAGTTGCATTGTGACTTCAGACACTGCACCACCACCGGTATTTACCAATCAACAGACCGGCAACCAGGTTGATCTGGTGAGAGCCTACTGGGATGGTAACTCTGATCTTGCCGATCGAGTCGTTCAGTGCGACTTGTATTACTACAACAGCTCGTCGATGACATACCGCACCGAGGATTTTCCGTTCAGAGCCGGTGCCGGTATCAATAATCAGGTATTCCCGTCTTATCGTTTTCATCATCTCGCCCTGCCACCGGAATCGCCTTTTCAGGGGTTCATTGCGGACGTTGCCTACGTGGACAATGGCGCGGTGATATCTACACCGCTAGCGACACAACCTTACTGGACAACCAACGACGGACGCTACATCGGCCCGACGGTTCTACAGGATCCGTACCTGGAACTGGTCAGTCGTAGTGATGGTGCGCAGGCGGTCCGTATATGGGTGAACAGCAGGCAGGACACTGCGCTCGATCTGCTTGACTCCGGCAACCGGGTTCGTCGCGACGGTTACTTTGAGTGCTATGACATCAGTGGCCGCGATCTTCGACCTACCGGTATTCTGGGCGGTGGTACAAACAGTCCCAGAGTGCTGTCTGATCTCGTCATCTCTTCAGAAGCGCTTGACGGCCAACAGGATCCGGCGGAAATTCGTAACCTTGAAACAGGCAACTCGGTTTCTTTGAACCGGGCGTTCTGGAACTACAATGCGGATCTGGGTGGCAAATCATTTCAGTGTGAATCGCGTGTGCGTCTGGATTGCGATACCTGCCCAACGGACTATATGCCGGTGGCGTACTTTGAGTACAGTTTTGCCAGTCACTTCACCAGTTCCGGCAACAGAATCCATTTTTCATCGGGGCCTGAACTTAGACGTTTTAATGAGTCTTTTCTGGTGGAGAATGGTGTGGTGCAACTACCGGACAACGGGGGCAATGGCATATTCAACTCTCCGTACGTTGAAGAGATCTCGCAGGGTGTCAGGTTCTGGTATCAGTCAGATTTCTACACCCAGTGTGACGGAATCAGACCAACGGGTGCCGAACCAACGGTTGTCAACGACAATCAGTGTGACTACAGCAGTGCTGAATCGCATGATGGCTGGGGTTGGAACTCGGCTACCAGAACATCCTGTCCGCCACTGTCTCAGTCGCCCGGTACTGATCCACAAGACACTGGCAGTGACGACAATTGCGACTACAGCAATGCCGGCCCGGACGGCTGGGGTTGGAATCCGGTTGACAGAACCTCTTGCGCGCCATTGTCTCAGCCAACCATTGCTACACCTGGTGGTGGTACAACGACACCGAATAGTTGCGACTATAGCAATGCCGGTGCAGATGGTTGGGGCTGGAATCCGGTAAATCGCACGTCTTGCCCGCCACTTACGCAAACACCGATGACCGATAATTGTGATTACAGCAATGCCGGTCCGGATGGTTGGGGCTGGGACCCGGTGGCAGGACTCTCCTGCAGGCCGCTATAAGAATAAATTGGTGACGACAGAGCACGGTGCGCTGGCACTGTGCCTGGTCATCAAATCGTGTTACCGCGGGAAAAAGTCTGGTCGCGTGAGGCCGTGTTCTAAACGGGATCACGCATTCGACACAGCCGGATTAGAAATTCTAATTTTACATTAGTCGGCCACTACTGGGCTCAACGCTTTGGGTTAACGCGCGGGCACAGTCCATCGTTAGTTCCCCGAGTGTAGGGTGGGCGTGGATCGTTAACGCAATGTCTTCTGCTGCCGCTGCCATTTCGATGGCAACACAGATAGATGCGATCAACTCGGATGCGTGAGGGCCCACGATAGTGGCGCCCAGTAGAATGCCTGAGTTGGCATCGGCAAGTAATTCCACATAGCCTTCGGTCTGATTCATCGTGGTCGCACGGCCTGAGGCTTTCATGGGTAGTCGCAGGGTTTTGACTTCTATTCCTTGATCTTTCGCCTCGTCACCAGTCAGACCTGCCATGGCGATTTCGGGATCAGTAAAAACAATCAGTGGTATGGCCTGGGGTTCGAATGCGGTGTTGGTTCCACAAAGGGCATCGACGGCGACAATCGCCTCGGCGCTGGCTTTATGTGCCAGGGCGGGCCCGGATGTGATGTCGCCGATGGCAGCGATGTGGGGGATCAGGCGTCTGTCTGGTGCCACCGTCAGCAAGCCTTGCTCGTCGGGGCTGATGCCGATTGCGTCGAGTCCGAGTTGGCCTGTGTTGGGGCGTCTGCCAATTGCGATCAGGAGTTTTTCTGCTGCAACTGTCGTGGTTTTGGCATCCCGGGGTGAAAGCATCAACTGGCCATCGGCATAGGAATTTGCCAGATGAGAGAGCTTGAAATCGACACCCAGGCTTATCATTGATTGTTGCAGCACCGGGGCGATTGCTTTTGGCATGGCGGGCAATATTCTGTCCTGTGCCTCTACCACGGTAACCTTACAACCGAGTTTTGCAAATGCACAGCCAAGTTCCAGGCCGATGTAACCAGCACCAACGATCGCCATGGTGGAGGGTATGGACTGCAGTGACAGCGCGGCCTGTGCATCGAGAATATCTTCGCCAAATTCGAATCCCGGTAGTGTCAGTGCATCGGAACCTGTGGCGATGATGCAATCTCGAAACTGAACAAAACGCGCCTGGCCATTGCTGGTCGCAATGACGAGTGTTTTGGCGTCGGTGAACATGGCATTGCCGGCAGCGATCTCCACGCCTGCGGCTTTCAGTTTCTGTCTCACGCCACCTGACAAGCGGTTGATCACAGATGATTTAAATTGCTGCCATGCGGGCAGGTCGAGGTGTGCGTCTGACGTGGATATACCCATGTCGCCGCTGTTTTGTGATCGATAAACCAGGTCGGCGGATTCGATCAGGGTTTTGCTGGGTATGCATCCGGCATTCAGACAGACACCACCTATACCGTCGTCGCCATGGCTGTCGATCAACAGTACCTTGCGACGCTGCTGTGCTGCGTGCAGTGCAGCGGTGTAGCCGCCAGGACCACCCCCAATGACAACGAAATCTGCAGCCTCCGGTGCATTGCCGACAACCATAACTTAAAGGTGCCCCAGCAATCGGATGGGATTGCCCAGCAAGCGGGTGAGGGTGGTGACAAATCCGCCGAGGTGCTCGCCGTCGTTGAGTCGATGATCTGTCGAGATGGCGATTGGCAATATCTGTCTGACCGCCGGTTGCCCGTCGATGGGTACGACTTTCTCGTGAATGCGGCCAAATCCTGCGATGGCGACTTCGGGCGGGCGGATGATCGGTGTGCCCACAGTGCCACCATAGCTGCCAAAATTTGAAATCGTAAAGGTGCCACCTCGAATTTGCTCTACGGTCACGCGGCGGCGTCTGGCGAGATCGGCGAGCGTCTCGATCTCACTGGCGATCTGCTGAAGTGACTTGCGTTCAGCCTCGTGTACGACGGTGACGATGAGTCCGTCGGGAGTGGCGGTGGCGATGCCAATATTGCATTGCCCGTGATAGGTGACGGATTCATCTTGCATCGACAGCGATGCGTTGAATCTGGGATGCTCTTGCAGGGCGACCACGCAGGCCTTGACGAAAAAGGGTAAAAAGCTGATCCGTTTGCCACTGGTTTCGAATTCCGCATTGATCTGTTGACGGGCGCTGACGAGCTGGCTGGCGTCGATCTCCTCGAAGGTGAAAATATGCGGAATATCGCTCCACGCCTGCTGCATGTTGATGGCGATTTGTTTGCGCAGGCCAGTCAGCGGTTCGGTGTGCGTGTCGCGAGTCTGTGATGGTGTTGGTGCGCTGGGTGGAGCGACTGAGGTCTTGATTTGCGTAGTCGTGACGCTTGTCGATTGAGCCATAAAGGCTTCCACGTCTGCGCGGGTAATCTGGCCGCGCGTGCCACTGCCGGTGACTTGTGTGAGATCGACGCCATGACCGCGCGCGAATTTTCGCGTCGCCGGACTCGCCAACGTGCGATTGGGCGGGGCTGTGCGAGCGGGTGTGTGTTGCCGAGCCAGTGCGCTGGCCTGGTTGCTGGCCTGGTTGCCAGCTTGGGCTTTGGTATCCGCTGTTGCTTTAACCGTCGCAGTGTTGCCTGCGTCGGCCTCGAATGTGGCGAGTACATCGCCGACACTGAGCGTTGCCCCGGCTGGCGCACCCTGCGTGACCAGCACACCCGTGACCGGTGCCGGTATCTCGACTACGGCCTTGTCGGTTTCGATCTCGACGATGATCTGATCGACTTTGACCGACTCACCTGCGGCTGCCAGCCATTGCACAATGGCACCGCCCTCCAGACCTTCACCGACATCGGGCAATAAGAATTCATGTTTTTCCATTGTGGCAGGCCTAGTCAATCAGGGCTTCGCGAACCGCGCGAACCACTCTGTCGGCAGTGGGGATATAGTGCCCTTCGATACCGGGCGGCGGGTAGGGTGCATCGGGTGCAGTCACGCGCAACAGGGGCGCCTGCAATGAATAGAACGCCTGTTCCTGCAGCAGGGTGATGACTTCGGCACCAAAACCAGCGGCTGCGGGCGATTCGTGAACGACCACGCAGCGGCCGGTTTTTTCCACCGCGGCGACAAGGCCGGCTTCATCCAGCGGCACGACGGTGCGCAGATCGATCACGTGCGGATCGATTCCCTCGGCCACCAGTTGCTCAACGGCCTGTTCCACTACCGGCACGCTGGCGCTCCAGGTGACGATGGTAACGTCTGAGCCCTCTCGCATCGTGCGTAGCTTGCCAAATTCGATGGTGTAGTCTTCGTCTGGTACTTCGTCGGATACCAGTCGGTAGCCGCGTAGCGGTTCCAGAAAAAGTACCGGGTCGGGGTCGCGGATGGCACTTGCCAGCAGACCTTTGGCATCGTAGGCGGTGGATGGCATGACGACTTTCATGCCGGTACTCTGGGCGTACTGGGCTTCCATTGAATCGCTGTGCAATTCCGGTGTGCGCACGTTGCCACCGAAGGGTGCGCGAATGGTAATCGGGCAGCTGTGCGATCCGCGGGTGCGAAAACGGGTGCGGGCGATCTGCTGGCATATCTGGTGAAATGCGTTTTGAGAAAACCCCAGAAATTGCATTTCGAATACCGGTATCAGACCGGAGATTGCAAGGCCGACGGCGGAACCGGCGATCACGCTTTCAGCCAGTGGTGAATCGATCACACGTTGGGCACCAAATTGCTGGCGCAGACCGTCGGTCGCGCGGAATACGCCGCCGAGGTGGCCGACGTCCTCGCCCATCAGAATTACTCGCTCATCGCGCAGCATCTCTGCTCGCAGCGTCTCGCGAATCGCTTCGACCATCGTCAATCGGGCCACATTATTGCTCCTGCAGATGCGCTGTGCGTTGGCGGATCAGCGTGTCGGTCGGTGATTCGAAAACGTGTTCGTAGAGCGCTTCCGGGCCGGCAGGAGCCAGTTTGGCTGCAGCGTCGAAGGCGTTTTGAATTTCGTCGGTTATTTCCTCATCCCACTGTTTGGCTGTGTCGTCGCTCCAGTGCCCGGCATCGCTAAGGTAGCGTTGCACGCGATCGATCGGGTCGCGGGTACCCCAGCGCTTTTCTTCGTTTTCGTCGACATAGCGTGATGGATCGTCGGCGGTGGTGTGTGCCCACATGCGATACGTGTGGCATTCGATCAGGGTGGGGCCTTTGCCGGCACGGGCCCGGGCGACGGCATCAGCGGTGGCCTGATAGACAGCGAAAAGGTCGTTGCCATCGACTGAAATGCCGGGGAAGCCGTAGCCCGGTGCACGCGCTGCCAGATCGCTGGCGGCGCTTTGGATCTCGCGCGGGGTGGAAATCGCCCACTGATTGTTTTGCAGCAGAAATATCACCGGTGCCTTGACGACGCCGGCGAGATTGCACGATTCATGAAAGTCGCCCTCCGATGAAGATCCGTCGCCAAAGTAGGCCACGGCGACGCCGTCCTGTTGTTGGAGTTGCATGCCCCAGGCAAGGCCGACGGCGTGAGGTATTTGCGCGGCCAGTGATATTTGAAACTGCAGTACCTTAATGCCATCGGGTACGAAGCCACCCTGCGGATGCCCTTCACGATAGAGAATGACCTGTTCGAGCGGATAGCCCTGGCGCAACATCGCCGGTGTCTCCCGATACTGCGGGACTACCCAGTCAGTCGCGGGATTGAGTGCCATCGCCGAACCGACGATCGATGCTTCCTGTCCGTGTAGTGGGGCAAAAGTGCCAATCTTGCCCTGCCGCTGCAGGCTGAAACACTTGGTGTCAAAGGCGCGACCGAGCATCATCAGCCGCAGCGCTTCCAACACCTGGGGCGTGTCCAGCGGCGCGTGGGCGCTGCCGAGCAATTTGCCCTTCGGGTTGAGCATCTTGTGCGGGGCCACTGGCTTGGCAGCCGGTTTGAACTGGGGTTTTAACGCCTCTGGCATGGGTGCGATCCTGATAAATCTGCAGCTTGGCGGCGGGCCGTTTGTCTGCTGGCACGCGCGAATAGTGGTCGGGTCAAGTGGGTCTGCCCGCAGATCCACCGGTTGAGATGCAATTATGCTGCGCTGGTGCGTGTGCTGTACAGCCCGGATGGGCGGATCAGATTTCAGCGAGGATCATGTCCGCAGCCTTCTCGGCAATCGCGATCACCGCGGCATTGGTGTTGCCGGAAATCACGGCCGGCATTACCGAGGCGTCGACCACGCGCAGGTTGTCGACGCCGCGCAAACGCAAGCGCGCGTCCAGCGGCGATTGCGGATCTTCCCCCATGTGGCAGGTTGCGACCGGGTGATAGACCGTGCCTCCGACTGCGCGGCAGTAGGCGAGCCATTCGTCGTCGCTGTTGACATCGGGCTCAGGTGCGACCTGGCGTGCGATGTATTGATTGAGCGGTGAACTGGTGACAATGGTCTTGAGCTGCTTCAATCCGTCGACCATGACGCGGCGATCTTCTTCGGTGGACAGAAAGTTGTACTGAATGGCAGGTGCCTCGTGCGGGTCGTTCGAACGAATTCGCACGTGTCCTCGCGATTGCGCCTGCAATTGTGAGACAGAGCAACTGAAGCCTGGAAACGGGTCGAGCTCGCCGGGCTTTTTGCTGCTTGAGAAATTAATGAAATAGAACTGGGCATCCGGATGCTCAAGCTCTGCCCGGGTGCGCACAAATGCGGCGGCATAGCCGGCGCTGACGGTCATCGGGCCGCGGCGTTTTAATGCCCAGGTGGCGGCGGTTTTCACCCGATTCCAAGTGGTGCCGAGCGCATCATTGATGGTGATCGGGCGATTGCACTCCCAGACGGTGCGGACATAGAAGTGATCCTGCAGCCCCTCGCCGATTTGCTCGACGGGTCGAACGATCGGTATTTGGTGGGATTTCAACAGCGCCTCGGGCCCGATTCCCGACAGTTGCAGTAGCTGGGGCGTGTTGAAGGCTCCGCCGGCGACAATGATCTGCTGCCCGTGAGCTGTATGCGTATGCCCGCCTTGCTGGTACTCGACCCCCACTGCGGCGTTGTTTTCGAACAGTACGCGCGTGGCCAGCGCCTTGACCTCGACGCGCAAATTGCGCCGCGATCTGGCCGGTTTCAGGTAGGCGACCGCGGTGCTGCTGCGGCGACCGCGGTGAATAGTCGCCTGATAGTAGCCCGTGCCCTCCTGTTCGGGACCGTTGAAATCGTTATTGCGCGGCACACCGTTGGCCGCTGCCGAATCAATAAAGGCATCGCAGAGTTCGTGGCGGTCGGGCAGGTCTTCCACGTGCAGTGGACCATCGGTGCCATGCATCTCCAGCGCACCGCGGCCCTGGCATTCAGACTTGATGAAATACGGCAGCAGATCGGCGAAGCGCCAGCCGGGAATCGCCCAGTTGTCGTAGTCACGCGGCTGGCCGCGGATGTAGACCAGACCGTTGATGGACGATGATCCGCCCAACACCTTGCCGCGCGGGGTAAAAATGCGCCTGCCGTCGACGTGCGGTTCTGGCTCGGATTCGTATGCCCAGTTGACAGATTTTTCGTTGAAAAGCTTGCCATATCCAATGGGCACGTGAATCCACGGGTTGCGATCCTGTGGCCCGGCCTCGAGCAGCAAGACGGAGTGTCTGCCGTTTTCAGTTAGCCGGTTTGCGAGCACGCAGCCGGCCGACCCTGCGCCCACTATGATGAAATCGTAGGTGCTCACAGCCTACTCTCGGGAAGCGTGAAATGTGTCATGTAACGGTGTCAACCATCAGGTGACGCGCTGGTCTAACGCGGGTCCGAGTTTACATTTTTTTGGTGAAGCCGATACCCAGAGAGTCAGGGTGTGCGTGATCGCGAATCTGTGCACCAGCTACCACGGCCACCCAACTGTTTCATTTGACGAAAGATTGAGCAAGCAACTCACCAGCGTAATGCTGTTTTTACGGGTATCGCCGAAAGAGCTGGCGGAAAACCGCAACCTAGCCTGGGATGGCTGGCGCGGCTTTGCCATTTTGCTGGTGTTGTGTGGTCACTTCTTCGACATCGCATGGGTCTGGGAAGACCGTATGGGTGTGGACGTGTTCTTTGTGCTGTCCGGTATGTTGATGAGCGGCATTCTGTTTGAAAAACGGTTGTCACTGAAAGATTTCTACATCAGGCGGTTAAGCAGGGTGTTTCCGAGTTTGCTCGTCTATGTCGGGTTCATCTTTACGTTTTCCTGGTTGTTTGCAATCGAATTCAGGACGTCAGAGGTGGTCAGTAGCCTGGTGTTTATGCGCACTTATCTGCCCGCCGAGCCACATATCTGGGAGAGCGGTGTGGTGATCAATCATCTATGGTCACTGAATGTCGAGGAACACGCCTATGTGTTGCTGAGCCTGATTTCCATCGCATTCGTTAAACGCGAGTGGATAGGTGGTTTGTTGTTGCTGCTCGCAGCGATGTTTATCGCTCTGAGTTTTTATCGTTACAGTCAACTGTCGGCTGAGCAGATGCATCTGTATCTGATCCAAACCGAATGTGCCATTGCGTTTATTCTGGTTTCGGCGGGGTATGGATTGTTGAAACGACGCTATGCGTGGCAATTGAATCAATGGGCGCCCGTCGCCTGTATTGTTCTGGCCTTTCTGTGTTATGCGCAAGCAGCACCGGTGTGGCTTATATTTGCGATCAGCCCGATATTGCTCGGTATCGCCGTCAATCATCTGGATCGTGTGCCGTTGGTGGTCAATCAATTGCTCTGTATTCCAGTGGTGCGCTACATGGGGTTATGGTCTTATTCGATCTACCTCTGGCAGCAATTTTTCTACAATACGTCATGGGTTTATCCTGGAGGACGAGCTACCGCATGCGTACTTGCGGTGGTGGTCGGGATAGTGTCTTTTTATGTGATCGAAAATCCGGTGCGACAATGGATTAACAACCGGTGGTCCTCGCAACCAGGCTATCGAGGGTAAACGGAATGAGGCTACAGCTATTCAACGAGAGTGACGGGTGGCGCCATATCGCCTTCTTCGCAATACTCGCCAGTTGTATCGGCTTTTTCTTTTTCATCGTCAACCACCCGGCTCAGAACTGGGACATGCTGGGCTATGCGGGCTCTGTCGCAAGTTTTGGAGAGTCGGATCCCATTGCGCTGCATCACTGGGTGTATGAGGAATTCGAAGCCTACGCCACCGCCGGGGAGTTTCAAACGCTGACGCAGTCCACCAACTATCGGCAGACGATGGTCGAGGATGCCGGTGCGTTTATACAACAGATCCCGTTCTATAAAATCAGGGTGGCCTTTGTGTTGCTGGTCGCGCTGTTGGCAAAGTTTGGAGTCAATGTATACGAGGCGCAACATCTGATATCAGCCGGCTTCGCCAGTGCCGGTCTGTTTTTACTGTTTCTCGGTCTGCGGCAGCATATCCATTCGCTGATGTGGCTTGTCGTGCCGTTCTTTTTCTATCAGTTCACTCAGGATCTCTTGGTCGTTCGTTTTGGTGGTGTGGATTCGTTCGCCTTTTTCTGGGTGGTGCTGACGCTGATTGCCTACATGCACAGGAGTGCGTGGTTGTTGCCGCTGCTTGCGCTGTCTGTGCTGGTTCGCACCGATCTGATTCTCTATGTCGGTTTGATGTTCGCGCTGGTCTTCCTCGGTGACTACAGCAGATGGAAACTGATCGGGTTTTGGGGCGTTGTTTGTGCGGCGCTCTATCTATGGGTTAACCACTGGGCTGGAAACTACGGCTGGCAAACGGTTTTCTATTTCGTTTTCGTGACGGATATGGAGGCCACTCACCCGTCTGAGTACTCGCAACTGGGAATCGAGCTGCAGCAGTATCTGCAAGTGCTGGTTCGGCCGCAGTGGGTGAGCAAATGGTTGTGGTTCTCGGTGGCCGCAGCGGTGCTCGCGGTGGCGCTTTATCTGTACCGGCTGCGTGAAATCCGCGAGGCCGATGCAGTGGGCAAATTTTGTCTGCTCGGCGCCGTGGCCATCGCCTATGTGGTCGTCCACTATCTGCTGTTTCCGGCGATATTTATGCGCTTTTTTATTGCGCAGTATCTCATTATGCTGCTGGCACTCATGGCGGCCACGACCGCCTGGTGGCGCCATTGTGTGGCGCTTGAGTTTAATGCCGCGGGATCGATGCGTTGACCAATTAGGCCGGGGCGGTCTGTCGGATTTTAAGGTGTTTTCGATCTGGCACAGGATTCTGCAAGTATGCATAGCAGTTCAAACATGATGTTTGCACCGGTGAGCGCCGTGTTGCCAGATGGGTCGAACGGTGGAGCCACCTCAACCACATCGGCACCAATCAATGTCAGGCCAGCCAGGCCACGGATCATTTTCTGTGCATCGAATGTACTGATGCCGCCAACTTCCGGTGTGCCTGTCCCGGGTGCGTATACCGGATCAAGTGAATCGATATCGAAAGTGATGTAGGTAGGCTGGTCGCCAACTACACGCCGCGCTTCTGCCACAGCGGCGTCCGGACCGATATCGAAATACTCTTCGATGGTGATCATGCGAATACCCATCGACTGGCAGTAGTCGTAGTCTTGCTCGGTGTAAAGAGAGCCGCGGATACCAATTTGGACCATGCGTTTTGGATCGACGAGGTTCTCCTCGATAGCGCGTCGAAACGGTGTGCCGTGCGTGTAACGATTGTCGCCGAAGTAGGTGTCGTTGGTGTCGGTGTGGGCATCGAACTGGATCAGCCCAACAGGCCCCGCTGCAACGGTGCCGCGCAGGATCGGCAGCGTCGTCAGGTGATCGCCCCCCGCACTTAACGGTCGCGTGCCGGCGCGCTGCAGGTTCTTGTAGAATTCTTCCACGCGTGCCAGAGTGTCCATGACGTCGATCGGATTGACGCTTGAATCACCCATGTCGGCGACATTGCACAGGCTGTACGGGCTGCGCATCGTGACCGGATGTACCGAGCGAATAAATGACGACTGGTTGCGAATTTCTCTTGGGCCGTGTCGCGCGCCGGGACGGTTCGTTGTTCCGCCATCCCACGGTATCCCCACCAAAGCCACGTCTATGTCGTTCGGATCCTGGGTATACGGCAGCCGCATGAAGGTAGGCATGCCACCAAATCGTGGAACCTCGATGCCACTGACAGGCTGGTTAAAAGTTTTGCTCAATTCGGATTGCTCGCTTGCGGTGCAGGGGACCGCGTGGGCGGAAAAGTTCGGTCATGGGGATGGCCGGTTGGTGGGCAGTATTCTGCTCGCGGACTATTGTGTCAACTGCCGCGCGTGGCGGCGATGAGTCCGGGTATCCTGTTGATGGCGGCCGGCCAGACGGTGGTCTGGGCCGGGCTCTTCTATGTGTTCCCCGCTATGTTGCTTGAGTGGGAGCGGGGGCTGGGGTTTGGCAAAGTCGAGCTGACTGCGGCATTCTCGGTGGCCATTTTTGTCTCTGCGATCTTTGCACCGGTTGCCGGTCGAATGATTGATATGGGGTATGGCAGGCAGATCATGTCAGGTAGTAGCCTGTCCGGTGCGGTGGCGCTACTGGCGTTGTCGCAGGTTCAGTCTATCTGGCAGTTCTATCTGTGTTGGGCGCTGATCGGCTGTTGCTGTGCCGGCTGTCTGTACGAAAGCTGCTTTTCGCTGGTTACACGAGCGCTCGGCGCTTGCGCCCGTGCGGCCATTGTTAGAATTACACTGGTGGCGGGTTTTGCAGGTTCACTGAGTTTTCCGTCGGTGCATTTTCTCAGTGCGTTGTATGACTGGCGAGTAACGCTGCAAATATTTGCACTGGTGGTGTTGTGCATCGGCTCACCGCTGATCTGGTTTGGTGCCGGCCGGATAGAGTCCGGGCGGTCTGTGAGTACTGCACGGTCGAACCCGGCTTCCCCACTGAAACTCGATAACTTCAGGCCGCCGGTTTTTTTATGGCTGGCGACTGGCTTCGCTTTTCTGGCGGTCGTGCATGGCGCGATATTGCATCATTTGTTACCTCTGCTGGATGAACGCGATGTGTCGAAAGAGATTGCCATACTCTGTGCGTCGTTGATCGGACCGATGCAGGTGGTTGGTCGTCTGGTGATGATGGCGATTGAAAAAAAAGTGTCCAATCAGTTTCTTGTGTGTTTGTGTTTTTGGCTTATGGCTGGCGCGGTTGTGCTGCTCATTTCTGCCGCTGCTTTGCCGGTGTTGATTTTCAGTTTTGTACTGTTGTTCGGTGCTGGCTACGGCATGGTGAGCATAGTGCGTCCGGTCATCACCCGCGACATACTAGGGGAGCAGGGTTTTGGAGAGAAATCTGGCGGGATGGCACTTTTTTACCTTACCGGTGCGGCGCTGGCGCCTTGGATCGGTTCGATAGTGTGGCGTTTTTTCGGTTACAACGGCTTGTTGGTGCTGTTGGCTGTTCTGGCGTTGTGTGGTTACTTCATGTACCGCGTTGCAGAACGTTGTGCCACAAAGATTTGATGGGCAGTACTCTGTGTGTCTTTCCTGTACAAATGTTGTCGTACCGATCCTGTAGACTTTCGCGTTCCCTTTGTCTCATCAACCACTAAGAGCACACTATGAGCCATACTGTAAACCTGCCACAACTGACAGAAGCGGGAGCGATGAAGGTAATCGATGCGGCGCGCAGCAAAGCGGCCGAGATGGGTGTACCGCAAAGCATCGCAGTGGTCGATACCGGTGGCAATCTTCGCGCGTTCACTCGTATGGATGGCGCCAAGATCCACAGCGTGGAAACCGCTCAGGCGAAAGCCTACACCGCGGTGTCAATCATGGCGGCTACTGGCCACGCTCCGGATCCGTTTGCCAGAAACGTCGCCGCCGCCACGAACGGTGCCTGGACCAACTTGCTCGGTGGCTTTCCGATATTCGTCGACGGCGCGATGGTCGGTGCCATTGGTGTGGGTTCTGGCAAACCTGACGAAGATATTGAAGTGGCACAAGCCGGTGTGGCCGCGGTGGGCACCGTGTCTGCCGACTCCTGATCAGGGTTGAATAACAAGCTGGCACAGCGTTGGGCTAGTGATGCGTTGTGCTCGTGAGTAACTCGGGGGAAGGATGAAAGTACTATCGGTAGATGATCACAGGCTGTTCGCCGAAGGGTTACGCAATCTGTTGGTGGATTTTGTACAGCCTGATGATTTCAAAGTATGTTCGTCCTGCGAGGAGGCGTTCGCACTTGCCGAACTGGATTCCTATGGCATTGTTCTGCTGGACTACAACCTCGACCCGAGTGGTCTGTTGGGGATGGAGGCGTTGGTGGAGTTTCGCGAGCGCAGCCCTAAGGCCCGAATTGTAGTGGTGTCGGGGGAGACGCGCGCCGATGAAATCAGGCGCATGATCGACAACGGTGCGGTCGGCTTCATCCCAAAAGCCGCTACTTTCGATGTGCTGAAGGCTGCGTTGAATCTCGTCCTGGCTGGCGGGATCTATCTACCACCGGAGGCGCTTGACGAGGTTGCCGATCCGCGGCTGGACGATGCTGACAATGGGTCGTCGCTGGAGCAGCGGATCAACACGCTGACGCAGCGGCCCAAAGATGTGCTGAAGATTATGGTTCAGGGCAAGTCGAACAAACAGATCGCTAACGAGCTCGATATCTCGGTGCACACAGTCAAGGCGCACGCATCCAAGGTGTTCGCCGCACTTGAAGTCAGTGGCCGAACCGAGGCGATTTATGTAGTGGCCAAACTGGGACTGGACTGGCTCATGATGCTGGACGAACCGGACGGTAATACCGCACGCAACTAAAGCTGTGAAACGCTGCCGCGCACGATTGGCGCGGCAGCGATAAAGCGTTTTACTTGGCGGCAGGCATGGCGGCGAAATAGGCCGAAATATCTTCCATATCCTGATCGCTCAGCGGCATGGCCATTGGCGCCATCAAAGCTGAGTTGGCGCCCTTGCGCTCACCCGATTTGAAAGCTTTCAACTGGGCGACCATGTAGGCTGGCTTCTGACCCGCGAGATTGGGGTAGATCGGGGCGATGGCTACGCCATTGGCTCCGTGACAGGCGGCGCAGACCGCCGCTTTTGCTTTGCCAGCTTCGGCATCACCTGCGGCGATTGACGAGGCGCTGAACAGGGCAAATGCAAGCGTCAAGATGTATTTCATCGTGGTCTCCAATTGAGGATATGAAACGGTAGCTAGTATGGTCTATTCAGGCTGAATCGGTGCTGAAGGAGTTGCCCGCTAGCAGCAACGGTACCGGTGGGCCTCATCCGGCGTCCAGCTAAATCAACCGGTAACACGACGCGATTGACTGCGCTGGTTTGGGCACCCGGCCGGAAACCCGGCCGGGTGCGGTGCATCAGCTTGCCTTTTTCAGCTCGGCAGCCTGTGCAATCACGACTTCAGCAACATTGGCCGGGCACGGGGCGTAGTGCGAGAACTCCATGGAGAACTGCCCGCGGCCTGACGTCATGGTGCGAAGATCGCCGATGTAGCCAAACATTTCGGACAAAGGCGCGTCAGCTTTAACGCGAACACCGGATACGCCGGCTTCCTGAGCCTTGATCATGCCGCGACGACGGTTCAGATCGCCGATCACGTCGCCGACGTGATCTTCGGGGGTAAACACGTCAATCTTCATGATCGGCTCCAGCAACTGCGGTCCGGCCTTTGGCATGGACTGACGGTAGGCTGCTTTGGAAGCGATTTCGAAGGCGACGGCTGATGAGTCAACCGCGTGGAATCCACCGTCCATCAGTACGACCTTGAAATCGAGGCACGGGTAACCGGCCAGAACGCCTTGCTCGAGGCTCTGTTCGAAGCCTTTCTGCACAGCGGGCCAGAATTCGCGTGGCACGTTGCCGCCGGTAACTTTTGACTCGAAGCTGAAGCCGTCACCTGCCTCACCGGGCTCGATGACGTAGTCGATCTTCGCGAATTGTCCTGATCCACCGGTCTGCTTCTTGTGGGTGTAGGTGTCTTCGATGCGCTTGGTGATCGTCTCGCGGTACGCCACCTGAGGCTTGCCGACTTCCACTTCGACGCTGTGCGTGCGACGCAGAATGTCGACCTTGATATCCAGGTGTAATTCACCCATGCCCTTGATGATCGTCTCGCCGCTTTCCTCATCGGTCTCGACGTGAAAAGACGGATCTTCCTGAACCATTTTGCTCAACGCCAGGCCCATTTTTTCAGAGGCCGCCTTGTCTTTTGGTGACACGGCAATCGATATAACCGGATCGGGGAAGACCATTGGTTCGAGTGTGGCCGGTGCTTTCGGGTCACACAGGGTGTGGCCGGTCTGCACGTTCTTCATACCCACGATCGCGACGATGTCGCCCGCCTGCGCCTTGTCCAGTTCTTCGCGGGAATCGGCGTGCATTTCAACGATTCGACCGATGCGCTCGGTTTTGCCAGTGAATGAGTTCAGGATCGTGGTGCCCTTGCCGAGGCTACCTGAGTAGATCCGGGTGAAGGTCAGTGCGCCGTAGCGATCATCCATAATCTTGAACGCGAGTGCGCGCAACGGCTTGTCTGGATCGACAATCGCAAGTTCGCCGGTCTCGTTGCCTTCGAGGTCAACCTCGGGCTGAGGCGGTACTTCCATCGGGTTGGGCAGGTAGTCGACGACAGCATCCAGAACGTTTTGAACGCCCTTGTTCTTGAAAGAGCTGCCGCAGAAAGTCGGAAAGAAGGCGAGTTCAATCGTACCCTTGCGAATGCAGTTCTTCAGCGTTTCGAGCGCAGGCTCCTCCCCATCGAGGTATTTTTCCATCGCGTCGTCGTCCTGCTCGACGGCAGTTTCGATCAGCTTCTCACGCCATTCTTCGACGAGATCGGTCATGTCGGCCGGTACGTCTTCCAGGCTGTATTTCATCGGATCGCCGCTGTCGTCCCAGATCCACGCCTTGCGAGTCAGCAGATCGACGACGCCTTTGAAGTCGTCTTCGATGCCGATCGGCAAAGTCATGACCAACGGGGTTGCGCCCAACACGTCCTCAACCTGCTTGACAACGCGGTAGAAGTCAGCGCCCATGCGATCGAGCTTGTTGACGTAGATGATGCGTGACACGCGGGATTCGTTAGCGTAGCGCCAGTTTGTTTCTGATTGCGGCTCGACACCGCCTGAGCCACAAAACACGCCCACGCCACCATCGAGCACTTTGAGTGAACGGTACACTTCGATCGTGAAATCAACGTGTCCGGGGGTGTCGATGATGTTCAGGCGATGGTCGTTCCAGAAGCAGGTAGTCGCTGCAGACTGAATGGTGATACCGCGCTCCTGTTCCTGCTCCATGAAATCGGTGGTCGCCGCGCCGTCGTGCACTTCGCCGATTTTGTGGATCTTGCCAGTCAGCTTGAGGATGCGCTCCGTAGTCGTTGTCTTGCCCGCGTCAACGTGGGCGAAGATCCCTATGTTTCGGTACCGTGAAATGTCAGTCATGTTGATTCTCGAAAAAGAAATACGCTCCGTCTGCACGGGGCGCGCTTGGGCTGTGCCGGAGGCTATCCGGTTTGTGCTTCGTTAGCGCAAAGCTTACTGCCGGGCCTTGAGTCTCCTGGTCAGTGAATAACGATGCTCCCCGCGCCCCAACTGCAAAGGCGTCGGGGCTGCTCGTGAGACGT
>CAZYDV010000102.1:9142-18146 GCA_964646405.1 uncultured Granulosicoccaceae bacterium | reverse complement strand
TGCCTACCGTGTCGATTGCACCCCGCCGCTGGACCTGTATTTTGGTGCCCCCCGTCCAGACAGACACAGTGCTTTTACTCTCAGCATAGAATCAACCCCTTTTGCCGGGCTCAGCGAACCGCGAGCGTTAATGCAGCAGTGTAATGGCCTGTGATACCTTTGTGGTGTGGTGGGGCCTGCAGGCTTTGCCGGATGCGTCTTTGAATCCGAGCGACAGGTATTGGACATGGTTTCTTTTCACACTACGGGAAGTGCAAAGCTTGCCGCCTGCATGATGGCTTTCGGTGCGATGGTGGTCACGGCCTGTTCATCCGATCGGTCGGATCAGTCTTCGTCTGATCGGGCCAATCCGTATCATAACGGGTTTGCCATCACTCGAATTGCCAACACGGAATATTCTGGTCTGGCGCCGGAAACTGAAACTACCAACTTTGCATACGATGCGGATCGTCGCGCATTTGTGCTGTCTGAAGAAGGCGCTGATCCAGGATTGGTGTTTTCGATCGACGCGACCGGTCTGGTTATCAATTCAACCGACGAGGGCGATACAGAGCCCAATACCACGGTTTATGGGTATGATGCGGATGGGCGTCTGGTGAGCATATCGAGCGGCGGGTCACTGATTACCGCCAGGCGCTATCCAGCCATTGCACCCGCTGCAATTGGTCCGCTCGAACCACTCTTACTGCCAGACCGTATTGAGGAACACGCGTTGAACGGTGATATTGACGTACTCGATATTCGGTACGAAAACGGTGTGTCCGGTATGGCGACATTTGCACAGGACCAAAACACGACCCTTTTTACCTTGATTGAGAGTACGGAAACGATGCTAGTGCTCGAGATCACGGTCGGCGCGAATGATGATGTCGAGGTCCGTATTGAATATGACTATGACGACAACGGTAACCCGATCGCCATTCGGGAATTCGATCGCGACGGCACTCTGGACACAGAAACTGTCATCGAGTACGCAACAGCGGAACCCGGGGTGACTAACCTGTCCGCACTGTTGTTAAGCCCGTTCGTTGACCCGCTGAGATTTAACATTCAATCGGTCACTTCAACCGGCGACCTGCCGACAATCTCCATTGAGTGAGTTTAATAGAGCCGTAGCGCCCTCGCACTCATGCGCAGGAGAGCTTTCTCAGCAGATGATTGGTTCCGCATGAGTGACAAGCCACTTGATCGAGCGCGAGCTCTGGTTCCCCGTGGCATTGGAAAAAATGCCAAAGTGAGCTAAACCAGATGCTGCCCTCCGTCTATGCATATCGATTCGCCGGTGACGTAGTCGGCCTGTTGCAGTAAATACAGCATCGCGTCGGCCACGGCCTGAGGATCGCCATTGCGACCGGACGGGTTGGTTTTGGCCATCGCGTCGAACGCTTTGGGGTCGGCGTCATTACTGTTGGGCAGTATGGCGCCGAGCGCGATGCCATTGACTTGAATATTGCGCGCGGCCAGTGCGTGGGCGACGGTTTTGGTCAGCCCCTCAAGGCCGTACTTGCTGATGGTGTAGGAAAAGTGATGGTTGCGCGGGCGCATCGATGAGGCATCGAGCAGGTTGATGATTTTGCCCTGTTGCCCGTCCGTTAGCCTCTCGGCGAAACACTGGCTCAACAAAAACGGCGCCTTCAGGTTCACCATCATGGTGCGGTCCCAGGTTGCCGGGGCCGCCGTGTCAAAGGTTTCTTCCGGAAAAATCGACGCGCTGTTGACCAGAATATCGACAGTACCTGCCAGATCGATTGCCTGATCGATCAATCGGCTCACCGCCTGTTCATCGCCAAGGTCTGCACTGATTGCCCATGCCCTGACCCCTTTATTTTCAATTTCGGCCACCGTTGCTCGCGCCTGTTCGTCAGAGCGCCCGTAGTGCACCACGACATGGCAACCCTGATCCGCGAGACTGCAGGCCAGCGCCTTCCCCACCCGAATGGCGCTGCCAGTAACCAGTGCCACTTTACCTTGAAGATTCATGTTGCTCCTGTGTTGGGTGTTAAGCGGGCCAGGGGTGTTTGCTACACCAGATCCGCATCGGTGATGATTTCGACCAGTGCCGGGCCATTGTGGTCAAGTGCCTGGCGTATCGCTGAGTCTATCTCGCTGCTGTCGGTGACGCGAATGCCCAGTCCACCGCAAAGGGTGGCAAATTGAGAGAAATCAGGATTGTGCAGTGAAGTCTGCCATACATCCCATTGGCCGGCGCGCTGCTCTTTAGAGATTTTGCCAAGCTCGCTGTTGTTGAGCAGAATATGCGTGATATTCATGTCGTATTTTACCGCGGTCGTGAATTCGGCTAAATATTGCCCAAAGCCGCCGTCGCCGCTGACCGATACTACCTGTCGGCCACGAAATTCATCCTTGTCCTGCGTCGCGGCCCAGGCGCCCATCGCAGCCGAAAATGAAAAGCCGATTGAACCTAAATAACCCGACATCAGCACGCGCTGATTTTTTACCTCGAAGTAGCGACCAAACGAGTAGGTGTTGTTGCCAACGTCTACGGCGATTATCGCGTTGTCGTCGATCTGATTTTGCAGCGATTCGAAGATCGATGCCGAGTTGATTCCGCGACCGCGATCATCTGCCGCGCGCGATTGTTTTTCGGTGCGCCAGATGCGCCAGCGCTCGGCAACTTCACTGCGTTGATCGACCGTTTTAATATGGCCAACGCGGGCTGTGATGATGTCGGCGGTGATGCCGTTTTCGCCGAGTACCGGAACCTGCACGGGGTGAAAGCGTCCCAGCGCCATCGGATCGAAATCGACCTGGATGACCGGACGTTTTGGCGTGATGCCGGTGTGGTTTGAGAAAGAGCAGCCAAATGCCAGAATCAGATCGCATTCGTTCATGAACCAGCTTGCGATCGGCGTGCCGGAGCGGCCGAGCACGCCGGCGGCGAGCGGGTGATTGTCGTCGATCTGGCCCTTGGCCTTGAATGTGGTCAGCACCGGTGCGTGAAGTTTGTCAGCCAGTGCGGTGATTTGATTCATGCTGTTGCGCGCCCCGTAACCGACCACAATGATCGGGCGCTGGTGTTGCGACAGCAGGGTAACCGCGGCGTCGACAGCACGCTCGGCCGGTGCGATCTGCTGATCGCCCATGCGGCCTTCGGGCTCGCCTGGCTTGTCTGCGTCTGTCGCTGGCAGGGTTTGCACGTCGTCTGGAAAAATCAGATGGGCGACATCGCGTTGAACGATGGCATTCTTGCACGCCAGAGACATTAACTCGGCGTGGCGAGAGGTATGGAGCACGGTTTGACTAAAAGCCGCGACCGGCGCGAAGGCACTGGTCTGATCGATCTCCTGAAATGCACCCGGGCCCAACACCTGTACATCTACCTGTCCGGTCAGTGCCAGAAGTGGCGCGCGGTCGACGCGAGCGTCCCACAGGCCGGTCATCAGATTAGTGGCACCCGGGCCTGCGATCGTCAGGCAGGCGGCGGGTTGGCCGGTCAGTTTGCCATAGGCGGAACAGGCAAATGCAGCGGCGCCCTCGTGCCGGATACCGTAGAACGTCAGGTTGCCGGAGATTTCCTGTCGACGCAGGGCGTCAGCAAGCCCCAGGTTGCTGTGCCCGACCATGCCGAAAACCGACGTCACACCCCAGTTGACCATGGTTTGCGCCATCACATCGGTCACCGTCTCTTCGTGTGCCTGTGCCTCGGGCAGCCCCACGAGAATCTGGTCGTCTTCGACTTTCACCGGATACATCTGTTGCCCGCTGTCTTCGTGACCACCCGGTGGTTTGCCGGTCAACGGGTCGAAGTCCCACCCGTGCCACGGACAGCGCAACCAGCATTTGCCATCCACGCCAGTCTCAATCGATCCCTCACCGAGCGGGCCGCCCTGATGCGGGCAGCGATTGTCCATCGCTGCATACTGACCCTGCGCGTGGCACAGGGCGAGCGTTTGCGTGCCTGCAGTCACCGTCATCACGCGGCCGTCGGGTAAATCGGCGGCTGCGGCGACTGCTATCCAATGCACTGGCTGTTCGGTTGGCTTCATGGTTCGATCCGATGGGTGATTGACCGGCGCGAGCGCGCCAGGTTCGGGTGACTATCTGCAGGTGTCGTTGCGTATGGCACGCAATGGCACTGATGGTTCATTGGCGAGTGTGGCCGTCGGGTGAGCGGGCAGGGCGGCCGTAGAGACTGGCCAGCGGACCCGCGGTCAGGCCGTGCAGCAAAACGCTTAGCGCGACGGTGGTAAACACCACGGTGGTCAGTAACTCGTATTGGGGTATACCGCTGGACTCGCCAACCAACAGAACAAATAGAATGGACGCCAGCCCGCGTGGGCCGAACCAGGCCAGAAACAGCCGATCGCGCCAACGCGTGGCAGTGCCGAGCAGGGACAAAACAATCGGCAGCATTCTGACCACCGTCAGGCTTGCCAGCGCGTATAGCAGCACGACCGCATCGATTTGTGTTAACACCTGTGGCAGCATCAGGGTGCCAAACACGGCGAAAGTGGCTAGTACCAGCAACTGACCTTCGGTCTCCTGGAACTCGAACAGGAAGCTTGCTGGGCGTTGTAGTGTGTTGCCAAATACCAGTCCTGCGATAAAGGCGGAGATAAAGCCGTTGCCGTGCAGCGCTTCGGCTATCGCCCAGGCCAGACCGGCGAGTGTGAGGCTCGCGACACCCTGCCAGCTCTGCCCGAGAGTGCCGGCGTCCAGCGCCCGGCGGGTGGCTGCCGCACCGACATAGCCGACCGCGAGTCCAGCTATGGTGCCAAAGCCAATCTGACGCGCCGCCAGCAGCAGCCAGTCGGAGGCGGCGCCGAGGTTGTGTGTAATGTTCGCACCACAGGCAAGCAGCAATACCATCGGGACGACGAGGCCGTCGTTGAGCCCGCTTTCGACACTCAGCGTCTGTCGCTGTGACTCTGGCACCGATTGGCTGGACACCACGGCTTCACCGAGCGCGGCGTCTGTCGGTGCAAGAATGGCCGCCAGCAGAGCCACGCTCCAGAACCCGAGCGTCGGGTACAGCCACAGGCCGATCAGAGTGCCGACGACAATCGCGCCCGGCAAGCCGATCATTAGCATGCGCAGCGGTTGGCGATTACCGCTTTTCAACGCACTAAGGCTGATACGAGAGGCATCGGAGAACAGCACGATGATCAGTGTTAGTTCGGCGAGCACGTAGGCGGCGCCATACACATTGCCCGACTCTATTGTCAATGTGGTTGATATCAGCAGTCCGGCTGACACCATGACCATGGGGCCAGTGATCGGGCTGCGGGTCATTCTGGCGGCAACCAGCGACCAGATTAGCAAGACCAACAGCAGCGCCATGATTGCGCTTGTTGTCATATTCGCTCCGCTGGATTGGCTTGCCCGTGACGAGTGATAGGCAGATACTGAACAATCTCATAGACACCGGCCACGCGGCAACCGTCCGTCTGTTGGCTGGATCATTGCGCCAGAGAAAAGGACGCTGGGGCATGTCAAGCGGTGATTTTTCCGCAGGCCCACGCCAAAACCGCCATTCAGCACGCGGCGCTGACAGACTCTGCCGCCAACCACGATGGAAATGAATTGAAGAAAAGACTGGCCGCGGCGCTGCTTGGGCGTTTGGGTTGGAAGATGGAGGGCGATGCACCCGATTGCCCGCACTGCGTGTTGATTGCAGCGCCGCATACGTCCAATTGGGACTTTTTCTACATGCTGCTGTTCGCTATGGCATATGGCCTGCAGGTGCGATGGCTTGCAAAAAAATCCCTGTTCAATCCGGCTATGGGGTGGTTTATGCGGCCACTGGGGGGCATACCGGTGGATCGGGGTGCGGCGCAGGATATGGTCGCCGAGCTGACCGCCGTGTTCGCGCGCGAACCCAGTCTTATCCTGGTAATTCCAACCGAGGCTACTCGCGCGCGAACAGAATTCTGGAAATCGGGCTTCTACCGCATCGCTAAAGGGGCCGGTGTGCCGATAGTACCGAGCTATCTGGACTACCGACAACGTCGCGGCGGTTTTGGGGCCGCGCTGACACCCACTGGCGATATCAGCACCGAAATGCAGTACTTTCGCGACTTCTATGCCGACAAATTCGGTCTGTACCCCGAGCAGTTTGGCCCGGTGCGTCTGCGAGAGGAAGTCGTCGACTAGGCGGCCTCGGTCGACGTTTCAAGCTGTGCCTCCAACGCGGTGCGCTATCGATTCCCGGTGTAGCAGATAGACTGACGAGGCGATGATGATCGCCGCACCGATCAAAGTCTGGCTGTCGGGGATTTCACCAAACACGATATAGCCCAGTGCGGTGGCGTAGATCAGGCTGGTGTATTGAATGTTGCCAACGACACTGGCCTCAGCGTGGCGCAGGGCTTTGATGCCGGCCCATTGACCGATCGCAGCGAGCGCGCCCATCGTCAGCAGAAATAGTGTGTCCGCCAGGTTGGGTGTGACCCACAGCCAGAATAGTGGCAAGCCACTCAGCAGCCCGATGACAGTCGATTGATAGACCAGCAGTGTGGCGGTCGAGTCGGTCTGTGACAGGCGCCGAACCGAGACGACGGCAAGTGACGCACCTGCCGCCGCGGTCAGTGGAATCAGGGTTGCCACATTGAAAAGGTCACTGGCGTCCGGGCGCATGATCACAAGCACACCGGCAAAGCCGGTTACAATGGCAATCAATCGTTGTGGACCGATCTTTTCGCCAAGCCATATCGCGGCGAGAAGTGCGACGAAAAATACCTGCACAAAGCCCAGTGTTATCGCTGTGGTCAGCGGCAGCGTGGCAACAGCCCAAATGCCACAGGCCAGTGCCACGAATGCGCCAAACAGGCGCACAGTGTGCAGCAGCGGGTGGCGAGTGGTGAGGCTTGTCGGAAACGCGTTGGCGATTGAAGGCAGTGTCGAACCAAACACCACAATTTGCCGAAAGAACAGAATTTGCGGTACGTGGTAATCCTGCACTGCGACCTTGGCCATTGCCGCGACGCTCGCAAACAGCGCGGTAGCCAGCAAGGCCCACAGGATTCCGTGCAGGTTGCTCGTCATTTTCTATAGGTGACTGCCTGAAGTAGAGCAGAGTGTCCTGCCGAGGATTGCGTGGCGGTGACGGAAAGACGTGTCATCGTAGCCCCGGGCAAGCGCGCTGTACAGCAGTGTTTCCCTGAACCTGGAGATTCCACATGACAATCTGTGGTCTGGATTTCGGTACATCGAACTCAACCATTGGCGTGTTATTCGAGCGTACCCCGACCATGGTACCGCTCGAGCAGGATGCGGCAGGTAACTGGCAGACCACGCTGCCGAGTGCCTTGTTCTTCGGCTTTGAAGAGAATGAGATCAGCTTCGGTCGACACGCGATAGCGCGCTATACCCAGGGGGAGTCTGGTCGACTGATGCGCTCGATGAAGAGTCTGTTGGGTAGCTCGTTCATGGGTGACACCACGCAGGTGAAGAATCGATTTTACAGCTTTGACGAAATCATCGGATTTTTTATGGGCAGCCTGAAGCAACAGGCCGAGGCCCATCTGGGTGATCATGCGGCCGCGCTCGATAGCGTCGTGTTGGGGCGGCCTGTGTTTTTCAATGACGACGATGCGGCACTGGATCGTGCGGCGCAGGATCACCTGGAGCAGATCGCACGGATAGCCGGATTTAACAACGTATCGTTTCAGTTCGAGCCGATCGCCGCGGCGCTGGATTACGAGCAGCGCGTGCAGACAGAAGAGCTCGCCCTGATCGTCGATATCGGGGGCGGCACATCGGATTTCACACTGGTGCGTTTATCACCGCAGCGTCGCGATAGCCACGATCGCGAGTCCGATTTTCTGGCTAATCATGGCGTGCACATTGGCGGCACTGATTTTGATCGCAGGCTGTCGATCGCCGGCGTTATGCCACAGTTGGGTTTTGGCATGCCGATGGCTGATCGGCCAACGTTAAACATGCCGGGACACTACTATCACGATCTGGCTACCTGGCACAAAATTCACTTGTTATACAGTCGCGACGTACTGCGTGAGCTCCGTGAGTTCAGGGTCAACGTCAGCGATAAATGGCGCCTGGACCGACTGATCAAGCTATTGCAAAACCGTAACGGACACCGGTTGGCAGCCTTGGTTGAGCAGGCGAAAATCGATCTTTCCACGCAACCTGAAACAACCGTGTCGCTCAGCAGCCTGTTTGAAGAAGACGAAGCTTCTATCGATGACTGCAGGCTGACCCAGTCTCTGCTGCAGGCCTCGCTGCAACGAGATGTTGAAAAGATCTTTCTCGCCCTTGATGAAACCCTGCTGCAGGCTGGTGTCGCGCACGCTGCTATTGATACGGTATTCACAACCGGCGGGTCAACCGCACTGCCGTTGGTAGCAGCCTGTATAGAGCGGACCTTTCCCGATGCCACACATATCGCCGGTGACTTGTATACCAGTGTTGGCAGCGGCCTGCTGACCGAGGCCATTCGCCGCTACCGCTAATTCGCCTGTCGGGCTGATGTGCGTCACGCAACACACACATCAGGCGACACGACCACATCCCGAAACCCGTGCAGGAAGCCCGCCGCGTGAGCAAGGCCCAATCCACTCGCAGACACTCACGTATTCGGCTACCACAACCATTCGCGCAACGGGTCTGCACCATCACCACCATTGGCACACCAACCTCGCTAACGCGTCGGGTTACCAACGCCACACACATCAGGCAACACCACCACACCCCGAAACCCGTGCAGGAAGCCCGCAGCGTGAGCAAGGCCCAATCCACTCGCAGACACTAACGCATTCAGCTACCACAACCATTCGCGAAACGGGTCGGCACCATCACCACCATTGGCACACCAACCTCGCTAACGCGTCGGGTTACCAAACCACACACACCACATACATCAGGCAACACCACCACATCCCGAAACCCGTGCAGAAAGCCCGCCGCGTGAGCAAGGCTCAATCCACTCGCAGACACTCACGTATTCGGCTACCACAACCATTCGCGCAACGGGTCTGCACCATCACCACCATTGGCACACCAACCTCGCTAACGCGTCGGGTTA
>CAZYDV010000102.1:0-9042 GCA_964646405.1 uncultured Granulosicoccaceae bacterium | reverse complement strand
AAACCCGTGCAGAAAGCCCGCCGCGTGAGCAAGGCTCAATCCACTCGCAGACACTAACGTATTCGGCTACCACAACCATTCGCGCATCGGGTCTGCACCATCACCACCATTGGCACACCAGCCTCGCTAACGCGTCGGGTTACCAACGCCACACACACCACGTACATCAGATAACACCACCACACCCCGAAGCCCGTGCAGGAAGCCCGCAGCGTGAGCAAGGCCCAATCCACTCGTAGACACTAACGTATCCGGCTACCACAAACATTCGCGCGTCGGGTCGGCACCATCACCACCATTGGCACACCAGCCTCGCTAACGCGTCGGGTTACCACACCACACACAACACCCATCAGGCAACACCACCACATCCCGAAACCCGTGCAGAAAGCCCGCCGCGTGAGCAAGGCTCAATCCACTCGCAGACACTAACGTATTCGGCTACCACAACCATTCGCGCATCGGGTCTGCACCATCACCACCATTGGCACACCAACCTCGCTAACGCGTCGGGTTACCAAACCACACACCCGACGTACATGAGGCAACGCCACCACACCCCGAAACCCGTGCAGGAAGCCCGCAGCGTGAGCAAGGCCCAAACAATCCAGATGACTACGATTATCCCACTTGCGGCACGTCCATCAAAACACTCTGCCACGCGCGTCAATCGCCAGCGGCTCGATCCGACCGCTCTCTTTGATCAACTGAACTTCGTCAAACATGTTCGATACCACGCACACGTGGTTTGGCACAATCTCGATTTGATCGCCTGGTTGCAGCGGGTTATCGGCTGACACCTGCAATACGCCGTGCTCTTCGCTCAAACCCGTGATGGTTGCATCCGGGTAGTCGAGCACGTGGCCGTGGCCCTGCATGCCGAGCAGGTCGCTGGTCAGCACTTTGGAGCCGGCATCGATGACGAGCCGCTCGGCAGTCGGTCTGCTGACTACAGTGGTGACAACACGTGCGGCACAATCGGACTCCTGGCAGATGCCACGCTCGAGCATTGAGCGATCCTGATAGATATAGGTGCCAATGCGATACTCGGTAAAGATGTCTTCGTTTGCCGCGTCCCACATCAGCGGTGTACCGCCGGTAGAGACGTCCGGGCAATCGATACCCATTGCGTTGAGCCTGGCGAGCGTGTCGCGCATGAACTGAACCGGAAGCGATGATGGCTGCTTGTCCGGATAGGTCATCAGGCCTGCGAATTGAAGGCCCGGTGAGCTTGTGATTAACTGCGCAAGCTTTGCCGCTTGCTGCGGCGTTTGAACACCGCAGCGCGCAGCGCCGGTGTCGCACTCGATCATGACCCGTAATTTTTTAGCATGCGTGGCGAACGCTGCCGACAATCCTTCTACCACCGTGGCGTTGTCGGCCACTACCGCCAGCTTGTCTACTTGATTGGCAAGCTCCGTCAGCCGTTTGAGTTTTGCCTCACCCATGATATTAAACGTAATCAGTATGTCATCGGCACCATGGGCCGCCATTACTTGCGCCTCACCGATTTTCTGGCAGGTGATGCCGGCCGCACCCGCTTCAAGTTGCAGCCGTGTGAAGTGAATCGACTTGTGGGTTTTAATGTGTGGTCGCAGCTTTAGTCCGGCCTCATCACAGTGGCGTTGGAAACGCTCGATGTTTGCAATCGCAATAGATTCGTGAACGACGAGTGTCGGCGTGTCAACTTCATACAATGTACGTGGCATTAGCGTCGCCGTCGGTTGAGTTTATTGATAGCGCTGTCCCTTTTGGCCCTGTGCACCTTCGTACAACACCCGCCGCTTGATCTCGATGTCTCGGCGGCACAATTCAAAGTCATCTTCGTGCAGGCGGCCTTTAGGTGCGTCTGCGATAGTGAAGTGATTGAAGCGGTCGCTGCCGCTGACCAGAGCCACCAGTGATCGATCGCCGCTTTGTTGCTTCATCGAGGGCTTGATGTAGCGGATGGCAGCGCCCACGCGGCGGTAGTCAGCGCGGTTCGGACCGGATGAGTGAAACAGGTGGCCGTGGTGCAGGGATGCCTGGCCGGCCTGCAGTTCGACCGCCACGCCGTCGTCCTCGTCGACCTCAACGGCGATTTCCTGCCCGCGTGACAATAGATTGTTTTCATCGAAGGTGTCTTCGTGTGGTACTTGCAGCTTTTTGTGGCTGCCCGGTACAAACTGCATGCAGCCGCTTTCCAGCGTGGCGGCGGATAGCGCGACCCAGCTGGTGGTCTCCTCGGCATCATCCAGGCCCCAATACGTCAGATCCTGATGCCAGCTCACGATGTGGGTGGAATTCGGCTGCTTCATGAACAGGCTTGCGCTCCAGACCATCAAATCGGGGCCGAGCACCTGGCTGGCAGCACTGATCAGGGCTGGATGCCGAATCAGCCGGTCGAAGGATGGCAGTACTCGATCCGGGTACGATCGCAGGATGGCGAGTCTCTCGGCATCCTCGGCCAGTTCGGCCTCGGCGGACTCGAGATCCTGCAGAACCTCGCGAGCTTCATCGGTGCTCAGCACATCGACGGGGAAGACGAAACCGTCTTCTCGATAGGTGTCAGCGATCGACGCAGAAGCATCAGACATGGTTGGCTCCGTGAATGGCGTGGCAAGCGGCCTTGCCGCTGATTGCATCCGATAGTAAGTTCCGCTGGCGGGCGAGGCAAGTGAGCAGCCGGTCTGCTGGAAAATCTGCCACGAATCTGGATCCGGGTCGCGAGCCATGACAAACAAAGATATCGTTTTGCTGGACGGGGGCATGGGTCAGGAGCTGGCACACCGAGGTGCCGCGCGCGCCGATCGGCTCTGGGGTGCCCAGGTGATGATCGACTCACCGGCGCTGGTCACGCAGTTGCACAAGGACTACATTCGTGCCGGTTCGCGCGTGATTACGCTAAACACCTACAGCGTCACACCCGAGCGGCTGGCAGATGTGGGTCGTGAGCATGAGTTCGCGATGCTGCAGGCGCGGGCCTTTGAGCTTGCCGCCGCTGCGAGGCAACAGGCCGAAGTGCCCGGCGTGCGGATTGCCGCCTCGCTGCCGCCGCTGTACGACAGCTATCATCCTCAGCATGCGCCACCATTCGAGCAGGCACTTGCGACCTATCGCGCCATCGTCGCCGAGCAGGTCGGAGCGGTAGATCTTTTTATCTGCGAGACCATGAGTTCCATTCACGAGGCCACGGCGGCGGCCACCGCCGCCTGCGACAGTGGTCTGCCGGTCTGGGTGTCGCTGAGTGTCGATGATGCCGGCAGCGGCAATCTGCGCAGCGCTGAGACCATTGCCGATGCCCGTGAAGCGCTGCGGGCTCTCGACGTTGGTGCATTGTTACTCAATTGCAGCTTGCCTGAGGCGGTGGATGCAGCATGGGTGCATATGCACTCACAGGATATGCCGACAGGGGCTTACGCCAACGGTTTCACCTCCGTCATGCCGATGGAGTATGGTACCAATGTCGATGCGCTGCAGGCGCGCCACGATCTGGACCCGCAGGCCTACGCACGGTTCGCGATGCGCTGGATCGATTCCGGCGCCGCGATCGTCGGCGGCTGTTGCGAGATCACACCGGCGCACATCGCGACACTGGCAAGCCAGTTGCGAGCGGCCGGCTATCGTATTACCAGTGACATAGCCGCTTGATCTTATGGCTCGATGCGCGTGCCATCCCAGGCAAAGCAATCACCGCTGTGATCGGGTGTTAATGTCTTTGTAACAGCGAGGAGCGCGGTGGCTGCGCGCTCCGCACTGAATAGCTTGTCGGTCGGCACATTTTTTTGAAATGGCGCTGACAATGCGGTGTCGACCGTCCCTGGATGGAGGCCTGCGATCACCAGTTGCGGGTGGGAGCGGCGATACTCGATCGCGAGGTTGCGGATTATCATATTCAACGCCGCCTTGCTGGCGCGGTAACTGTGCCAGCCGCCGAGGCGATTGTCGCCAATGCTGCCAACGCGCGCTGATAGCGCGCCAAAAAAAGCCGGGCTGTCGCGCTGTACCAGCGGCAGAAAGTACTTTGCAACGAGCGCGGGGCCCAGCGTGTTGATTCTCATCACTTGCATAAAGGTGTCAGGCTCGAATTGTCGCAGCGATTTCTCCGGCCGAATGTCGCCGTCTTGCAAAATGCCGGTGGTGACAAACACCTGATCGAGCAGCACGCCGTCGCGCGCGATGCGATTGGCGGCAGTGGCAACAGACGGCTCGCTGGTGATATCCAGTTCCAGCGTGATGGAATTTTCCAGTGGTGACATGATGCGGGCCGTGTTTCGAACGCAGCGATAAATGGTCCCGGGTTGTTTTGCGAGTTCGTGAGCAATCGCATTTCCGATGCCTCCGCTCGCACCAATGACCACACTGCATAGGTTCCCGGCACTCATGTTCCATGCGCCGCAGGGCAATTGTAATTGTGGGAGCTATGCGCAGTTGATAGTCTTGCAGATTGCGATACTGAGAATTGCTGAAACATTTTGACTCAAATCGGGTTATAGGATGGCACAGGCGCAAAGCACGGTGAAGTAGCCAGCGCTTTTGGGTCAGTGCCACTGTGTACAGTGCCACTGCGCACGGTACGAGCGTAGCTGAAAATCCGGATGTTCACGATAGTGAGAGGTTCACAGGCATGGTGGCGTTAAATCGAAATGTAAGTTCGCGCAATCGAATGGCGGTATGGTCAATTCGCTTTTGCGGTTTTCTAGTGGCCTGTTTGCTGGCTGGCTGTGGCGGGTCGGGTGGTGGCGATGAGGTGGCACCAGAGATCGTACCACAGCAGAATATTCGGGTTCTGGCCAACGATCAGGTGCAGCCATACCGTCCCGATACCGCTTATGCTGGCGCGTTAAAGCGATGTCTGGAAGCAGATTCGGACAGCCGCTGCACCCTGGCGGAACTGCCCTACATCGGTATGCAACACAGTAATCCCACCGTCGATGATATTCTCGCCCGTACCGTCGTTACTCACGACTGGATGGGGGTGCGTTTTGGTCAACTGCTGGCCGCGCTGCCCGCTGATATTCTCACACTGTTCAAACCGGTTACCGGAATTTTGATCGGCAGTGAAGTTCGTCCGTCAGGTTACTCCGCCAGCCTGGGCCGGATGCGTATCGATCCGGCTTATTTATGGATGGGATTGGCTGAAAAACAGACCATCTCCACTGAGTCAGACTTTCGCGCCGAGTTCGGTGCCGATCTCAGGTTTCGGGTGTTCTCGCGCTTCATGCAGGGTGATGACTATGCGTTTCCGTTTACATCTTTATCATCAGACGAGGAACGCCCTTTCGATGATCTGGTGCATGCCTTCGCGCGTCTGATGTATCACGAGCTGGCCCATGCAAACGACTACATACCGCTTACTGTCATGGAGGGCCTGTCGCCTGATCAGACGCCAAGCGAAGCAGTCGATGCAAACATCGCTCTGAGTGTCGGCTCACGACTATACGACGATAGCGCGCTGACGATTCAAAGTTCGCCGCTGTACAGTCTGGCGCGCGTGCGCTGGCGCGACACCGAGCCGACCGATGATCAAAAGTCGCTATTCGGTGATTCGGTAGGTGCGTTGGTCAGCAATGAGGGCAAGCCCCGATTTTATTCGTTTTTCACGATTCGCGAAGATGTTGCCACACTATTTGCAGCGGCGATGATGAAATTTCACTACAACGTCGATCTTCACCTGGCGTTCGTGAACAAGAGCGATGACATTGAGTTCGGTTGTGACCACCCGGTGGAATGGGGGGCTCGAAATCGATTGGCGTCACCGCTGGTGCTGCCCAGAGCGCAATGGGTGACTGAACAGATCCTCGGTACGTCGGCGCAGCTTGAGCAATTTTTTGCCGCTTCATCCGGCGTTGAATTAGCGTTGCCTGTCGGTATCGGATGGTGCGACTCGCGGCATAGTAGTGCGGTCAGTGCAAAACGGTTGACTGAACGCGCAGATGAACAGTCTGTTGCCGAGTTCAACCTGATACGCGATCACTAGCGCCGTCCATCCATAGAGCGCCTGGTTCGGGTCTTCGCTCGGTTGCGTGTTACCCATTGCGAACACGCAAGTCGCGACACTTGTTGCATCGTCGCGACGTTCGTATCCAGAGTCAGCGCCACCTATGCAATCAAGGCATAGTCACGAGCTCCAATGGTAACTCAGTTGCTCGCCCGCGCCATCCGTGCCTGTACCGCCAATTTCGATAGGTGACAGGGTTGCCTAATCGGGCCAGATTGATCGTTTCATTAGCGTTCGTTTATTGAACAACGTTATGTAATCGCGATATAGATTGGGTGTATATTCCTCATGAGTAGTATATTCGGCCTACGTACGCATAATATTATCTCGTGTCGCTGGGAATCCTCCAGTATATTTGCATTAGAAGGCTTTATTTGATCAGGTTGTTTGGCGCGATTGGCGTGCGATTACGGCTTGTGGAACCATCCTGTGGTCTATAAGTCTCTATATCGAAGGTGAAACGATGTTGCAGTCGTGGTACGTTTCTGTTCAGCTGTTGTTGTTCAGGTAGCGTTACATAGCGAAAATCGAAACGATCGAGCGGTGCTGGCACAACGGTACACAGCACCGGATCGTGTAAACCAGAGGTTGAAGGGATGTTTGGATCAGAGCGAGATAGCGGTCAATACCAGCGGTCAGATTCTTTAACCGGACTCCACCAGCGTAGCGGTTGGCAACAAAGGGTGCCATGGCTGGGCATGTCTGGACTGAGATTGTCTGAACGAACAGCGTCGCTGGCCGTCCAGGCGGGCAAACTGTTCCTCCTTGTCGCGAGCGTTTTTACTGTCTACCACGTAGTGAATTAGATCGCGTGGGGCAGGCGGCCGTTGTTGTCGCATCATACAGCCTGCGTTAGCCTGAGGGCTGAGCATGGCACGCCTGCGCGCTTTTAAGCGGATTCTGTTGCAGTGACGCTGCGATGTCTAACCGCGCAGTGTAAAGCAATTGTTACAGAGCGAGCAGCGAAGCCACTTTTCTTCATCCCCGAGGGGCATGCTGGCGCTGTGTTGAACCTTCAACGCGACAGCGTTTATGCGGTCACCAATTTATCTGCCAGTGGACCTGGATCGCTGGCGTCGGCGCCCGCCAGCAGTTACGTCATTTTCCCGAATCTTTCCGGCACCCTGGCACCGGCGCAGCGGATTCGGTTTGATCAGCGCGATGTCTGGGTGTTGGGGCAAACTTCGCCTTCCGGTATCCAGTTGCGCGGTGGCAGCGCAACGAACCACGAAGGTTTAGTTGACATCAGGGCCGATGGTCACATCTGGCAGCACATCCGCTCGCGACCCGATGGTCCCGCTACCACCGGTAACTGCTGTCATGGCCCGTTTGTCTTTCACAGCGTCAAGAGTGGCTGGATTGATCACTGCTCACTCTACTGGGGCGACGACGATTGCCTCGACCTGTTTCAATCAGACAACATTACCGTATCTGACTGCCTGATTGCTGAGGGTCTGGCCACGCCGGCCAGTCTGGCGCGTGGGTCGCTGGCATCCAGAGGCAAAGGCGTCAGTGTTATTCGAAGTCTGTTTGCCATGCACGATCAGCGCGGTCCACTGCTGCAGGACGTCTCATCGTTCGATGTCATTAATTGCGTTGCCTACAACATGACGCGTGGTCCTGCTTTCCAGTCTCGACGTGCGGGGCAGGTGGTCAATGGCAACTATGAAGCCTGTGTTCAGATTCTCGGGCCAAATGGTACTGGGTCTTTCTGGCAGAATGTCGGCGTGGAAAACACCGGTGGTGGAATGTCATTGCACGTGACTGGCAACAAGGTGCTGCGCGACTATCGCGATCCCTGTCTCACGGCGCCGGCCCCATTTCTGTTTGATTCTGAAAGTAGCGGCGGGGTACTGAATCCGGCGCCATCGTCGTGGCTGAGTGGTAATCGGCATGTCAGTCCGAGGGAACGATTGCTGGATGTCTGTGATGTCGTGGAGTATGTGCTCGACAATGCCGGTGCCTCTCACCACCGCGATTCACTGGATGCGCAGGTCGTAGACCACGTGCGCAACAACACAGGGTCAATCCCGGCGCAGCCTGGCCCGTGGCCTGTGATGACGGGAGGCAGTCTCGAGCACGATCCGTGGGATGCCAATGCGCCGGACTATCTCTCCGATGCAATCAAGATCCGGTTCGGTTTGTCCGCTGGTACCGATTCCACCCAAACGTTCGAAAACGGCGGTAACGTGAATGACTTTCTCTACCTCATGAATCAGTGCTTTGGCTTGTGAGGATTCGATTTACCGATTCGGATCTGAATCAGGCTGCGATAGATTCTCGCTGAACTCCCAGCAGTGCGGTAAATGAGGCAAAGTCGACCGGTCGTTCAAACAAAAAGCCCTGATACTCGTGGCAGTCATAGGCCCGAAGCACCTCAAGCTGTTCCATCGTTTCAACTCCCTCGGCAACCACATCCAGTTTGAAGAGCCTGGCCATCGAAATGATCAGCTCCACGATGGGTTGTGCCGTGTCCAGCTCAGACACAAATGATTTATCGATTTTTAGACATCGAATCGGATAGCGATGCAGGTAGGCAAGATTGGAATAACCGGTGCCAAAGTCATCGATGGCAATGCGAAATCCGTGATTGACCAGCGCGTGCAGCTTGTCGATGGTCTTTTGGTCATGGCCGAGTAGTACCGATTCGGTAATCTCAAGTTCGATTTGGTCGGGGTCGCCCTGATGTTCGTCCACAATAGCCACGATGTCCTCAACCAGTGAGTCTTCGCCAAACTGCAGTGGCGACAGATTAACTGATATTCGAGTATCAAAGCCGGCCTGACGCCAGCGCTGTTGTGCAATCACGGCCTGTGCCAGCACAAACTTGCCGAGGCGTCCGATCAATCCCGACGCCTCACACGCAGGGATGAAGGTGGCGAGGCTGACCAGTCCGCGCTGTGGATGAATCCATCTGACCAGTGCCTCTGCGCCCGTGATTGTATTGCTGTGCACGTCGACACGCGGTTGGAAATAGGTGACAAACTGGTTTTCATTCAGCGCCGTCTGCAGTTCCGACTCGAGATTGATTCTCGATTCGACATCCTCGCTAAACTGTTTGT
>CAZYDV010000101.1:0-18348 GCA_964646405.1 uncultured Granulosicoccaceae bacterium | reverse complement strand
ATCAATGCCATTCTTCTAACAGCACTTGTTGTGAACACAACCGGTGTATCGGCACAAGAAGTCACGAAAAGCCCGGGAGATCTGAGGCACTACAAAGCACTGACGCTACCAAACCAGCTACAGGTACTGCTGGTCTCCGATGACAAGGCAAAAAGGTCTTCCGCGGCGCTTGACATAAACATTGGCAGCGGCAGCAACCCGAAAGACCGCGCCGGACTTGCACACTTTCTTGAACACATGCTGTTTCTGGGGACCGAGAAATACCCAGATGCTTCAGAGTATCGCCAGTTTATCAGCACCAACGGCGGTTCAAACAATGCGTTTACCACGTATGATCACACAAACTACTTTTTCGATATCGCTCCCGCTCAGTTCGAACCGGCGCTGGATCGATTCGCTCAATTTTTTATCGCACCACTTTTTAATGAGGAACTGGTCAGTCGTGAGCGGCAGGCTGTACAGTCAGAATACTCTTTGAATCTTAAAAACGACGGTCGTCGACAGTTGGCTGCAAGACGACTCACCTACAATCCTGAACATCCCGCCGCCGGTTTTGCAGTTGGGAGTCTGGATACACTGGCCGATCGCACAGGCAGCAATGTGCGCGATGATCTCATAGCATTTTATGAAAAACACTATTCCGCTAACATCATGCGTTTGGTTCTCGTGGGTCCGCAATCTCTCGATGAGCTTGAGAACCTGGCGAAAGAGAAGTTCAGCGCAGTTGAAAATCGCAATGCTACTGCGCAACACTCCAACACAAACTTGTACACGGAAGATCAACTACCGGCAAGACTCAGCGTTGTGCCGGAGCGCGAATTCCATCAGTTGGTATTACATTTTCCGATTCCGGGTCCCGACCAACACCGACACAACAAGCCGCTGTATCTCATTTCGCACATTCTCGGAAATGAAGGTGTTGGCAGCCTCCTTTCGTTGCTTAAAGAAAGGGGATGGGCAGAAGGCTTGCGCGCTGGTGGTGGGCTGGCGTATGACGATCAAGGCTCTTACGAGGTTGCTGTATCACTGACCCCGTCTGGGTATGAAAATCGGCAGCAAATCATAGCCAGGGTATTTGAGACCATTGAGCTGGTGAAACGTCAGGGCCTGCAGAGGTGGATTTTTGAAGAGCAGAAACAACAGTTGGAATTAGCGTTCCGATTTCAGGAACCGGCACCCCCATCCAGTGTAGCGAGATCACTGGCCGGCAGCCTGCATCGTTATGCACCCGAGGAAGTGCTCAGCGGCCCCTATCGCATGGACGAATTCGACGAGACACTAATAGAACAATACCTCAACTACCTGACACCAGATAATCTTCTACTGATCGAAACCTCACCCCTGGTGGTCGCGAACAAGACCGAACAGTGGTTCAATGTATCTTACAGCCTTGAGCCACTGGATCCTGCAGACCTGCAGGCATGGTCAGTTCCTGAGCAAACCGGCCACCTGACACTTCCACCGCCAAACCGTTTTTTGCCAGAGGATCTCTCACTACTCGCCGCCGACCTCAACACAGAGCATGACGCCGACAAACCGATATTGATTGAGAAAGCAGGTATAAGGCTTTGGTACCGTAGCGATCCTGATTTCCCGGCACCCAGAGCAAATCTGTACGTCAGTATTCGATCACCAATGGCCCGTGACAGCGCGCGCAATGTTGTGCTGGCAGGGCTTTACGCTGACATGATTCGCGAACAGCTCAATGAGTATTCTTACCCGGCGGCACTTGCGGGGCTTGAGTACAGTATCTATCGGCATCAGCGAGGCATTGGCGTACGTATTTCCGGCTACAACGACAAACAGACCGTACTACTGGAGGCTGTACTGCAAGCAATAAAAGATCCGAATTTTGACGAGGCAACATTCAATCGTCTAAAAAGGCGGTATATCCGTAGCCTGAATAACCGAAGTAAAAGTGACCCCGCCCGGCTGGCCTCCACCCGGATTGTCAATACGCTGGGGTTGGCGAACTGGACCAACGAACAGCTACTGGCTGCAGCCGCCAACGTGGCCTACAGCGATATTACCGGCTTTAACAAATCGCTTTTGGCCGAAAACGAGGCCGTGTCTCTAGTCCATGGCAACGTGAACAAATCGGTTGCGGTGGAGATCTTTACACTAATAGAGAAATTACTTAGCGATTCAAAACCAACCCCTGTACCCCATCGATCCATTGTCTCTTTAGAAAGGGGCAAACGCTATGTATCTCCAGTAGACTCCGATCACAATGACTCCGCGACTTTCTACTACATTCAGTTAGGTAATCGCGATATCGATCTTCGCGCACACTCGTTCTTGCTGTCACGGATTATCGAATCACCCTTTTTTCATGAACTGCGAACCGTAAAACAACTGGGTTATTCGGTTCAATCTTTCGCATTTCCAATGGACGACGTGCCTGGCATAGCATTTTCGATTCAATCACCTACTACTGGACCCACAGAAATAGTCTCTGCGATTGATGAATTTCTATCAAACTTCACCGAGCAGGTAGAAGCAATGGAAGAAGCCGAGTTTGCCTCGATCAAGTCGGGACTACTCAATCAGATCAACAGAAACGACCAGCGCCTGGCCGATCGCAGCAATCGCTACTGGAGCGAGATCGATGATCAACGTTTCGAATTCGATTCTAGAGATAAAATCAGCGCAGCGATAGAAAATACCACTCTGGAAAGCGTGCAGTTGATGATGAATCGGCTGACTTCAGATTCACGTGCCGGCCGTATTATCGCCTACGTGAACGGCAAAGCCCATCAGCCAGATGCAAAGACCCTGGCTGGCGTTGCGATAGACGACGTAGCAACATTCAAGAAACAGCAGAAACCATTTCCTCAACGATAGGGAACTCACACTCTCATTGGGCACCCAATGTCGCGCGTGATACGCACAATCTTCTGGAATGCCCCGGGAAGCACCTCACTCAATCTAGTGAGGTGATAGTCTTTCCGGATAACGGGCAGCAGCGTACAATCTCCAGCCCTGGAATCGATGCCAGCTGTTTTCAGCGCCACCAAAGCGGGCGCAACTTGCGGCAACGCGGTCGGAAGATCTGCGGGTCATCCGATAATCTGGCCGGAAACTTCATCACATATCTAAAGTCTAGATCCGTCCGGCCATCGGCCAGCGGTGTCAACTCTGCCAACGCACGCACATTGCCATGCCCGAATAGATCACTTTCGATGTCACAGGCAATATTGATAAACACGGCACCGTTTGAGTAATCAAAGCTGCCGCCCACGGGCCCTGCCGTTACTGGAATATTTGAACGATATTTGAATGTCTCGAGCAGACGCCCTCGTCCGTCGAACATTCGATACTCGCCGAACACGAACTGTGTCCCTGCGGGTAACGTAATACCCGCCTCCCCGCCAAAAGTTCCTTTAACGAGATAGTCACTGTCAAGTGTCACGAAGTAGCCATCATCAAACAGCGCCACATCGGTGATCGGCATCTTGTGTTTCCATTGCGGGATATTCTGCGCATCCATCCCGTAGACCTGGTGCGTAGACCCGGTTCCGGTTTTAAGCGGGAACACATTGGCATCTCCATCAGCACCGGATATTACCTGAATGCCGGGCTCAACCGGATCAAATTCAAGACCAAACCGCTCGAGAAAAAAGTCATAGGCGTCCTGTCTGTACTGAACCGTATTACGTTCGACATCGATCGGTAGAAAAATGGGACCGTCCACCACTTCATCGATGAGGTAGACGACAACGGCCTCGTATACGCCATGCTCTTCATAGGGAGAAGCGCAAGAGCGGCCGTATTGATCAGTGCCGGAACCTGCGATCGCAGCGGATGGATTAAAGGCCGAGATTGAAATCAGCAACGCCGGCAATATGCCGGCTATACCGGATAAGCCAGTACGGCAATTCCACATTTTGAACATGCAACGCTCCTTGTGCATTGGGTTGTTACCAGATCCCTGGAAGCTTCACCCTAGGCCATTGTGCGCATCACAGTCAATCCCGGCAAAGGTTTTTTTCGCTCGGATGAAAAAGTTTCATTTCGGATGGTCTGATCGGTCTTCACAAGTATGAAAGAAACAATTTCCAAAACGGCACGAGGAAAAGCGCCCAGCAAAAAAGCACGCCATTGAAAAACTGTAGGTCTGTCTCGTTGAATCGAACTGATTATGGAATCTGTATCGACGATTACCTACCAACGTCCAATATCACTGATACTTGGTATTGAACCTGGACACGACTATCTGATTCTCGTTCAATCTATTGATATTTGAGGTATTTTTACCCGTCGCCTTGATCTCCCCGTGTCCGGTTTGGCAATCTAACTCCACAGCATGACAACGAGTCACGCTGCCAACGGAAATTCACTATTTAAAAAAGGATATCGACATGAGCGATCAAGCTACAGAGAACTTCAAAAGTACCCAGGAACTGAAAACTTCCATTGCGCAATTGGCATCGGAAAGCACTGAGTTTCGGGATGCGTTGATCGAAAACCCCCAGGCCACTGTCGAAACGCTTCTGCAAGCGCAGAAAGGCAGTATGGGACAGGCAAACATTCGCGTCATCGAGGAACTACCCGGACAGCTTGTGCTGACCATTCCGGCAGATCTGTCGAATACAGAACTGAATGACGAGCAACTGGACGCAGTCGCCGGCGGCAGCCACTGGCTGACTGACCTGATCAGCAAGGGATGGCCACCGCGCGGCCCGATTCGCTGGCCTTTCCCGGGCGGCCCGTTCAATCCGCGAGGCCCCATTATCAAGTTGTAGATCGTGCTGTCTTAAGGATCTATTGTCGACTGCCGTCCACTTCGGACGGCAGTCCATCAAACGAGCCCAGGGCGCTCAGCACGACCATGCTGATTGTAACCTGCTAACAAAAGGGGACCATCAGAGCACTCGGGCGAATCAGTCTAATGCTTTCCAGTTAACCGGAAATCAGCGTCATGAGTGCTCCCGGTACACCGTGCCCCGTACAGTCACCAACGAATATCACATAGCCATCGCGGACTGGCTGAAACCAGTAGAAATCCCCGCCCACCAGATCACGCGGTTCCCAGATCAGGAAAATCTCTCGGGTCAGCCGCGACAACTGTGCAGGGTCTGGCAGCACCGCTCTTTGAATTCGACTCGCGTATTGAATACTGTCCAACAACTGTCCCGTAGAATAGCGCAGCCGCAACTCGGAATCTTTCAGTTCAGTGACGTCTGTAAACAGCGATACCCGACCGCCAGTTTCAGTTAGCCGATCGCTTATTCGTATCCATCGGCCATCTCGCAACTGTTGCACATGGGCCTCACCGGGATTTCTATGATTTGCCACCTGGCGATCGACCACCATCTGCTTCGACTCATCTGCGGTAACGAGCGCACCACGCTCAAGGCTATCATCGATCAAGTTCACGTACGTGTGACCTTCGGCCGGTTGAGAGTTGTTGAGCGTGGCGTGTTCGCGGTAACAGCCGGCGCCGATAGCAGTGCATGTTACGCCGGGACTTACCTGATGACCTGGAAGGTCGCCGACAACGACGCCAAGCTGCAGACCCTCGCATGGCAGGATGTTGAGGTCGACATCGGCGAGTGTAAATAATAGATTGGCGGCGGCAGCGGTGCGGTGGTGCCGCTGCCCGGTCGTCTATTGATACTGCAAACTACCGTCGGTCAAATCCGTTGCCGGTATGGTATCTTTCTCGCGATGGTAGTCCTGACTGAAGACCCACGGCTCGCGATCGCCCTGTTTGGGTAACAGATGCATACTTCGCATCAGATAACCCGCGTTGAAGTTTTCTTCATCGATGAACGGTAACAGCGGCATGTCAGCGTCTTCGGCACGGAGTTCTGGTGTGACGACCTTGTAGTGGTTGTCATCCATGTGTTGAAAAATACGGCAAATAAATCCTGCAATCAAATCGGCGCGCATGGTCCAACTGGTTCGCAGATAGCCAAACATCCAGGCTAGATTTGGCACGCCGGTAAACATAATGCCGCGATGCCCGACACACTGCGACAAATCCAGTGGCTCGCCATCGATAACAAAATCGATATCACCCAATACGCACATATTAAACCCCGTGGCCGTAATGATGATGTCGGCCGCAAGCGTTTGCCCGGATTTCAATTGAATACCGTCATGTGTGAAGGTTTCGATCTGATCGGTGACCACCGATGCCTGCCTCGCTCGAATCGCTTTGAAAAGATCACCATCGGGCACTACCGCGAGCCGTTGCCGCCAGGGCCGGTATTGTGGGGTAAAGTGAGGATCGATTGGATAGTCGTCGCCCAGATACGCCTTAGCGGCACTCAATAGATCGGTACGCAGTCCTTCCGGATCGTTAAAGGATCTCGTGGTAATCGTTTTCTGATCGTGCAGGTATTTCCGGCGCATGATCTCGTGCGTCCACTCGTCGGGCAGATCCAGTGGAGCCAAAACGTCTGACAGTTCATTGTTGTTCGGGCGAGCAAAAAAATAGGTGGGCGAGCGCTGCAGCATGGTGATGTGATCACAATCCTCTGCCATTGCCGGAATCACTGTGGCGGCAGTCGCGCCCGAGCCAATTACTACGACCTTTTTATCACGATAGTCCAACTCTTCCGGCCACTCCTGCGGATGCACGATTTCGCCTTGAAAATCTGCCATGCCCGGGAACTCGGGTGTGTAGCCTCTTTCGTGTCGATAGTAGCCCTGACACATCCACATGAAGTTGCATGTGACCGTCTCGCGCTTATCGGTGTCCAGATCGTCGATGGTCACGGTCCAGTGATTGGAGTCGCCGCTCCATTCCGCTTTGACCACACTCTTGCGATAGCGAATATGACGACGGATATCCTGCTCATCTATCGCCTCATTCAGATAGGCGAGGATCTCATCGGCCGTGGCGATGGGCACACCGGTCCAGGGTTTCCAGCTGAATCCGAATGTATAGAGATCGCTGTCGGAGCGGATGCCCGGGTACTTATGTGTTCGCCATGTACCACCGAAGCTGTGCTGGCGATCGACCAGTTCGAACGTGCGCCCGGGGAACTCACCTTGAAGATGGTATGCGGCATCGATACCGCTAATGCCGGCACCGACAATCAACACGTCCACATAGCGTTCGGTTGTCATAGAGTTATATCGCCATTGTTGGTGGAAGACTTACTGTGGGTGAACTCAGAACCAATATGTTGTCAACTATTGCAGAGGGATAAGCCGCGGGGCGTATTCACTACTGAGTAACAATGGTACATGCGCCAGGCGGCTTATGATCCCTGCAACCACGCGCCGATTTTTCGCAGGGTGGATAAGCCTCAGGGCGTATCCACCACTGAGCATCCAGTGGATGCCCGTTTTACGCATCCAGTTGCGACAGGTCGACTTTGTCGTTCGCCAGCAGATCACTAAACCGGGCGAGATCAGCTTCTATTGCGTCGCGCAATGGCGTGTAGGGCACCTTGCCCAGTACACCGCGCAGGCCGGCGTCGTCGAGATCGGCAGGATACGGCAGGGGGGCATTTTTCTCGAAGGTGATTTTCGCCGCTGGCACAATTTCCTTTAGCAATGCCACAAAGGCGTCCACTTCAATCACATCACCCCGCAGATTGCACACCGGAGCACCACCGTCTGCAGCACGGGCGCTGTTGATAAAGATCTGCGCCACGTCGTTGGCGTGCTGCAATGCAATTGGACCATCAAAACGAATGTGAAACGGCTTGCCTGCAGCGGCGGCCAGCACGGCTTTGGCCGGATCGGCAGACATGCCCTGATCGCGCCCGGTGCCGTAGACCACATACGGGCGCAGACCAACGCTTGCCACTTGCCAGTCCTGCCAGTAGACGCCGGCAGTCTTTTCATTCGCCGCCTTATACACACCATAAAGCGTGGTGGCGATCAGCGGCACGTCGTCCGCCACTGGTTTGTCCGGGTAGTTTTCCGGCGGCCCCATTACACCGATTGAACTGGCATAGCTGACACCTTTCACGCCATGGTGGCGGGCGGCCTCGAATATATTGGTGGTGCCGGTGACATTGACCGCAGCCCCAAGTGATGGATTTGCGCGGCAAAAGGGTATTTGCAGACCCGCCAGATGCACAATGTGCGTCACGCCATTGTCGGCAACGATTTTATCGACCGCTGAAACGTCAGTGACGTCGAGCGTCTGCCAGTTGATTGCCGCGATTTCGCTGTCATTGAGCAGCAGTGATGGCCGCACCGGATCGGTCTGCACATCCGTTGCGACTACGTCAACGCCCTGATCGGTCAGGTTACGCAGTACCCATGCGCCAATGCAGCCCATTGAGCCTGTGAGTAGAAATTTATCAGCCATGAGAGTCCCGTTTGTTGTGTGCTGTTAGTCGTGCTGTTCAGACGCCAAGCCAACCAATGACCAAACCTGCGACCACACCGAGTGTCAGGTGCAAACGCATCGGCAGGTACCAACTGGCGAAAGGCTGACCCGGGTAGAATTGTCGATCAATCCAAAGGCAGAGCAGGAACGCGGCGATCAGCACCGCCATCGCGGCATTGACCGGCAGCGAGAGTGCGATCCAGCCGATCAGCGACGGCGTAACCGCCCAGTACAAACGCTTCTGCTCAGCGACGGAGTTTTCTGGATTCTCGAGTGCCCGCCCCCAGTGCACGGCACCGACGAAGGTCAATATCACCGCTGAATAGTGCTGCAGCGATACCAGCGCCCGCGCGGCGCCACCATCACTCAACAGATGTACCGCGACCGCCAGCAATAAAAACGGCAACAGCCCGGCGTAGCCGAGCTTTTTCATGGTGGCTTCAGTAGATGGATGCTGACCGGCGTCAGACTGAGTCACAGGCGAATCCCTCGAAAGGATAGGCGAAGGGCTCTATTCTACTCACAGATGTGCCGGCGCGCAGGCGTCGATGCCGAATCGCCACACCGGCGCCTGTTCAACTCACGGCAAACACCTGCGTCATCACATCGTCGATGGTATCGACTGGCAGCAAGGCCAACGATTCGCGCACTTCTGCTGGCAACTCGTCAATGTCCTTCTCGTTGCCACGTGGGATCAGCACCGTCCTGATACCGGCCGCCTGGGCAGCCAGCGTCTTTTCAGCCAGACCACCAATCGGCAACACGTCGCCACGCAGATTGATCTCACCGGTCATGGCGACATCACCGCGCACCTCCCGGTTGCTATGCAGCGAGGCGAGTGCGACGAACATCGCCACACCGGCAGACGGACCATCCTTGGGTATTGCGCCCGCCGGTACGTGTAAATGAGTATCAGTGGTGGCGAAATCGGCGCTGACATTCAGCTCACTGGCCCGGCTCTTGACCAGGCTCTCTGCCGCCTGAGCGGACTCCTGCATCACCGCGCCAAGCTGTCCGGTTAGACGCAGCCCGCCAGACCCCTCGTAGCGCAGCGCCTCTATTGGCAACACCTCGCCACCGACCGGGGTATAGGCAAGCCCGTTCACAATGCCGACCCGGGGCTGCGACCGCACGACCTCACGCACACCATTGGGCGCACCCAGCGCCGCACGCACGGTGTCTTCATCGATATGAAAGGTGCTGACCTCGCCCTTGGCCACGCGCGCGGCACCGTAGCGGATAACGGCTGCGATTTTCTGTTCCAGCAACCGCACACCAGCCTCTCTGGTGTACTGATCGATGATCAGCTCGATTGCCCCATTATCCCAGGTCAGTTGTTCCACCTTTAAACCATTGGTAGCTCGCTGCCGGGCAATCAGGTAGCGCGTGGCGATCTCGCGTTTTTCCACCGGTGTGTAGCCAGCCAGGGAAAGTATCTCCATACGATCGCGCAACGGCGTGGGAATTGTATCCAGTACATTGGCTGTGGTGATGAACACCACCTGTGACAGATCAAACGGCAGATTGAGATAGTGGTCGACGAAGGCCTGATTCTGCGCAGGATCGAGCACTTCCAGCAAAGCACTGGATGGATCGCCGCGCAAGTCCGAACCCATCTTGTCGATTTCATCGAGCATCATCACCGGATCGCGAAACCCGGCTCGCTTGATCTCGGTCATGATGCGGCCCATCATCGCGCCAACGTAGGTTTTGCGGTGACCGCGAATCTCTGCCTCATCCCTGACACCGCCCAGCGCTACGCGAACAAACTCGCGTCCCAGCGCTTGCGCGACCGACTGGCCAAGGCTGGTTTTTCCAACACCCGGCGGACCGACCAGGCACAAAATGGGGCCACGTCCGTCCGGGTTGAGTTTTCGTACAGCCAGATATTCCAGCAAACGCCGTTTGACTTTTTCAAGGCCGTAGTGATCTCGATCGAGCACCTCCTGTGCCGCCGCAAGATCGATCTGCCCGTCACTGCGACGCGACCAGGGCAGGCTGGCGACCGTCTCCAGGTAATCCACCGTATTGGCATGATCAGGGCTGGCGGCTGGCAGGCGTTGCAGACGATCGAGTTCGCGCTGCACCTGTTCCATGGTTTCCCCGGGGATACCGGCCCGTTCGAGCTTGCTGCGAAGCTCGTCTACCGTGTCATCTGAATCCTCGCCCTCACCCAGTTCTTTCTGTATCGCTCGCAGTTGTTCACGCAGGTATGCGCGACGCTGCGCATCGGTCAGTTCGTGCTGAACATTCTCGCGCAGCTTTTCCTGCAGCGACGCAATACGCAATTGCTCATCCACCGCCGCCTTCAGGCGATCCACTCGTTTAACGATATTCAATTCTTCGAGCAGGTGCTGTCGTGTGTCCAATTCGAGGGGCAGGTTGGCCGCGAGAAAGTCAGTCAGTGCGCCGGGTTTCTTGACCTGCCCAAGCATGGTGGCAATCTGGTCTGGTACCTCGGGTGTGGCCGCGATCAACGAGCCTGCCGCCTCACGTAAATTGCGCACAGCGGCCTGCCAGTATTCATCTTCTGCCGGTGCATCGGACTCGACGACCGCAGATCCTGTACCGGTAAAAATATTATCCTGCCCCTGCACCGCGTCTAGCCGGTTTCGGGCCAGCCCCTCGACCAGCACCATTACGCCGTTGTCGGTTCGATTAAAACGTACCACCCTGGCACGAGTAACCATTTTCCCGGATTGTTCGGCAATACCACCGTCACTACCGATAGGCACCACAATCACTTCACGCGACTCCGGCAACAATGCCTGCAACGCGTCGATCTTACTGACATCATCCAAGTGGATGCCGATCGTCATACTGGGGAACAGCACACCTTCGTACACAGGTAACAGCGGCACGAACCCGATGGCCGAGCGAGGAGAATCACCAGCGCGACCACCACCTGATCCGGAGCCGCCACCGATGTCTTGATCAAAACGATAAGCTGTGTTTTTCATAGTGGTACTAAAATCGAGGCGGTTTTCGTTTGTTTCAAGCTCGTGTTAATGCTAATTACACTTGACTGACACCGGGAGCATTCCCATCCATCGCAATCGATGGTCGTGCGGTTTAGAACCGTTAGTCCAGGGGTTGATTTATGTGATTCTGAGCCCTACTTTACCCTAGTGGAATCCACTCGTTTGTATGCAACCAATCCCAACAACTGACTGCAGACTCCATACGAACAAGGCCGTGATCTCCCCCCCCCGGTGATCGGCCTAGAACTTACTGCACTTCCGCCTGACGGCAGCGATTAACGATTCCTCGCAGTCAATTGCAATGTTGCGACTCAATTAATAACGAATAGCCACCCGCAGTTGCCAGCGCTACTGCGTCGCACCACAACATCCGTTTTTTTAGCTGATTGAACGCGCGCCAGAACTATTCCGGGGCTCAACTACCTTTGGCGTATTGCCACATTCACTTGACAGCTTGTTGTTCAGCGAAGCGATCCCGCGACAGGCTTTGATGTTTGCCACACGGATACGCCTGCCTGCGTGCAACCACCCGCTGCAGAGATCGGCAGCGCCCCATGACCTTCTCAATTTGCGCCAGCGACTTTGCAATTCAGCACTCGCCGCCGGATAATCGAACGCACAATCCGCAGGAGGATCACATGCAAAGACTCATCAAATCTCTCGTCGCGGCCCTCGGGCTGGCACTCGCGAGCACCGGGCTGCAGGCTGCCGACTGGGCCCCACCCGGGCCTGTTAAATTATTGATTGCCTTCGGTGCCGGTGGGGGCGCCGACACCCAGGCGCGGCTGATCGCCTCGGCAATGGAGGAGAAACTCGGCTGGAAATTCATTCCCGAGCAGGTCACCGGCAAGGGCGGATTGAACATGCTGACGGCACTTGCCAAAGAACCGGCAGACGGCACAGCAATCGGCATGGCCGTTACCGAGTCGCTCGGTTACAACCTGATGGCGGCAAAAACTGACCTGACACCGGCGGACTTCACCGCACTCAGCACCACCGCCGGATTTCAACTGGCGATCGTCGGGCGCAGCGGCGATGGCTGGAAGACCATGCACGATGTCATCGAAGCCGCCAAAAACGGCAAACAGATCCGTATGGGCACCATGAGCCCACGGCTTGAGGACGTGACCTACCTGATCGAACAGGCAAATGACGTGACCTTCAACACCGTCGCCTACAAGGGTGGCAAGCTGGTCCTCGATGCCATCAATGCCGGCGACGTCGATATCGGTTTCGTGGCCGGACCGCAGGGCAAGGGTGTGGCAGCCGGCGATCTGGTGGAACTGGCCTCGGCCCTGTCCACCCCGCTCAACGCGACTCCGGAAGCACCACTGCTGAGCGACCTGGGCGTGCCATTCAACTCGGACGGTCAGTTCGTGTTCGTTGCGCCTGCCGGTCTGCCGGAAGCCGCACAGACAACAATCGGCGATGCGATCGGAGCCATCGTCAGCGATCCCGATCAGAAAGTTGCACAGATCATCACAAAGGTTTTTGGCGGTGCGCAGGTCATCAAGGGTGTCGAGTTGCAGAACCAGCTGCAGTCCGGTTACGACAGCGCCGCAGAGTTGATCAAAGCGGTCAGTGAGTAACGCCGGTACGGCGAGCTCGGCTGTAGCGGGCCAGTCGGTCGATTGGTGAGCGCGCGGTCACGCAACCACCTGTTGCTTGGGCTGCTGGCATTAATCGTTGCAGCCGTGTTGCTGCTGGTGTGGATTCCGTTCGATGTTGAGACCGGCATCATCGAAAAACAGCGTCGCCGTCTGGTCATCGGCGATGCTTTCGCCCCGACGGTGGCCTGCGTGTTTTTGCTGTTGGGCGCGTTGGGGTTGCTACTGCCAGAGCGCAACGCACAGAACCAGCCAGGCATCGGCATTCGCAACCTGCGGTTTATTGCCAGCGCCCTGGCGATCATCGCCTTGAGCCTTTTGATCATGCGTGCGTTTGGACCACTGGCGGTGACGCTGTACAACGAGATTGCAGGCTCCGATTTAAAATATCGATTGCTGCGCGACACCCGCCCATGGAAATACCTCGGCTTTATTGCCGGCGGCACCCTGCTGATCAGCGGCCTGATCAGCCTGGTTCAAGGGCGAATAAGCTGGAAGAGTATCGCGATCGGACTCATCGCTATCGCACTAATGATCGCGGTGTATGACCTGCCTTTTGACGATCTGCTGCTTCCACCCAACGGCGACGTCTGATGCTGGAGTATTTTTCACTCGGCTTTCAGGCAGTTTTTTTGGGCCCGCAGGCGTTTTCCATATTCGGTCTGGGGATATCCGTTACCGTCCTGATGGTGCTGTGCGGTTTCCTGCTAGGGATTGCCGTTGGTGCCACACCGGGGCTGGCAGGTCCGGTCGCGATGGCGATTTCGCTGCCGATACTCATCTCGGTTTTTGGCTACCACGAAAGCGCCCTGTTGCCAGTCATGGGATTTTTGATCGGCATCATGAAAGGGGCCACCGTAGGTGGTGCGGTGCCGGCCATTCTGTTCAACACCCCGGGCACGCCCGATGCGTTCATGACCACGCTCGACGGCTACCCGATGGCGCAACGCGGGCAGGCAAAGAAGGCGCTGCGGGTGGCGCATTTCTCCTCCGCCAGCGGCGATACCTTTTCCGATATTGTGCTGATTATCTGCGCGCCGTTTCTCGCCGTACTTGTCGAGGCCTATCTCGACCTACCCGAAAAAACCGCCCTGCTGATATTGTCACTATCGTTCATTGCGGCTGTGATTGGCGGCTCACCCTCCAAGGGCCTGTTGTCGATCGGGCTGGGCCTGCTGGCCGCCTACATTGGCACCGGCGAAGATTTCTATCCGCGTCTGTCGATGGGCAGCGAAGAACTGGCCCGTGGATTTCCAATCGCAGCCGCCGTCCTGGGCGTGCTGATCATTGGCGCGGTGTTTCAGGGGCTGGAAGAAATCTGGTGGGCCAAACAAAAAGGCCACACTTACCAACCGATCCCCGACCAGGGAGATCAAAAACTGCGCTGGGCCGACATACGCCGCCTGTCCCCATACATCGGCCGGTCCGCGATTGTTGGTACCGGCATCGGGGCCCTGCCTGGCATCGGCTCAACACTTGCCGCCACGCTGGGCTACGCACTGGGTAAGGCGCGCTATCTGAAACGCAAACAACCCAACGACCCGGAATTTGGCAGTGGCGTAATGCAGGGTGTGGCATCCACCGAAGCCGCCAATTCGTCTGTGTCTGGCGCAAACCTGATCCCGGTACTGAGCCTGGGAATACCGGGAAACGCGGCGGCTGTGTTTTTGATCCTCGCGGCCGAAAGTATCGGCGGATTTAACCCTGGCCCCGCAGTCTTTCGCGCTACTGAAGGCACCATCAATCCCGAAATGGTTATCGCATTCGGGCTGTTCACCGCCATGCTGTTCGCCAACGTGCTGAACTGGACTATCGGCGGTGTGTTCATGCGGTCGATGGGCGTGATGATCAGAGTGCCCAAACACTACCTGCTACCCTGCGTGTTGCTATTAACGCTAACCGCCATCTACGTTCAGGAAACTCGCATGGAAGCCATCTGGTTCGCACTGGCGTTTGGCGTGTTAGGTTACTTTATGAGATTACTTGAAATCTCCCCGCTGCCGTTTGTCATCGCATTCATTCTGGGCGGCAACCTCGAATCCACAGCTCGGCAGGCCTACTCCGCCACCGGCGGCGACGCGTTTTTTCTGTTCTCAAGCCCGACTGCTGCCCTGTTCATGGTGCTGGCAGTGCTGGTTGTTATCTACTCGGCTGGCAGTAAACGCAAACAGCGAAAGACAACAGCGCAAGATACCTGATCGCCGCGAACACAGAGACATTCACATGTCAGAAAACACACTGCGACTCTGGGCATCAGGTTGCGCCCATGTATCGTTCGACAAAAAACACGGTCGCGAAAGCCTGGCCGATGCGATACGACAATCAGAACGCGATTTCGACTGGGACATCGGCGTCAATGTAGGAGACTTCTCGGCCGCATTCGGGCTACCCACTGGCGAAGAAGGCGATGAGATTCTGCGCCAGTTCAAAGCGCTATCAAAACACAACCGGGAAGATATCTACACGATCTGCGGCAATCACGATCGCAATGCCCCGCACGAAACCGAGGCGCACTGGTTTCGACGCTATATCGATCCGCTCGGTGAGAACACTGCATTGTCGGGGGTAGATCGCTCAAAGATGAAATACACGCCAGTCGGAACCTGGGAACGCTACTATTTCGATGTCGGCAATATTCGATTTCTGATGATGAGCGATGTCAACGAAAAGTCACAGCCCAAAGGGCGTGGCGAGCTTGGCGGCAACCCGGGCGGCGTGGTCACCACGGAGACCTTTGACTGGTGGGTTGATCAGGTACAGTCGAACCACAAAGACAAAATCATCGTCACCGCCCATCACTACCTGTTGAAAGACACGACCGTTGCTACCGGTGAGTGGGAAGGCATGAAAAAGGACAAAGATGGCAACTGGAAAACCGACTATCACGGCTACTATGCGGACGGTACACCCCATGCTGCGAGCTATCTGTACTGGGTTGCCGGCAAAGGCGGTCAAGGTCAGTTCGAAAAATGGCTAGCCAATCACCCAGGCTGCGTGGATCTGTGGCTCGGTGGGCATACCCATACAAATCCAGATGACAGACACGGCGGCAAAAGCCATATCGAACAGCGCTACGGCGGTACTACCTTCGTGAACGTATCCGCACTGACGCGCTGGTTTGTCAAGGATCACGCCATGCCACATTCGCGGTTGATTACTTTTGAGGATGGCAGCGATGTAGTGTCGATTGATTGTTATATGCACACCGATGAATATCGATCGCGGGGGTTTTACCGGGATAAATCGACAGAGATCCCATTGAGCAAACCCTACCGCAATCCAGGCAACACATAACCCTGTACAAACGCGCGAGAACCGCACGACAACCCGACGCATGACCGAGGCGAAGTACGCTGACGATGCCTGACCGAGCGCGGCAAGACCCTATCATCAAGCGCTTTAACGCAGCTACACAACTGCGCGCCCTGGTCGCATGACGTGCTCGCGCAAGGCCGGTTGATCAAAGTGCTCAGCCCTGAATATTTAGCTGTTGTGACGACAGAGGAGTTGTTGTTCAATCATTTAGGCCTAGCAGAAGAGCCACTGCCCGAGGGATGCGTCATCCAGGCAACTGGACAATAGCGAAGAATGTAACAGAGAGTGCGTTAATACAGGCAATCGAAAACGTTACTACATTGCCCGTTACGTCTTTTGGCGCTTCCAGTTGATCCGGCCGCGTGCAGCGTCTCGTCAGTGTTTCACTTACGAACGTCATTTCCATTATGAGGTGACTGGAATTAGTGCTTCATTGCACGAAGCTTGTAGCGAGGGTTTTCCCGAGGTGTTATCTACTGCGCGGACTGTCAGCGTTTTCTTCTAAATGATGTGCAAATAAAGTTCTCCTGGATCAGTAAGTTATAGTGGATATCGTATCCCGTTGACATTACTTGTATAGCTGATGTATTTTGAGAATATTCTTTGTTATTTGGCAGGATGCAAGTTCCTTTTTGAAGGTTGACGCAAGCTGATATTGAGGGGCATTCATGAGATTCAGGCATTTAACCATTGCGGTAGTTGTTGGACTGACCGGCTGCGGTGGAGGTAGTGGTGGAGGCAGCGATGGCGAAGATATTTCGGCAAATCAAAATCCCACCGGGATGATGCCGTTGAACGATCCGGTTGCTACCTTTGCAACGCCAACCAACGCAGCAGGTCTGACTGAGGCTTTAACTACCCGCTACACATCGGCCAGTGATTTTGATGTCTGGCGATGCGATTTGAACGGCGTTGAAAACGTAGTAGCCTATGCTCTACCAGCTGCCGGGACCTTGGGGCCGGGAATGACGGGCATTGAATATTCGCTGACAACAGGTGGCGAAACTGTATTTACCTGGCAAGCACTTAGTGCAGATGAAATTGTCACTGTGGGCGAAGATTCAGGTCTTGAGTTCTCAAGTACAGAATATGTGTTCCCTAATGCCAGCACAATGTCCTATCAGCTTCTCGGAAGTACAATAAGTTGTACACTTGTTGACAACTCGGTTGCGTTTGGCGGTGCAGCACCGCAACCAACACCACCTGCGACAATCACACCCACTCCAACTAATGATGCATCGCCTGCACAGGCGCCTGAGGGATTTTCACAGTTGTATGCCTATAACACTTTCGGATTTGTAGGCACGAGTGCGCAATTAGTCACAGAGGTGATAGCGCTGTTTGATGATGGCCGTTACACCGAAGATCTTGCAACCGCTTTTTCTCAAAGTGTACAGGCTTCACTGGCGCAAAACCCGTCAGATTGGGGCCAATACAGATTCACCAATGGCGAGTTAAATTTAAGACCTGCAGGAGACTTGAACTTTGAGGAAGAGTCAAGCGACTTTGCTCTTGAGCCGGCGGGCGCCGACACCAGGCTTACCGGTTGCTACGACGCGATAGGCGGTTCTTCTGGTCTGGATATATCGGATATTGTTACGCTATCTATATCAACGTACTGCTTCAGCCAGCAAGGTCGTTTCACAAATGACAGCTCAGTGTTTATCAGCAGCCCGAATTTGATCTCAGGGGGTGGCAATGATCGGTCAGGCACTTACAGGATTGACGGCTACGCAATGCGACTTCGATATGATAATGGCAGTGAAGTGACAGTGAGTTTTTCATACATGTCTGATGATCGCACACATATTGGTGTAAATGGCAAACGATTTATCCGTTAAACATACAACACCAAGATCGCAGGTATTATCTCTGCAATAGCGCCTGGCATTCGGCCAAACTGAGCGTCACCAGGAAACACAGCAAAGCTTGTACAGAAATATTTTCCGGTCAAGCTGTCCGCTTAATCACTAAGTAAAAGAGACCAAATAAAAGGGGCAGGCATTGAAACCACCCCGACAACGGAAGAACAAAGCTGCCACCGGGAAACCATGAGGACACGCATCTTAACGCGGTTCCTAGCGTCTGAAATGTGCCGAGACTGTGTAAAAACTAGTTTCCTCAAAAAAATGCTCCCGATTTCAGC
>CAZYDV010000100.1:0-18647 GCA_964646405.1 uncultured Granulosicoccaceae bacterium | reverse complement strand
GTCGACAGGAACACTGCCAGGATATATTCATTCCACGCCAGAATCAGGATGAGCAGTGTGGTCGCGGCAAGCCCCGGTTTGGCCAGCGGCAGTACGATTTCCCAAAAAGTACGCAAGCGACTGGCGCCGTCGAGCTGTGCGCTCTCTTCCAGCTCTATCGGTATGCTGTTCATGAAGTCGTACATCAGCCAGATGACAATCGGCAGGTTAACCACGGTATAGGTCAGTATCAGCGCCAGATGCGTATCCAGCATGCGCAGGTTCTGGAACATCATGTAGATAGGTACCACCGTCACGATGGGAGGCAATATGCGCTGAGAGATCATCCAGAACAGAATGTCGCCGTTGCCAACAGACTTCGTGAAGTAGCGGCCGATACTTTTTACGAGCAAAAACCAGATCGCCATCGCAACCGCAATCGAGAGTTTCCAGTCGACGCCATATTTCCAGACGGTGTAGCAGCCGGCAATCATCGCGAGCACGAACATCAGGATGTTGCCAAATTTGGGTTTGTACGTGATGCGAGCCAGTGCGTAGGCTGCCATTGAGCCGACAATAATGCACAGCGTTGTGGATAGCAGCGCGATCACGATCGAGTTGATATACGAGCGCAGGGTATCTTCGTAGTCGATGACCAGCAGTTCGCGCCAGGCGTGCAGGCTGGGTTGAAAATCGACCCACGGCAGATACACAGGCCCGCTGTTGACATCGACGGCAGATTTGACCGACGTGATCAGCACCCAATACAGCGGGAACAGCACCACCAGCGACCAGCACAGCAGCAAGCTGTAGACAATCAATGCCGTGGTCGGCGCCATCCGGCCGATGGCGGGTGCCTCGAACAGGCGACTTAACAGGGTTCTTTGATGAGGGTTTGCCATAGTGTTCTTACGCGGTGGTGTTCCTCAGCCTGCCGATCACGACATAATTGAAAAACGAAACACACAAGACCACCGTGACAAAAAGCAGCAGGTAGGCGATGGCAGCGGACTGGCCCAGATCCAGGGAGCGCCAGGCAAAATAGGAGTGCAACGACATCGACTCGGTGGCAATGCCCGGGCCGCCGGCCGTCATGATGTTGGGCAGATCAACCAGTTTGAACGCCTCGATTAATCGAATCAACATCACCGTGGCCGCCACCGGCAGTAACTGCGGCCAGGTAATTTCGCGAAAGATCTGCCAACTGCTGGCGCCGTCTACCTGTGCGGCTTCCTGGTGGTCCTTGGGGATGTTCTCCAGTGCGGCAAGCAGAATGATGAACACAAAGGGTATCCACTGCCATGAATCGCCAATCACGATGAACACGCGTGCTGCCCAGGGATCGGTCGACCATGAAAAATCCCCCAGGCCAACCCACTGCCACAATGGCGAGAACGGGCCCTTGCTGGTGTCTGCCAGCATCCGAAACGCGTAGCCAATGCCGATTGGCGTGATCATCAGTGGAATAAAAAATATCACGCGGAAGAAATTGCGGCCGTGGATGGGTTGGGCGCACAGCAACGCCAGACCCAGCCCAATGGCAAATTGCACGCTACAACCGGCAAAGACATAGAATAGTGTGAAACCCAGGGTGCCAAACTGATGACCGCTGAGCAGGGTGGCACAGAAAAGCAATGTCAGGCCGAAGAACATCAACGCGCTGATGATGCGGCCGATAAAACCAAGCCACCAGAACTGGCGCCGGCAGTAGCGATACAGCCAGTACAGCAAAAACACACCTGCCAGCACCGCCACTACCCAGCCGAACAAGCTCATGCCTTTAAAAGTGCCGAGGAAGTGAAACTGCTCCGATCCGAAAAACTGCTTCTCGAAATTGCGAAAGCCCACCCAGCGCACCTGATAGCTGCCGGCGCGAAGCCGGAAGCGAGAGAAGGCAATGATCAGCGAGGCGACCAGCGGGAAAATCGAGAAGACCAGGATCAGTACGACAGCGGGGGTAATAAACAACGTGCTGGACTGTTGATCCAGCCACTCGCTGAAGCGTGCAGATCGGCTGCGGGTAGAGGTCACGTCAGAGGGGATTTTGATGATTGAGAGGGCGGCCCTGTCGTCCACGATCACGTGAACGACAGAGCCAGGCGATCACAGCGAAAGCCGGATCAGTTAGTGATACCGAGCGATGCTTTGTACATGCTCTTCTGGCTGTCGCGACCGAAATCCTCAGTGATTTCTTCCCAGCCTTCCTCGATGTTGGCCACGGCTTCAGCCGCCGTGATTTCATCGGCCAGAAAACGGGCCAGCTCACGATCCAGGACCACACCCTGATACTGTGCGGTGCCCGGAATGCGAAGATCCGACGCCATGTTCGGATTGTTCAGACTCGCCTTGATTGCACCGAGGTAGTTATCGGCGAATTCTGGGCTAAAGCCGGCTTCGATCCAGAGGTCGGGGTTGTCGAGCTGAGAGTTGCGGTAGGGGTTGTAGCCGGTCCAGCCCATGGTCACATCGACGTTAGATTGCTCGGGCTGATTCATGTAGGACAGAAAGGCATAGGCCGCTTGCTTGACTTTGTCATCGGCTTTTTTGTTGATCGCGCCAGACCAGCCACCGAAAGCAGCGAATGGACTGATGTTGACGCCATCGATCGCGTGCGGGCAGCGCTCGGCATCGCAATCGACGAGCTTGCCGGTTGCACGATCGAGCACACGTGAGGTGCCAGGCATCGGGGTGGCACCCATTTTGTCTTTGATCGCCGCGCCCGATTCGTCGATCGACAGTGGGCCAATGTCACCCCAGTCGATCGCCAGTGCACAGCGGCCGCTCTGGACCAGTGCACGCGTATCGCCGATATCCTGGTTCAGTTCATCGGGCGGGCCGAACTCACCGGTGGCCTTGTAGACGTTGAGTGCCTCGATCCAGGCTTCGTTGTTGATCAGCGGCTTCATGGTTTCGGTGTCGAAGAAAAAGCCCTGTCCGGTGCCGTGTGTCTGGCTGAAAGCAGCGGCGACCGACATGATTGCGAAATAGGATTGCGCGTTGCGTTTCTTGAATATGCAGGAACCGTAGTCCGGCTCACCGTCGCCGTTGAGATCTTTGCCGTGGGTGGCCTTGGCGGCGGCCATATACTCTTCCCAGTTGCGCGGTGCCTTTAAACCCATCTCGTCGAAGATGTCGCGACGATAGTAGAGCATCTGAAAATCGCCATCGATCGTGATCAGCTTGGTTTTGCCACCGATCTTCTGATTAAACTCGCGAAAAAACGGGGCGATGTCGTCGAATTGCAATTTCTCGTCGGCCTCGACGTAGGGCGTGAGGTCTTCGAGCAGGTCACCATCGGCCAGTTCGACCGCCCAGCCCGATGCGAAAACACCAACGTCGATCGAATTGGTGCCAGTGGCCCAGTCGGTGAGAATTTTCTGGAACAGCTCGGCGAACGGCACCTCGTTTACGCGGATTTTTGCACCGGTCATCTCGGTGAACTCCTCGCCGCGGTCGACCATGCGCTGCGCGATCACAGGGCCGGGGCGGGTCAGGATATTGATTTCGATACCGTCGAATTCGGCGGCGTGCAGTGGCGTACTGGCGGCCGATACTGCCAGCGCGGAGGCCCCGAGAAGAGCCGTTAAAGGGTTTTTGTTGAAACGCATGTTTCCTCCAACGAAACGAGTAAGCGTGAATAATTCTAAACTGCTTGGGTGGCCACTGTCAGTGTTTTTTATGCGCGCAGGTGATCGAGTATTGGCGACCGCAGCCACCGCCGAATGAGTGGTTTTCTTGACAGTCAAGCAATCACGGAATTTGCCCAATTACCGATGGCGGGCAACATTGATGTATTGCGGCGCAACGGTGCGGGATCGGCATTGGTCCGCTTGTTTCGCCATTGAGCCGTTGTGTCAGTCGGTTGTTTGATCGATCGAGATTTTTGCAAAAGTTGGCGCCGGCAGTCGCGATCGCTACGGTGATAAAGCGGGGTCGCAGCCGCCGAGCAGCCAGTCGCGCCGCTCCGCTCTCTGTACCGCTGGCGGATACGGCGCGCGCACCGATCCTTATTCAAGGACACCAGGCCTGTCAGCGACTGTAGACGGTTATCGAGCGAGGCGGCTGGCCCAATGATCGGAATAGGTGTTTCTACGCATCGGGAATTCGGTTGCAGCGGTTGTATGCCCGATGCTTCTGGCTCACACGCGATCTTAGTGACCGGTTCGATGTGGCGCACGTCGGGCAGAGATGCTGGACCAACGTCCACCTGTCGGCTGTGACACCAACGTCAAGCCCGTCCTCGCCGACCTGACCCGCTATACTCTACTGTGGGTGGTGAGGGGCGCTGAATAAGGCGCCTGATTTCCGCCCTCGCAGCGACCAGAATTCCGCGGGTGAAGTTGATCGGCAATCTGCAGAGTCAGGGTGTTTCCACCACGTTCGAAGTACCGGCAACGTACCGACCTGTAGAGACAATCGCCTGACTCGTGAAGTCAATAAATTGCACTGAGTAATGAAGAAAACATCGACTACCAGAACATGCGAGCTGTTTGGCTCCTGCGCGATCAGAGCTGCCGCGGTACACCGGCCTCTGTGTGAAAAACGGCTGCCATGACACAACGCCGAATCAAATTGCCACCACTGCCCACGTTGACTGCCTTCGAGGCTGCCGCCAGGCATTTGAGCTTCAAGAATGCTGCGGAAGAATTGCAAGTCACCCCCAGCGCCATCAGTCAGCACATCAAGAAGCTGGAAAGTGATCTGGGCACCTCATTGTTCACCCGTCGCCATCGCACCGTGGAGCTGACAGCGCAGGGCAGACATCTGCACGAGGTGTTGCGTGGCAGCCTGACCCAGGTCGCCAACGCACTGGACGAAATTCGCGATGCCGAAAAACGTCGCCCCGTCACGATCTATGCCACCACCGCCATGTCGGCACTCTGGCTCACCCCGCGGCTATCCGCGTTCTGGAAAAAACACAGCGACATCGCAGTCAATCAACATGTGTCCGATTCACCGCCACCGCGCGGCGCGACGTTTGATCTACGAATCTGGTATGGCTCAGCGCCCGCCAACGATCCACGATACGAGCTTCTGTTCAAGGATCGAATGGTGCCAGTGTGTAGTCCATCGTTTCACGAACAATCGAAAATCGACAGCCTGCAGTCACTTGCCCGGCAATCGCTGATTCACCTCGACGCAGAGACCGACTGGACCAACTGGCAAGCGTTTTTCAATGCGCATGAATTCGATGGCCCGATTGGCAAGGGTCCCAGTGTCAACAACTACACCATTGCCGTACAGTCGGCACGCGATTCAGTGGGTCTGCTGCTCGGCTGGGAACGGTTGCTCGCTCCCTTGATCAAGCGCGGGTTGTTAGTTGCGCTTGACGAATTCAGTCTGCCCGCGCCCGGGAGCTTCTACCTCGTTTCACCACACAGCGAACCCCTGCGCGACAGTGGTCGGAGTGCGCGGGTGTTGCATGATTGGTTGGTGGAGTCTTGTTGATTTTTTCTTTGCATTAGCGGTAACGGATTTTATTCCAGAGGTATATGTACTTTTGAAAAAGCGCAAAAGTACCAAAACGCTATTGCCTGCTTCGGATGTGGCTGTCGCCACTTTTTAAAGGTTCATCGCCGGTGGGGCCGCGCTGAGGGCGCGTCCCTGCGCCCGCAGCGCTATGTGCGACGTCCTGTCGCACATACCCCGTGTCGATGAACCTTTCCAAAGCCCTCGGGATGGCGGTAAACAGCAACAGTGACATGGCTCGTGCAGACACGCGTTGCTATTCGGTACTCGTGCATTATTGGTGGGAGACGATCTCCGATCAGCGAGCAAGTACGAGTGAGGGTTCGTAAACCTTGTGAAACCAAGTGATGTCAAAGCGAGTGAAAACTCGCTGGTTTGGTGGTCTACAGCGGCTTTTGGCACCGCACGGTGATCCGTTCTTCTGGAAGAAATGTTGGCGTTTTTGCATGATGCGGGATCAATGGTATGCATTGAAGCAGCGCTCAAGTGCTGCCAGCCACGCTCAATCGGCCTGTTGGGCTCTCTGCACGGCCGAACATTGATCAGTCGCGGTTTCCACGTACGGCTTTGCCGGTGTTGTTTGTTTGCCGCTCTTTGGGTGGCTTTGTTCTGGGTCAATGCGTTGCTAAATTTGAAATCTCTTTGATTCCGTTTGTCCTGGTCTATGAAGCTGGAGTAGCAGCTCGCGAAAAGAGGGTTCTCAGCTTGTTGATTAGAAGTAGAAGGTGTTTTTTTAGGGCACAAAGTAAGTGACGATATCAGGTGTTTTCGGTAGAGGTATGTTCCCGTTCGATTGGAATGCGTAATACAATTGACTTGCCAGTCGCTCTTGTTCGTGTCAGCAGCTCACCCTGATGCATGCGTGCCACATCTTTTGCTATAGATAATCCAAGCCCGCTTCCAGATAGGTCTGAACCATCGGTGCGAAAAGCTTGGGTCAGCTGCAGAAACTGTTCATCGGATATTGCTGCTCCATCATCGGATACGATCACTTCCATCGAGCCTCTGGTGCTGGAAATCTGAGTTGAAACAGACAAGACAGCTCCGGCCTTATTGTGCTGAATTGCATTGTGGACCAGGTTGCCGATGGCTTCCCCAAGTAGTGTTCGACTTCCCTGCACCGAGATTAGTTTTTCTGAACTGGAAACCGAGAACTCCTGAGTGCTGTCAAAAGCCAGCGGTGCCAGTTCCCTCGCTTTCTCGTTGACCAGTTCGTTGAGGTCAAACTGCGTTAACTGCTCGGCATTCATCGCATGTGCGCGAGCGCTGGATAACATTTTGTTCACCATCTGTGCAGACTTGTCAGATACTGCCAGAATCTCCTGTAAGCCCGCGCGCATTTCCTCACGTGTTTCGCTCTCCAGTGACGACTGCGCCTGTATTTTGATGGCGGCAATCGGATTGCGCAGTTGATGGGCGGCATCACCGATAAATCGCTCACGGTTCTTTTTGCTTCTGGCGACTCGATCCAACAACGTATTCATCGAGCGAACGATACCAAGGAGTTCGACTGGTACTTTTTGTTGAATAGGAGACAATGCGAATGCTGATCGCTTGTCAATAGACGCCTGGAGTCTTGGTAAGTACCCAATGTTCACTGGCGCGGGCGCGCAAACCGCACTCGGTAATGCCATCACTGTGCCTGAACCTGCCAAGCAGTTTGTCACAGGCTGGCTGAAAGACGAGTTTGGTGTGGAGTTAAAATAAACACCGCTGGTGTTAACGTAGTAGCCGATCTACTTTGATCTGCTCGAGCCACTGAACCGGTTTACCGGTTCAGTGGCATTCGTCTTTATTCCGTCCACGCAGTTGCGGAGCGAATGATGGAACTCTTCCTTGAAGCGCTTCCGGCGCTTGGCCTGGCTTTTTCCCAGATTCTGCAACCCGTGGTGCTCGCCTACCTGTTTATTGGGGTGGTGATGGGGTTGTGCGTTGGTGTATTTCCAGGTCTGGGTGGTATTGCTGGCCTGTCGCTGTTGCTGCCGTTTATGTTCGGCATGGAGCCGATTCTGGGTCTGGCACTGATGATCGGCATGGTCGCCGTGGTCCCCACCTCTGATACGTTCGCCTCGGTGCTGATGGGGATACCCGGTTCATCAGCGTCACAAGCGACCGTATTAGACGGCTTTCCAATGGCTAAGCGTGGTATGGCGGCTCGCGCCCTGTCTGCAGCTTTTGCCTCTTCGCTGTTGGTGGTCTGGTGGGGGCGATGTTTTTAACCCTCTTTATACTGGTTGCCAGACCTGTCGTGCTGTTATTCAAATCACCCGAACTGCTGATGGTGTCGATATTTGGTTTGTCGATGGTGGGCATTCTCGCTGGTCGAGTGGCACTGAAAGGTGTATTGGCTGCTGGCCTGGGACTACTGGTCGGCTCGATTGGCGAAGGGCCATTCAATGGCGAGCTGCGTATGTCCAGCTATGATCTACCTTACCTGACCGACGGCCTGAAACTCGTCATAGTGGGGCTCGGGATTTTTGCCATACCCGAAATCATCGCGCTGCTTCGCCGCGACAAAGCGATTTCTGAAACCCCCAATCTTGGCTGTGGTTGGATTCATGGTATTAAAGATTGGTGGGCCAATAAGTGGCTGTCTGCCAGATGCTCAATTATCGGTGTGATTGTCGGCGTGATCCCGGGGTTGGGCGGTTCGGTCGTCGACTGGATCGCCTACGGGCACTCCGTGCAGTCAGCCAAAGACAAGAGCGGTTTTGGATCTGGCGATATACGAGGTGTGATTGGTCCCGAGAGTTCCAATAACGCCAAAGAAGGCGGTGGACTGGTGCCGACCCTGTTGTTTGGTATTCCGGGTTCCGGTTCGATGGCCATTTTCATTGGTGCATTGGCTCTGTTGGGCAGCGGTATTGATGTAGGCCCCTCTCTGCTTGAGAACCATCTCGACTTCACCTACTCAATTGTCTGGTTGCTGGCGTTGGCTAATGTCGTGGCTACCGTCCTCTGTATTGGTTTGTCGACACCCATTTCAAAGTTGACCAACATACGCTTCGTGCTGTTAGCACCATTTATCTTCATGATCATTGCCTTTGCGGATTTTCAGTCGGGACAGGATCTGATGGATCTGGTCGCGCTGTTTGCGATTGGATTACTGGGCATCATGATGCGCCGTTTTGACTGGTCGAGACCGGCCTTTCTGATCGGGTTTGTGCTGTCGACTCCAGTCGAAAACTATTCTAATAACGCCACGCAAATTGCCGGTGTCAAATTTCGACAGGGGATGGAGGCCGGGTTGTCGTATGTGATGTCCCCCATTGTGCTGATACTGCTGGTCATAACCGTGCTGTGGATTGTGATAGGGCTGAGACAAGCCAAAAACATTATGGCCGAAGGTGAGGTGCCCTCCGGTGGCAAACGCGCGCCGCTCATGTTCTTGTTTGCCGTGATCGGCTTTGTGGGTTATGCATTGTATGACGCGGCAAGTATTCCCGACTACGCAGCCGTTGACCGAGTGTTTCCGATGTTCGTCGCCATTGTGTCGATGGTCAGTTGCTTTGTGTTGCTGATTCAAATGATGCTGACCGCTGAGACTCATGCTCTATTTGCCGATCGCGAAAGTGCTGACGAGGCAAAAGAGAACACCTATGGCCTGTGGTCAACGCTCGCCTGGTTTGCGGCGTTACTGGTGCTCACTTCACTGTTTGGTTTTATCATCGCACTAGCAGTATTCCTGTTCAGCTTTCTCAGAGTCCGCGCGGGCCTGGCAGCCATTGGGGCGGCTACTTATACAGCCGTTGGCATCGGTTTTATGTGTTTTATGGCGTGGTCACTCAAGCGTGACTTCCCGGCCGGACTGCTGCAGGGTGTTGTCGATTTGCCTTGGCCGCTCACATAAGAATCCTTAATTCAAGTTTCACTGCCCATTAGACGAATTGTCGGCTGTTCTTGGTATCTCCGGTTACCTGGCCGGCATTGATGTTACCGCCCGAGTGACGGTACAAAGGGATTTTGGTGGAGCTTGCGCTCGGTGTTGGTTTGCCCTGGGCGGGGCCGTGATAGCGATATTGGGTGAAAGTCGGGTATCGATGGCGGTTTGCATGATGTCATTCACCAATTTCATCAGCACCCGGCGCAGGCTGCCGAGGTCATGCATTTGCACGTTGGCTACGCAGCGGTGGGCGTGTCTGACCTCGCAAGCGTTTACTTTTTTACGTCAATCTCCGAACTTGCTGTCTGGGTGGCGACTGTGCCGGGTGGGTGGCTGTGGAAGGGCAGCCGGCATAGGGGTAATTGACGTTGAGATGGCGGTTCCGAATTGTCGCCGCGAGGGACTGTACTTCACCTTCTGTATTGGTTACTATCGAATTGTTAATACAAATTATAGCCTGATCGATCGGTTGTTGACCGGACTGGTAATGACAATCGATGATTCCCCACAAGGCCTGCGCATCATCAAACGATTAGGCGCCGGGAGTCCGCGCTTTTTAATGCTCGAAGGTGAACTGTCGCGTGCGTGTCTGCACAACCTCTGCACCCCCGTTTTATCAAAGATCCCTATTCATACAGCGCGGTCCGGATTCACCATGCAATGGGATATTCGCGACTCGTGTTGAACGCCGATCGGGGTCAATCAAATCGGAAACGGCACCGGTGGATCTGGCGGTTGACAGGGTGGCAGTATCGAGTGTGGCTGGCCGGAAGTGTACGCCAATCCATCAAGGGCTATCCGTGCCTGGATCTGGCGCCTATTGGGCAAGTATGAGATCGTAGAGTAACCCAGTTTTAGCAAACAACTTGGGTTTGGCATAAGATGCTCCGAAGCTACAACCGTCAAATACAAGCGGAGTATCCAACAATGAGCGAGCCGGGAGGAACAATGAAATACGCATTGAAATGGGGACTATTGGCGTCCAGCCTGACACTACTGCCTATTGGAAGTTACGCCGACACGGCGGACGGACAATCTCTGATCGGGAAACCCTGGGACGAGATCACCGCGATGGCCAAGGGTGGCGAAGTCAACTGGTTTCTGTGGGGTGGATCCGACAACATCAATCAATACGTCACCGAGTTTATCGGCGGAATACTGAAGGATGAATACGATATCACGCTGAACCGTGTTGGTTTGAGTGACACAGTGGAAGCGGTGAACATCGTCCTGGGTGAAAAAGAATCCGGTGTTCTGGACAAGGGTTCAGTCGACATGATCTGGATCAATGGTGAGAACTTTCGCACCATGAAGCAAGGCGATCTGGCCTATTGCGGCTATACCGATACGCTGCCAAATAACAAACTCGTCGACTGGGATAATCCGGCAATCGCCAACGACTTTGGTGTGCCAGTAGAGGGCTGTGAGGTGCCGTGGTCGAAGGCGCAATTTGCATTTGCCTACGACACCAATCGCACCGAGTCGCCACCAAAATCTATACCCGAACTCATTGAATGGGTAAAGGCGAACCCGGGTAAGTTTACCTACCCCGCGCCACCGGATTTCAACGGTTCCGTGTTTGTTCGACATGTCTTTTACCATGCTGCGGGTGACATGGATAATCTGCTCGGAGATTTTGATCAGGCCCGATACGATGAAGTGTCTGCAAAGACCTGGGAGATTCTCAACGACCTTGAGCCCAGTCTCTGGCGAGAAGGAAAAACCTATCCGGCATCGATCAGTGCGATGGAACAACTGTATGCCAACTCTGAAGTGGATCTGACCTTCAACTACGAGCCTGCAGGTGTGGGGCTTAACATCGAAAATGGCGTATTCCCGCCGACTACCCAGGGTTATGGCTTAACCGATGGCACGATCGGTAACACCAACTACACGATCATTCCATTCAATTCGCCCAACAAGGCTGCGGCGTTAGTGCTTCAGAACGTGTTGCTGTCGGGTGAGGCGCAATACCAGAAGGCGCTGCCGGATGTGTGGGGGGCGGCAACGGCGATCACTGTGGCTCGCACCAGCGACGAGATCCAGGAAAAGTTTGCCTCCATCAAATCTCACCCGAACGTGGTTCCGGCGGCAGAGCTTGCCAAGGCAGCGTTGCCGGAGTTGCAGGCTGCGTGGATATCGGCAATTGAAAAAGGCTGGCTGGAAAACGTCGGTAACTGATTGATGTTTTGCCGCTATCGAACCGCAGTGCAGGGATGCACTGCGGTTTTGGTGTTCCAGTGCACTAGTAGCCCCCATGAATGTCTGATCGGCTAAAAATCTTTCTGCTGCTGCTACCGGCCATGTCACTGATTGTGATTTTGTTCTTCGGTGGTCTTGTGGTTGGTCTGATGCGCAGCTTCAACTACATGCCGGTGATCGGACTGACCGAACCCGACTGGAGTGCGTATATCTCGGTGTTCACAGACAAGGAATTTTATCTTTCCTTTCTGCTGACTTTTCACATTGCGTTTACCTCGACGGTTATTTCGTCCATTCTGGCCATTGGCGCGGCACTGCTATTGCGCCGGCAGTTCTTCGGACGGGCCATCGTTAACTTTCTCTTTCAATTAAACCTGACGGTGCCGCATCTGGTCGGTGCGATTGGCATTCTGTATCTCTTTTCGCAATCCGGGAGCTTTGCACGGCTCGCAGCGGAATGGGAGTTGATCGCGCGTCCGGGGGATTTTCCGGCGCTGGTGTTCGACCCCTACGCCATCGGTATCATCCTGCAATACGTGTGGAAAGAGGTGCCGTTCATCGGAGTGATCATTCTGGCCAATATGCAGGCACTCGGTGAAGACTACGAAAGCGTTGCGCGTTCACTGGGCGCCAGTCGATGGCAGTCGTTTCGGCATGTATTGCTGCCATTGATCTTTCCGGGGGTGCTGTCGGCGTCGGTCATGGTGTTCGCGTTTACCTTTGGCGCCTACGAAATCCCTGCGATTCTCGGCGCAAGCTACCCGGCGGCCCTGCCGGTACTGGCGTATCGAAAATACACTGATGTGGATCTGGCGGCGCGCCCGGAGGCGATGGCAATGGCGATCATCATCGCGCTGTTGAGCGCGGTCATGATTTATTTCTATATTCGCTATTCGCGCCGCAGGATCCGTGCTTGAAATGAACGAGCGCGAGTCCTTTCCACTACGCAGTATGCGTTTCCTGACAGGTGTGGTATTGATCACCTGGCTGGTGCTGCCGCTGGTGCCGCTGGCGATCTGGTCGTTCGCCAAAGGCTGGTTCTTCCCGGATATTCTTCCCCGCAACTGGTCAATGCGAGCCTGGGAATACGCGTTTTCAGATACGGCCGGTGTGATCGACAGCCTCTGGTTGACGATTGGCATTTCCGCGGCGGCAACTGTCTTGTCGATTATCGTTGGCGTGCCGGCCGGGCGGGCGCTCGGCATGTACAAGTTTCGCGGCAAGGAGATTGTCGAGCTGATGATTCTGGCCCCAACCATTGTGCCCGGTATCGCAGTGGTACTCGGTATCCACTCGGTGTTCATATCAATGGGGCTGAACAATACGGTCAGCGGTGTCGTCCTCGTTCACCTGATACCCACTTTGCCCTATATGGTGCTGGTGATGGCCGGGATATTTGCCAACTACGATCCGGCTTTCGAAGCGCAGGCGAGGAGCCTTGGTGCGTCACCGCTGAAAACGTTCTGGTATGTCACTCTGCCGGCCATCATGCCCGGCATTATCGTCGGTGGTCTGTTCGCCTTTCTGGTTTCCTGGAGTCAGTACATACTCACTTTGCTGATCGGCGGCGGGCGCGTGGTCACACTCCCGTTGTTGCTGTTCAACTTTGCGACGTCCGGTCGCAACGACATTACCGGTGCAATCGGCATGATCTACATCCTGCCCGGCATCATCATTTTGTTGTTGACTGCCAGACATTTGTCCGGGCGCAGCGGCGCAGTGGGAGGCTTTGGGCAAATTTGACACACGTATCCATCAATGAGTTGACCAAGGTCTATCCGGGGGCCAAGGAGCCGTCTCTCGATCGGTTATCGCTGGAGATCGAGTCTGGCGAGCTGACCGCGTTGCTCGGGCCATCCGGTTGTGGCAAGACAACCACGATGAAAATGATTGCCGGGCTGTTAAAGCCGACCGCGGGAGATGTGACGTTTGATGGCCGCTCCGTGCTGAGGGATAAACCCGAAGATCGCGGTGTCGTGATGGTGTTTCAGAACTATTTGTTGTTTCCCTACATGAGTGTGGCCGATAACGTGGGCTTTGGCCTCAAGATGCGCAAGATCGACAAGCGCGAAATCGATCAGCGTGTGAAGGATATGCTGGCGCTCGTTAAGCTGCCCGATCTGGGTTCGCGCAAACCCAGTGCGTTGTCTGGTGGTCAGCAGCAACGCGTCGCGCTGGCACGTGCGCTGATCGTTCAACCCAATGTGTTGTTACTTGATGAGCCTCTGTCGAATCTCGATGCGCATCTGCGCTTTGAGATGCGGGATCTGATTCGCAACCTGCAACAGGAGATGGGCATTACCACGATCTTTGTCACGCACGATCAGGAAGAAGCGGTGGTTCTGGCTGATAAAGTTGCGTTGATTCTGGACGGCCGCCTGAAACAATATGATGAAGCTTCAGTGTTCTATAAACGCCCGGTGGATGAGGCGACGGCGCGTTTCTTTGGCGGTCAGAATTTCGTCAGCGGCCACGCGAAGGATGGCGTATTTGAATCGGGCATCGGGCGCCTTGCACTGCCAGCGGATGCCGCCAATGGCGCAGGCAAGCTCACCGTCAGACCCGAGAATATAAGGCTTGCGCACCCTCGCGATGACAATGCTATCGAGGCGAGCGTGCGCGAAAAATTCTATCTTGGCACCCAGACCCGGCTGCAATTGCAAGTGGGTGAAGAGATACTGCATATGGTCTCTAATCCGAATGATGTCGACCGCTTAAACGCTGGCGATCGCGTGTCGGTGACGCTGCCGCCCGATGCGCTTTGGGTGCTCACTTCATGAACAGGTACACACCATGAAATTTGGAATTCACGCCGGTTTGTGGATGGCGCGCTGGACGGATGAGATTACGCCGATTTTAAAGACCGTTGCCGATCTGGGTTTTGACGGGGTGGAAGTGTCGTTGCTGGGTATGAGTGATGAAAAAGCCCGTGCGCTTGGCAAGGCGGTAGTGGATCACGGGCTCGAAGTCACGTGCTCCGATGGTCTGGCGCCCGATAAGGACATCACCTCGGCGGATCCCGCGGTTCGGCAAGCCGGCATCGAGTATCTGCGCTGGGCGGTAGAAACCACAGCCAGAATTGGCTCACGCGGTCTTGCCGGTGTTGTCTATGCGCCGTGGGGTGTGTATGACCCGGCGAATAAAACACAACGAGCGGCGCGCTCCAGTGAGGCATTTGCGGCGATCGATGATCATCTTGCCAGTCACGACGTCACACTTGGCATTGAGGCTATCAATCGGTTCGAGACTGATCTTGTGAATACGGCAGCCGAGGCCTGTGCTATGGCCCGTGCATCGGGGTCAAAACAGGTGGGTGCGCTGCTTGATACCTTCCATCTGAATATAGAAGAGAAAGACATCAAAGCGGCGATTACGCAATCCGGGGATCGGCTGGTGCACTTTCATGTCTCTGATAACGATCGCGGCGTGCCGGGTTCAGGGCACGTGCCATGGGCTGAAGTGAAGAGTGGCTTGCAGGACATTGGTTACGATGGCTGGGTTGTCGCTGAGATGTTTGTGATCACGGGCAACCCGGCCAGCAGTGATTTGAACATCTGGCGCAATATCGAACCGGATGCGACTGATGCAGCGCGGCGCGCACTGTCGTTTATGCAGGCGACGTTTACATGAGTCAGCCTCTTTTCAAGGCGTTGCTCGACCGGTTTAAATCCCTTGAAGCCGACTTGAATGCACTCGATGCCGCCACCGGTGACGGTGATCACGGCTCGACGATGCTAAAGGGCTTACAAGCCGTGGTAGACGATGATCTGAACCCGGCAAAATCATTCAGGCGGGCCGCCGGTGGCGCCTCGGGTTCAATATTCAGTGTGCTGATTGCTACGTTTGACCAATGTGATGACGGCCAGGCCGGGTTTGGACAGTCGCTGCAAGCCGCCGCTGTGCGAATTGCTGAAATGGGTCAGGCAGCGGCCGGAGACAAGACCATGCTGGATGCATTGTTGCCGGCAGCCGAAGCCGCAACCATTGCCGATGCCGCGAAGGCAGCACGCGAGGGCGCTGAGGCAACGCGCGACATGGCAGCCAGACGTGGTCGTGCAAAGTATGTGGAAGGCAAGGGTGTCGGGCATATCGATGCGGGTGCTGTGTCGGTGGCCGAGATGCTCGACGTATTGGCTGCCTGCCGGGCCGGGTCCAAAGCTTAAAGAGGGGGGCGCATGAAGAAATTGCACAACGACAAGCTGCGCATGGTCGACGACATGATCGATGGTTTCGTCGCGGCCTTTCCATCAATTGTCTGTCGCGGTCGCAATCCTCGTGTGGTGCGGCGCAGCACGCTGCGTACACACGATAGAAAAGTTGCCGTGCTGATCGGTAATGGATCCGGACATGAGCCGATCGCGATGGGGTTTGTGGGCGAGGGCTTGCTCGATGCCAATATCGTTGGCGATGTGTTTACCGCACCGTCTCCCGATCTGATACTCGACGGCATTGAAGAGGTCGTGGGGTCGCCGGGTGCGATCTTGCTGATTTCCCGTCATGAGGGCGATGTGATCAACGGCAATGCGGCTGCTTTGATGGCGCAGGACGACGGACTTGATGTTCGGCCATTGCTGATGTACGACGATGTCTCTTCGGCCCCGAAGGGCTCGGAGGATGAGCGACGCGGCGCTGCCGGTACGCTTTTTATCTACAAAATACTGGGTGCCGCCAGCGAGACGAATCTGTCGATCGATGAATTAGTCGGTCTTGGCGAGGATGTGCGCAGTCGCACGCGTACACTGGGGGCGGCGGTGGCGCCGGGCATCTCGCCACTCACCGGCGAGTTGATGTTCGATCTACCTGATGATGACATTTTCATCGGCATGGGTGTGCATGGCGAGCCTGGCGTCAGTCGTCGCAAGGCTGGTCCGGTTCGCGACCTGGTGAATTTTATGCTCGATGAGATACTGGCTGATCGTCCGATTGACGCGGGCACCGAAACCGTGGTGCTCGTTAATGGCTCTGGTGGCACGACGATGATGGAGCTACTCACCGTTTACGCAGAGGTGGCAAAACGACTGGCATCGTCAGACATCCCGACAATGTCACCGATGATTGGTTCTTACTCCACTACTCAGGAGATGGCGGGATTCTCAATATCCTTGTTTACACCGACGCCGCAAATGCTTCAATACTGGCAGGCGCCACAGGCGTCACCGTATTTTCCTGTTATTGCTCCTGCATCGGCCAATCTTTCGGCCGGTACGGTGGCGAGTAAATGAACGTGGTCGCAGGCGCGGACAACAATCTGATTGGTGTCGCCGTTGACGCCGGTAGCGGACTGGAAGCGGCGGTGCGCAGTGCTCGCGGCTCGGCGGCCAACGATGATGATCTGCTGGTGTTTAAACGTGCCATACTGGAAATACTGGGCGCCGGTGCCAGCACGGTTCTGGTGGATGCCAATCTGGGGCCGCAACTGCTTCAACACTATCCGGCAAACTGTCGAAAAATGCTGGCCTACGAGGCGGACGTCTATCATATCTCTGATAGTGATCGCATCACCGTGTTTCCAGAGAATCTGCAGGTAGAAGACTACGCGAAGTTGGGTGTCGATCAACTGAAGTTCTTCATGTACTACGCACCCGATGATGACGTCGAGCGAAACGCACGCAAGCAGGATCTGGTGGCAGAACTTGGCGAGCGCTGCCGACAGAACCGGCTGCGCTTTCTGATGGAGCCGCTGGTTTATCATCATTCTATAGAGCCAGGCACAGCCGAGTACGCGGCTATCAAGCCTGAGCTTGTACGCAGAGCAACCGAGGTGTTTGCCGCGCCAAGATTCTGCGCCGATGTACTGAAGGTGGAAATTCCGGTTGATCTGTCGTTTGTCGAAGGCTTCGGCGAACCGCTGATGTCGCGCAAGCAAGCACTCGCCGCGTTTAGTGCTGCGGCTGAACCGGTCGTCGATGCCGAACTGGTCTATCTCAGCGCCGGTGTTTCGTTTGAATGGTTCAAGGCGTCGCTTGAATTGGCGCGCGAGGCCAACGTCAACTTTAATGGCTTTATGTGTGGTCGCGCCTTGTGGTCAGACGCTGTCGATATTTTCGGGCGTGAAGGTGAGGCCGGATTGCGCAGCTGGCTTAATGAGACCGCGCGCAGACGTCTGGATACGTTGATCTCGGTTGTAAGCTAAAAAAGTCTTCCGGATACACTGATACAGGACATCGAGAATGAAAGTCGGGCTGATCAAGACCTCGCTGCCGAGTTATTTCCCGGACAAGCATGGTGTGTGGGATCTTTGCGAAACCTGGCTCGGCAAGCTCTGTGCTGACGAGTCCGTTGAGCTATTCATCGCACCCGATATACCGATGGATGCGGTCGAGACACAGAAGGTGCTCGATACCTGTCGTGCTGCCGGTGTCGATTTTTTCCTGGTGCTGCATGGCGGATTCACCATGGGTGATGTCGCCCGTACCGTCGCGGCGGCACCGGTGAGGGCAGGTTTCTGGTCAGTGCCGGAGCCGGTTCGAACCGGTGATGTCCAGCTGAACAATTTCGTATCGCTGAATATGTCGATGTCGATTGCTCGCCAGGTGCGCACGCTTCACGAGAACCCTGTGCAGTGGTATCACGGTGCACCGGGCAGTAGTGCGCTGGACACTCGATTTAGAAATACATTCAGGGCGCTCAGAGCATTGGCGGATCTGGAGGGTGCGCGCATCGGTGTGATTGGCGGGCTGGCCATGACATTCTACAACATGGAGGTCTCGACCAATGCCCTGCGTCGTCGGCTCGGCGTGGAAGTTTCTCACATCGATATGCACGATTTAACCGATCGAATGCAGGCGCTCGATGCTAACCGGGTGAGTGTAGAACTTGCCGCTATCTCATCGGCTGCACGTGTGGACGGTGTCAGCAGTGCGCAAATGGAGTTAACCGCGAGGGCGGCACTGGCGATGCGAGACATCGCTACAGATAATCACTTCACCGCACTGGCTGTCAGTGACTGGCCGGCATTGCAGGCGAACCCGGGTATGCACCCGGGGGCGGCTTTTACCTGGCTTGAGGAACGCGATCTATTGCCGGTCGCCTCGGAGGGCGATGTGCTCGGCGCGGTCTCGCAACTGGTCGCGAAATCACTGACGGGACAAGTGGGGTACTTGCTGGATATGAC
>CAZYDV010000099.1:0-18665 GCA_964646405.1 uncultured Granulosicoccaceae bacterium | reverse complement strand
GTATCGACACGCGCGTTCTGGCAGTAGGACCCACCGACTTGTCCGTCGGTATTGCCATGAATACCGACGGTGGCAATGATGCGTATCTGCAAGCGGCCGATGGCGGCGCATTGCTGGACGGCGTGACGTCGTTGACGCTCGAGTCCCAATTTTCACTACTGACCCCGGCGCCTGTCAGCCCCCTGCTGTCCTACGCGAATTCGCAGGGTCATAATGCGCTGTCACTGAATGTGAGTGATGCTGGCATCGTATCCGCATTTGTCGGTGGTCGTCGCATCCATGTGCCAGAGGCCTATCCATCGCTACTGGATGGGCAGCGCCACTCGATCGCGTTCAGTTGGGATTCGCAGCACGGTGATTATGCGTTTTACGTCGACGGCGAGCAGATTTACAATGGGTCAGGGTTTTCGCAAGGCTTTGTTCTTCAGGGGGCTGGTGTGCTGGTGCTGGGGCACGAGCAGGATTCGGTAGGCAGCCAATTCGACCCCGAAGAAGTACTGCACGGCACCTATCATGACTTACGGATCTGGAATGAAGTGCGCAGCGCCGCTGAGATAGCGCAGACCTACCAGCACAAATTTCATCCGGACAACCTCTCTGAAAGCCTGATTGCCAATTGGCAGATGGATGCGATTGACGGTACCGGCGCGGTAGCAGACGTGGTTAGTGGCAGCCTCTTACAAACGCAGCACACAAGCGAGCCAGGTTTTAGTTCCAGTGTATTGAGTGATCAATTGTCGGTGAGTGAGCGCGCCGATATCGATACGGTTGTTGGGGTTGTATCGCCACATAGTGCAACTCAGATAGACGATCTCGTCAGTGATGGGCTATTCACTTACGCGGGTGCCGCCGGTCTGGAGGTTTACAACGCCGGGCAGACTATCGGTGTTGGCGGCGCCTGGCACGTAGACGCTGGCAATGTTGATCTCGATGCCGGGTGGCCCTCCAGCCCGCTGGGTGGAACGCCGCTGGATCTCAATGGCAATATGGCAGGTGCCGTCAGTCAGACTCTGAACACAGTAATTGGCAAGACCTACCAGATTCAATTTGCACTGACGGGCAACTTTACCGATGGCGTCAGTAAAACGGTAGCGGTCAGCGCTGAATCTGCGGATGGTGCTACAGACGGTATAGAGACTATCGGCATTGATTCTCCGTCTGGCTGGAGTGACACGAATATGCTGTGGCAACAGCGTTCAATGTCGTTTACAGCGACGTCCGAATCCACCACGTTGCGGTTTGAATCCGTTGATCCCGAGTCCAGTTGGTATGGGCCGGTTATCGGCGATGTTCGCGTGACCGAATTGCCGCCAGCAGTGGTAGAGTTGCTGGCTGATGACCCAACGCTGACCTACGATGGGGGTACTGGCAAGTTCTACCGCGCGGTGTCGATGTTAGAAACCTGGACTGACGCTCGTGACATAGCAATCGCCAGCGAACTAAATGGCGTTGACGGTCAGTTGGTTACCATCGATTCCACCTATGACAATAGCGTTGTGCATTCATTGGTGCAGGGTTTCAGCCTGGGTAGTTTCCTGGGGGCCGATGACAGTGTGGTGGATGGACAGTGGTACTGGTACGAAGGTGCAAATCAGGCAGAGCAGTTCTGGGCAGGCGGTGATGCCGAGTCCGGTGGCGCCGCGATTGGCGGTGCTTTTGTCAATTGGGCAGACAGAAGGCCCAACAGCGGCGATGACGATTCCCATCATGCCGTGATGCTGCGTTCCAATTCTGGTCTTTGGAACGATGTATCAGCCAGTGTAGCGCGTGGTTATGTGATTGAATGGGATGTCAATGCAGTACTGTCAACCCACCGCTATGAATTGTTGTCTGATCCCAGTGGTGCGTTTGCCATTGATGGTTCGACTGGCGCGATAACCCTGTCCAGCGATAGTGTGCTGGATTATGAAACCGCGACGTCCCACGACATCGCGGTTCGAGTTACTGATGCCAGAGGTGAGTATTACGATGAGGTACTGACCATTCAGGTAAGCGACGTGCCAGCACCGTCGCTGGCTGATGTCGAAAACACAGTCATTGAATACCTGGAGAACAGTGGACCTGTCGCTGTTTCTGACGCTTTGAGCGTTGCCGGCGCATTGCAGTCTGCATCTGTCGAGATTGTGAGTGGTTATGTGTCGGGCGAAGACGTGCTGATGTTCAGCGACACACCGGCAATCACGCACAGCTGGGATGCGGACAACGGTGTGTTGACATTAAATGGCGACGCACCCTCTGCCGACTGGCAACTGGCGTTGCGTTCTGTGATCTACGCCAATCTCAGTGATGATCCTGTTGAAGATGGCAGACAGATCCGGTTTTCTGTCGACAATATCGGCGAGGCGTCAAATAGCCAGAGTCGAGTGATAAACGTTGTGGCTGTCAACGACGCGCCGCTAATCAGTGCCACCACCGCGGTGTCGGTCGCCGAGGATTCGACCGATCATTCGGGTGAAACAGTGAGTGCGCTATTTTCCGGTGCGCTGTCAGATCTTGATGGCAATGTCATTGGTATCGCCATCGTCGCTGATGCGAGCACCACCGAAGGCCTGTGGCAGTACTCTACTGATGATGCCAGCCAGTGGCTTGCGATTCCCGAAGTCAGCGACGCGGATGCATTGGTGCTTGGTATCGATACCCTGTTGCGGTTTGTTCCGGCTGCCGACTATGACGGAGCCATACCTGCGCTGACAGTGCGTACGGTGGATGATTCTCAGGGTAGCCTGGTCACGGAGGGTGAGATTCACGTCACCAGCAATGCATCGAGCTACGGCACCTCCACCGCGTTCTCTGCATTTGACACAACGATTGCGGGGGCGGTGACAGCAGTATTCGACGCGCCGATCAATATTGGCAGCATGCCTGATTCGTATGTTGTTAGCGAAGATGTGGACAGCGCGCTTGATTTAAGTGCGGTTGAAATCAACCCACGCGATCACAGCGGTGAGCTGACACTGCGACTTAATACACAGAACGGTGGCGTGCTTACGGCGCGTGATGATGCAAGTGTCACGACAACCGGCAGCGCAGATAATCTTCAGATAACCGGTAGTGCGGCGCAACTCAATGCCTATCTGGATGACACAAGCGCCATTCACTATCGGCATGGTGTTACCCATACAAATGGCGATGTCGCGGACACGCTAGTCGTCATTCTCGACTATGGTGTCGGCAGCCAGGTAATCGGTAATCCCGTCATACATATCGGCAGTGTCAATGATGCACCACAGACGGTTGATTTGAGATTGCCGATCGAAGAGGACACGCCTTATGTCCTGACTGCAGGCGATTTTAGTTTTGCTGATCCAGCCGATGCCGACAGCTTGCTGGAGGTACTGATTGAGCGGGCGCCGGTCAACGGGCAGCTTCAGTTAAACGGCAGTGTGGTCAGTGATGGCGACGTGATTGCCGTGACCGATATTGCAGACGAACATCTGGTGTTTCATCCGGCACTGAACGCGCACGGAGTCGACTATGATACGTTTAGCTACCGCGTCAGAGACGACGGTGGCACAATCAACGGTGGTAGTGATGTCAGCGACATGGTGGCCCAGGTGTCGGTCGATGTGGCCGCTGTCAATGATGCTCCTGCCTTGAGTGTCGATCCTGCTGCTTTGATGCGTGGCGATTCCGTTGCATTGACGGGTCACATCGTTGCCGTGGATCCGGACGTCGATGAAACGCAGCGTCTGATCAGGCTCACCAGCGAACCGGCTTACGGATCGCTGCAACTGAACGGTGTCACTCTGTTGGTTGATGATACCTTCAGTCAGGCCGATGTCACCGCTGGAAATTTACACTATGTTCACAACGGTGAGCCAGCTCAGGATGACGCTTTTGGACTGGTGTTCAATGATGTCGGACCTGATGCCACTGAGCTTGGCATTGCTCGCATAGTAACCGTAACGGTTGCAGAGACGCATCCGCAACCCGGCAATGACGTGGCAACGGTAAGCGAGGGGCAATCGGTTGATATCGACTTGCTCGACAATGACGAAATCGCAGATGATCCGCTGGATTCGGCGAGCGTTACATTGGTGCAGGCGCCGTTGCACGGTGAGGTATTTATAGCCGACAACGGTGTGCTTTCTTATCTACACAATGGTGGTGAGTCCAGCACGGATCAACTGAGTTATACCGTGGCGGATAGGGGTGGTGAGGTTTCAGAACCTGCGATAGTCGAGATATTCATTGATCCGGTTAACGATGCACCACCCATCGGCGTGCCGAATGCTATTTCGCTGATCGAGGATACTCCCGGTCCGACGAGCCAGACCGTTGCTGATATTTTCACTGGTACCTTAACGGACGTCGATGGTGATGTGATTGGTATCAGCATCGTGGCAAATGCTGCGAGTGATGCCGAGGGTGAATGGCGGTACTCAAGCGATAGTGGCAGTAACTGGCACCCGGTTGGTTCGGTGACTGAAAGCGATGCGCTGGTGGTAGGTCTCGACAGCCTGCTGCAATTTATACCGGCCAGTGACTATCACGGTTCAATTCCAGCGCTGACGGTACACCTAGTCGATGACTCGACAGGGACCGGCGTAACGGTCGGTGCGGTACGCGAACTGGTCGATGCCACGGTTCGCGGTGGATCGACTCGCTTCTCTGCCGGCAGCGCTCTGATTCAAGGCTCCATTGCGCCGGTATTTGACGCGCCCGTCAATATCGGCGTGGTGCCCGATGTGCTCAGCGTTATCGAAGATAGCGAGAACGGTCTCGACCTGAGTAGTCTTCAATTGGATCAGCGTGATCACAGCGGCGATCTCGCGCTGCGTCTGGTTACACAGAGTGGCGGGGTGTTAACTGTCACGAGTGACCCGCTGGTGGCTGTTACCAGCGGGCCGGACGGCGTCGATGTGAGCGGCACCGCGGCGCAGTTGAACGCCTGGCTGGACGACGGCGAGATCGTCTATCAGCACAATACAGCGCACACAGCCGGCAGTGCGGCCGACACACTCACGATCATTCTGCGGTATGGCAGTGATAGCTCGATTGTTGGAAATTCAGTGATCGATATTGTCAATGTGAATGATGCGCCGCAGTCCGGCGATTCACAACTGGGCCTGCTCGAGGACACCGCTTACACACTGACACTGGATGATTTTGTCTTTTCTGACTCGTTCGATAGCCCCGGTGATGAACTGTTGGCGATTCAAATTGAGCGCATTCCAGTCAGCGCTCAACTACTGCTCGATGGTGCCGTGGTTGCCAATGGCGACGTAATTACCCGAACCGATATCGCGAACGGTGAACTGGAATTGCATCCCGCCGCAAACGCCAATGGCTACCGCTATGATACATTGCAGTATCGGGTTCAGGATAATGGTGGCACCCTCAGCGGTGGTGACGATCTGGGCGATAACATCGCCACGATGACGGTTGATGTTGCCGAGGTAAACGACACACCGACGTTGAGTGTTGTCCCGGTGTCGCTGATGCGAGGGGAATCGGTCGCGCTGACCGATCATATCAGTGCAATAGATGTGGATGTTGAGCTGGCGCAGCGAATCATTACATTGACCAGTGCGCCGGTCTATGGATCGGTGCAGTTGAATGGCTTGACGCTGTCGGCTAATGACAGCTTTAGTCAGGCCGATGTTGCCGCTGGAAGTCTGCGCTATGTACACAACGGCACACCGGCGATGGATGACACGATCGCACTGGCTTTCGGCGATCACGGGTCGACTGCCACAGGGTTGAGTGTGGCCAGGGTGCTCTCGATAGCGGTGGCCGAAACCCACCCTCAGGCTGAGCCGGATAACATTTTTGTGAGCGAGGGGCAATCGGTTGAAATCTCTGTGCTTGCCAACGATCGCGCCGCTGATCAACCGCTCGATGCGTCAAGTGTAACAATCGTTGAGCCGCCTTTGCATGGCAGGGTATCCGTCGATAACAGTGGCGTGCTGAACTATTGGCACAACAGCGGTGCGTCTGGTACGGATACGCTGCGCTATACAGTCGCCGATAGCGGTGGGCAGGTCTCTGAGCCGGCAACCGTGACCCTCTCCATTGTTGCGGTCAATGACGCGCCTCAACTGCAAACACCGCCGGTGACGGTTGATATCGACGGCACGCACGAGAGCTACTGGCAGACGGCGACGTTGCAGGATGGTTCGATTGTCGCGATCGGTGCGGTCATGGGAGCCGATAGCGAAATTAGAATTCTGGTCAGCCGATTCGATGCCGATGGCGTACTGGATTCAGGTTTTGGCGACAATGGCCACGCCCTGCTCGAGGGGGCACCACTCGACCCGACACAGGAACAGATTGGCTATGCGCTGACGAGCACTGATGATGGGCACATACTGATCGCAGGCCAGGCGAATCAGTCGGCTTTTGTTGGGCGGTTGAACGCTGATGGCTCGGTGGATACATCGTTTGGCACAGAGGGTTGGGCGCACATTGAACTGGCTGGCGCGACCTCGCTGCGGATCTACGATCTGACCGTGATGAACGATCAGCGGATCGTGGTGGCGGGCTACGCGCAAATGCCGGATCACACACCATTGATTGGTTGGCTTAGCGCGGACGGTGCGATAGAGAATCTGTTGACACCGTTGATACCAGACAGCACTGCCCATCAGATACTGCTCGATGGCAGTGATCGCTTGGTTGTCGCGGTGAGCAACTCGGACGTCCAGCAACTGTTGCGTGTGAACGATGATGGCACCCTGGACACAAGCTTTGACGGCAATGGCATCGTACAGACCTCGCTGTTTGTTGCCAGCGATAGTGCTCGCCCGATCGTATTGCAGGACGGTGGCGAAATACTAGTCGCCGGTGTGGACACAAACACCGATCCGGGGGCCGCGACGATCCAACGCTACCTGAATGACGGTGCGCTGGATATCAGCTATGGAACCGATGGGCAGCTACAGCTGCCGTTGATGGAATCCGTGTTTGGTATCGCCGCGCAAACAGATGGCAGGATAGTCGTTGCCGGTACGCAGGGTCAAGATGGCGAGCGACTGGTCATCGCGAGAATCAATGTCGATGGCACCCTGGATCATACGTTTGCGCAGCAGGGACTCTTGCAGTATTCATTGCATAGCTCCGACTGGGGTGTTGGTCTGCAGATCGACAGTGAAGACCAAATTCTACTTAGCGGTGCCGATACGACAGACAGCGAAAACTGGAACGCCGCACTACTTCGATTGACGGCCGATGGTGAAATCGATTTACAGTTCAATCAGCATGGCCGTCCGCTGGTGACTGAACAACAGGTCGCGGTTGCCGTATCCCCAACGCTTGAAATCGTCGATGAAGAACTTAGCGCAAGCGACAACTTCAGTGGCAGTCTGCTGCGGTTGCAGCGCATGGGGGTGCCGGATACTGACGATCAATTTCATTCTGTTGCCGCTGATCTGGCACCGTTGGTTGAAGGTGGCAGCCTGGTTCTTAATGGAGTCGAGGCGGGTGCGGTGATGCAGAATAGTAGCGGGACTTTACTATTGCAATTCAATGCGTCTGCAAGCGTTGCGATGGTTAACCAGATTGCACAATCGATCGGCACCACCTATGCGGGCGATGTTCCACCTGAGCGTGTGACGCTGGAGTGGTTTTTCGACGATGCCAATGATGGCTCGCAAGGTGTCGGTGGCGCTAAAAACACCAGTGGCGAAGTGGTTGTCGATGTGACGTCGATCAACGATGCACCGACGCTGTCAGTCGGCTCTGCCCCGGTCACTCATACTGAAGCAGGCCCCGCGGTTGCCATTGCGCCGATGTTCAGCATTGCTGATGCCGAGTATGACCTGCTTGATGCGAGCGCTCAGGCAACGGTAAGCCTGCAACGGGCCGATGGGGCGAATACGCGGGATGAGTTTGTAGCCAGTGGTCAGCTTGGTCCGTTAGCGTCGGGCGGTGACTTTACCAACGCTGGTACGCGTCTTGGCACCATTGTCAGCAACGGCAACGGTGAATTGCAAATACGCTTTGATGCCGGAGTTGACAGCAATCAAATCGCCACTGCGTTACGTCAGGTTGCCTACCAGTTTGCGGGCGATGTGCCTCCGGCGCAGGTATCACTGCAGTGGCAATTTACTGATGGAAATACCGGCGCGCAGGGCGAGGGCGGTGTCGCGAGCGGCAGTGCAACATCAGTGGTATCGATTGTCGCAAGCTATGACTTACCGCAGATTGCGGGCTTGCCTGTGGGCGCTTTGCCCTACATCCACAGTGCGCCAGCGGTATCAATCGCATCGGCAATCGAACTCAGTGATCCGGATTCAACTACGTTGACCGGGGCAAGCATTGCGATAGCTGACTACCAGCCTGGTGTCGATGTACTGGATCTCGATACCGCGTTAGTGCCCAGTGTCAGTTGGGATGCGATAAATGGCGTGTTGCACGTAACTGGCACGGCCGATCTTGCCAGCTACCAGGATGCGTTGCGCTCGCTGGTTTACTACAGCGTCGATAAGCCCGTGGCGATGGAGAGCGAAAGATTGATCTGGATTGTGGTGTCAGATGATACCGCAACCAGCAGCCAGGTGGCTGAGATTCGCGTTGCACTGACGGTTCCCGAGTATCCGGTTACGGTTGCAATGGCAGACATTGCCGATCGTGTGTTTGTCGAAGGATCAGCGCCGCTGGCGATTGTGCCGGATATCGTGGTGAAAACACTTGATTCGAAAAACGTGCTGCAGGCGAGGGTGCAAATCCACAATGGTCACAGCGCCGAAGATGTGCTGCAGATGGGCAGTGTCTCCGGCGCGTCAGGCACCTGGGATGCGGATAGTCTGACGCTGCTTATCACAGGTGTTGCTGATGCAGCCAGCTATCAATCATTGCTGCGCGGTATCAGCTACCACAACCTGAGTGAGAACCCCGATCCTGCCAGTCGGACGATTTCCATCTCTCTGGTATCTGAATCAGGTGAATCGAACCCGCTCGATTTCAACCTTCAACCCGTGGCCGTCAATGATGCACCCATTGCTACTGGTGGCACACTGACTTTGCCGGGCAGCAGCAGTCAGTTACTGACGCCGGGCGATTTCGGTTTTAGCGATCCGCACGAAGGTCATGCGCTGCAGTCGGTCGTGATCGAGACGCTGCCGGCAATCGGGCAATTGCTCTATCGCGGTTCGCCGCTGGAGACGGGGTTGGCGATCAGTGCTCAGGATATCGCAGACGGTTATCTGCGCTACACCGTGGTCAATCCAGATCGTGCCAACGCATCGCAGGAGCAATTCGAGTACCGGGTCCGTGATAGCGGTGGCGTAGACAATGCCGGGGTCGACTTATCTACCGATGCCGGTATGATTGAAATCAATATTGCAGCCAATACGTCGACGATAACAGCGCCCGGTGCGCCCGCGCCGTTTCAGACGGCCGAAAATACACCCGCGGGAATACCGGTTTTCGCACTGGATGTGCTTCCTGTCGATTCGGTTTTTTCTCACCTGACGGATGCTGACTTTGCCAGTGCGGCGATTCACTATCCGGATATCAATCGCTATGATGCCAATGGCGAATGGCTGGGGTCGACGATTGCCGGCTGGCAAGTGGTCGACGGTGACGTCGACTTGCTTGGCGCGTATTGGGGCGGCGGACCAGACGGCGGTGCGGCACTGGAATTAAATGGCAGCACGCCCGGCACCATCGAGCAGCCAATGGTCACTGAGCCAGGGGCACAGTATCGAATCAACTTTTCTACGGCGGGCAATTTCCGCGACAGCGACTCTGACCAGCCGTTGCGGCTCGCAGTGAGTGCCGGTGCGTCCGTGTTCGAGATCGAACTCGACGAACCGGTGCAATGGAGCGCGCAGGAACTACCGTGGCAGAGCCACTCACTGATGTTCACAGCGCTGGAAGCCACGACAGATATCTCGTTCTCCTCGCTGACGCCCGGTGCTAACGGCGCGATCATCGCGGATATCGAAGTGATCGATGTGTTGCAGTATGAGCTATTGAATACAGATGTGCCGTTCGCCGTCAGTGCGAGCGGTCTGGTGACGATCACAGGTTCCGTCGACTACGAGGCTGCCACAAGTTATTCGCTTGACATCAGAGTCAGTGATAGTGCTGGTCGCAGTGTGGATTGGCAAGTGCCGGTTGAGGTGCTGGATCTGAATGAAAGCCCGCAACTGCTGCGCAACGAGACGTTGCAGGTCATCGCTGGTACCCGGATATCGATCGATGCCAACGGGTTGACTGCAACCGATGTTGACGACGCTGATCAGGATGCCGGTGCAGTCTTCTATACACTGACCGAAAATCCATTGTCGGGTGTGCTGCTATTGAACGAGCGCACGCTGGCGCCTGGCGACAGTTTCAGTCAGCAGGATGTTCAACAGGGGCACGTCAGCTACCAGCACAACGGCGATCCGGCAGCTGCTGATCGATTCAGATTCGATTTGCACGATGGCGGTGAGGACGGAGCCGGGAATGTCAGTGGATTGTTTAACATCGACGTACGTGAGCCGCTTGAGTTTGTTGTCGATACTAGCTGGACCCTGCTGGAAGGCCAGACCATCACACTGTCGAACCTGCATGTAGATCGTGTGGGTGGCTTTAGCGAAGATGCCGATCTATTCGCCCGGGTGGTTGCGATGCCCGACTCGATAGAATGGATTATGACCGATACGGGTGCCACCACGACACTGTTCTCAATACAGGATATCGCGGATGGCAGGGTGTTGTTACGTCACGATGGCACTGAGCGGCTGAGTGCGAATCTAACACTGGAATTCCATCATCGCATCGGTGACGAAGTCAGTGTGTTGGATTCCCGCACGATAGATCTTGCGATCATCGATGTGGCGGATGCCCCGCGCGGCGCCAATAGCGCCATGGCGACTGATCATCTCACCGCGTTGACAATCACCGAGCAGCAACTGGGCTTTAACGACACTGATGACGGTGATGGCCTGGTCGGTATGCAAATAGCGGGTCTGCCGCAGCGCGGAACCGTGGAGTTGTCTGGCAACCCGGTAGCCGCCGGCGAGGTGATACCGTTACAGTCACTTCAAGATGGCGCGCTCGTCTATCGGCCCGATTTCCAGACCAGTGGAGTCGTACTCGACACCATTCGTTTCAGGCTCATTGATAGCGGAGATCTCGCGAGCGGCGGCAGCAATAATTCTGCCGATACATACTCGATCAATATAACAGTCAATAGTAATCACAAGCCTGTCGCGCAGCCTGATGTCATCTCGGTAGAAGAGGGTGGCCGTGTCGACAGGCTGGATTCCGGTGCCGAAAGCGTTGTCGCCAATGATTCGGATCTCGACACGCCCCATAGTGACTTACTGGTCGCGCTAATACGCGCACCCGAACACGGGTCACTGACGTTAAACACAGACGGCACCTTCAGTTACCAGCACGATGGCGGTGAGAGTCGGGAAGACAGTTTCAGCTATCGGGTTGCCGATGACGCGGCCGAGTTAGCTGACGCGGCTGGCGATGTCGGGCAAGTCGATATTGTTATTGACCCGCGCAATGATGCACCTGAGGCAGGCGATACCGACAACTTGCAAGTGGTGACCAACGAGTTGCTGCGTATCGAATTGCCAACCGATCTGTTTGTCGATCGCGATATCGACGATGACCTCACCATCACCGCAACACTCACCGATGGTACGCCGCTGCCTGCCTGGCTGGACTTTGATCCCTCTACGGGTGTGTTCAGTGGTGTACCCGATGCCTATGGCACCTTACAGATCACGGTGATCGCCACCGATGTTGCAGGCGCCAGCGCCGAGACACAATTTGAAATCGAGATCGAGCCGTTGCTGGACGCAGCGCTGCCGGCAGCATCTGCAGCGCCTGAAACCCCTCGTGCGCTTGTCGATGTCGGCCAGTTGAGTCCTGATATTGCCTCAGTGGTTTCGCAACCCGTTGCGGTCACCGACGATACCCTGGATACCGAGGAGCAGGAACTCGGCACGGATCGCCCATCACAGGCACAGTCTGCCACCCTGCTGGAACTGAATGAAGCCGCCGCTGGTTCTGATCGTGCACGGCTGCAGGCGTTTGAAGATCTGGTGGTAAAGTACCAGCGCGGTGATGCAGCCGATCTGCAGGTGGTAACCGCCAACCCGTTGTTGGCAGAAGTACTCGAATTGCAGGCATTGTCAGTTGCTTTGGCCGCTGACGAGTTTGAAATTTCGTCGCTTGCCAGCCAGAAGCTCGATCGAATGAAAGACGCCATGCTGGAGAATACCGACACGGTCAAGGTCAGAGTGGCGGGTGGTGTGGCCATCTCTGCCGGATTGTCGGTGGGTTACATTGTCTGGCTGGTGCGCGGTGGCCTGTTGCTCGGCAGTGTCATGTCCGCGATGCCAGCCTGGCGCTGGATCGATCCGCTGCCGGTGTTATCAGATGTCGATGGTGTGGCAGCAGATGACGATGAATCCCTGCAATCGATCGTCGAGTCCGGATCGGGTGCAGTAGACAGCGCGCCTGTGGCTCAATCAGATGGAGAGTCTGATCCGGATCAGTCAGACGATCGGCGTTCGTCCGGGCAGACCAAACCCTGAATTCACTTTCGATGTTTTTTTACCTTTGACAGTTCGTCTCGATCGACGATCCAGCCGCGGCACTGGCGACTTTTGCAATGGCACGGAATGGCAAAGTCCGCCGGCCAGGCGTAGTCGATAGTGAGCTGCGTTCCCACGGCAATTCTGCGGAGTGCACTGACATACAAGGGTCGCGTGTTGGTGTATGGATCCATGTCTTCGTCGTCCCAGACGAATAGCTCGCAGTTGGGGTTGCAGCTATGGTTGAGATATCGGAAGGGTGCCTTCGGTCGCAACAGGTAGTCGTTATCGAGCTCCATCAGGTAGCGGGGGTCGATTTCGTCACTCAGCGTGATATCCCCACGCACCTGGCCGATCACCGCATCTTTTGCGATTGGCTTTTGGGCGTAGACACCCTTGCCGTTGGGTGATGACTGTACTTTCACGGCTCTCTTGCGAGTGCTGCTGGTCTTTGGCAATGTTAAATTCCAGGTGAGTAGGCGAACAGTAGATTGTGTTCGCCGGTATGTAACAGGTAAAGCCCTATTATAGCGAGCGGTACCTAAACAGGGTAAAGCCTGTGGCAGTCATTTGTCTGTCGGGTTGCCGGCGCCGTATAGCGATTTTATATGTGCCGGGCCGATACCGCAGCAACCGCCGATTATTTGTATGTTGTCGCGTTTCCATTGGGCTGCTGCCTGCACGAATTCGCTCGGCGTACAAACGGTATCGAATTGCAGACGCAGATCTTCAAACCGGCCAGAGTTCGGATAAATCGCCATTGGGCCGTACCAGTGCTGGCGCGCCACGGCAATGGCCGCATCGGTCACATCGAATTCGCTGTGCATAATCGCGAGGATCACATCGGCTGTGTCGATGGCGGCGATGAATGGCGGCAACAGGTCTCCCAGGCTGTAGCGCTGGCCGCCCATATCTGTGGTACCGATGATTTGTGCTGCATCGCGGGTCAGCCATTCGCAGGTAAAGCCAGCAATCACCGGTACGTCAAACTCCCTGACCGCATCCAGCATGGCCAGACTGGTCTCGATATCGAAAAGCATCTCAAGCACCAGCAAATCTGCTCCAGCTTCAATCAGTATGGCGGCCTGGTCCCGGATCTGCTGACGAAACGCGGGCAGCGCCGGTAGCTGTCTGCGATCTGAATCAGCCGCGAAGGTCGACAGGGAGCCGGCCGCCCACAGTGATTCGCGCGGCACCCCTGATTGTTCAACTGCCTTTTCGAATAGCGCCATTGCCTGTGTGTTTAAGGCCTTGAACTCATGGCCCAGACCCACTGAATCGAGCACGTGCCTGGCGAGTGAAAAGCTGTTGACAATGTGCAGCGTGGCGCCGGCCTCGATATAGTATTGGTGGATCGAGGTGACCAGGTCGCCGGATTCTCTGACAGCATAGGCACTCCAGGCGATTTGATCGATATTGGCGCCGAGTCGCTCCAGTTCGGTGCCGAGTGCGCCATCCATGATGAGCGACTGGCCCTTGTTGAGTGCGTTTGTCAATCGCACTGGCTGTGAAGTGTGTCCGCGCATGTCTCTATCATTCTTGCTGAACCGTCAAGCGTGACGATCTTAGCTTTGGTTGCAGGGGTTTGTCAGCTTGGCATAACATGGCGCATTACGCTCAATCAATCGGTTGCACAAATGACGACTACGCCAGAACACGACGCGACTATAGCGGCGATGACGTTCTCCAGCGTCTATCCGCACTATGTGGCCAAGGTAGAGAGAAAAGGGCGATCAGAAGCTGAATTGCAGCAAGTGATCGAGTGGCTGACCGGTTACGGCAGCAAAGACCAGCAATCGCTGATCGACAGCGACGCCACGTTCGAGCAGTTTTTCTCTGGTGCTTCCCTGAACGCAAACGCCGAATTGATCACCGGCTCGATATGCGGTTACAAGATTCAGGAAATCAACACGCCATTGACCCGGCAGGTGCGCTATCTGGACAAACTGGTAGACGAACTGGCGAAGGGGCGAAAGATGGAGAAAATCCTGCGTACCGCTTGATAATCACGCGGATAGCGAAGCGCCAGGTGTGCTGTGAACAGCTACCGGTCGGGGCGGGTCCGAGTGGAAGCGTATTAGTTGGCGCTTTTCGGTTTGCGATGATGCCGCCTGGCTGGATCGTCTTGGTATTGATGTGGTAATGGCGCACTACAGCTATATGCCGACCCCGCGCGGCGTTAATGATCCCGACTTTACGTCACTGTTGTCGATGATGTGCGCTGGTCGCGGCTGGGTGAAGATGAACAGTGGCTATCGAGTTACGCAACTTCGGGAAACGCCATACGAGGATGTTTGTCACTTTACGATTTTTCGGCGTTGCAAATATCTTTTTGTTCAGGTGGATGTCAGCCTGACTTGGGTGCAGAGGTAAATAGCGTTTTGTGTATGCCACGCAGGAGTGTCCAGACACCGCTCTTGGTCGCCAGCAGTCTGGCATCGCTGGCCGCAGCATCGACGCCAGCCGGATAGAATGCAGACGCGGGAGTCGCTTGCCCGGCAGTCAGGTCTGTGTAGCGCTGCGCGATCGAGGCGAGATAGTCACCATCGGTGTACAGCCGTCGGAAAGATTCGACTGAGATCTTTTTTTGTTTGTCGGTCGCTATCATTATTTCACCGGCGCAGTCGAGCAGCAGTGTGAATTGCAGATGCGCGCGAAACTTGGGGCCGCGCCCCGCATCTTGCGACAGGACGAATCTCGTCAAGTTGGTTTCGGTGAAGTACCTTCCATCGACAGACCATTCGCGGACGAATTCGTCGAACCGGCTGGCATCGAAATTTCCGGTATCGTCGAAGATCCAGCTCGATGCTTCGCCCTTGCCCTGTCCCTGAGCCACGGTGTCGAGCCTGATCTCGCCCTTTTTGGATCCGGTTTGCTCGCTTATTCCGTGGGCGCCGAGAAACGCGGCAATGTCGGCGCCGAGTTTCGCATAGCCAAACTGCCGCAGCCGTATCGAAAAATCCCGCGCGTCGACAACGCCGTCGTTGTTTACATCAAACCACGAGCCGTGGGCGTGAACATCCGTGTTGAGAGTGGGTGTGGCTGAATACGGGCAGGGCATAACGAACACTCCGTGTTGTTGTGCGGGGCACTCTCAGGCATTGAATAGATGCAGTGCCGCCTGAAAGTATCGCGGCATGACCGCACGCGGACCCCATGCACTACCGATTTCCGTTGCGGTAGCTCATGGCTTTAATGTACACCACCCATCGCGTTGCACCGCGGGAAAAATACCGTTTTTAGTGAGTAAGCGTGTATTCACAAACTGAATGGTGGTTGTGTTCAAGGGTGCTGGGCAGCGGTCGATGCGTTGGCTAGCCTGGACTATCAAAAAATAGATGATTCCCCGCGCCGTCGTGAGCAGTCCGGGTTACGGTGCAGACTTCAATGTTGGAAAAGACGGCACAACATATTCAGCCAATTCTGCAATCACCTCTGCCACCGGCCTGCTGGCAAAACGGATGTTGAATGCAACGTGGTTGACGCCGATCTCGCGCAAGTTGTGGAGTAGTTCGAGCAGCGTGTTGCGGCCCAGTTTATAGCCCAGGTGAATGGGGGTGGGTGCGGCATCGGGATCGTCAGTCAGGTCGATATACAACGACTGTGCGAATGGTTTGAAACCTTGTTCGGCTTTGTCGAGATCGTCGTGCCACTGTTGCAGCACGCTTTTCTGCTGTAACAGAGGCTGAGGGTACATCAGCCAGCCATCGGCATTGGCGGCGATCCAGTCCGTCGATTGGCGACTGTTGCCCGTGACCAGTAGCGGCAGATCGCCGCAAACACTCTTTGGCAGTATATGTAACTTCCCGCTGTAGGCCGCCTGCTGATCATTCCACTGCGCGGGTCGATGACTATTGCCGCGCAGAAATGCCAGATGCTCGCGAAACAATTCGGCGCGTTGGTCGTATTCGACATCGTAGACGGAGTATTCGATGGGGCGGTCGCCAGAGGCAACGCCAAGGATCAGTCTGCCGCCTGACAGTTGATCGACTGATGAGGCGGCTTTGGCCAGGTCCACCGGTTTTCGCAACGGCAGTATGATTGATCCGGTAGCCAGCGCGATATTTGTGGTGTGTGCGGCCAGAAAACCCAGCCAGACCCATGGATCGTAGATTTGTCCCGCGTCGCCGAACGATGGATCGAGCAGCGGCACGTCGCGTGACCACAATGCCGCAAAGCCGCCTTGTTCAGCAGCGCGTGCCAGCTCCATCTGGTTGTGCATCAGTGGAACCGGATTGGCGTAGGCCTCCAGCGGGAAAATCAACCCCAGTGTCAGTCTGTCCTGGTGAAAGAGCCCGTGATAACCCGGACCAAACACAGGCTTATTCATTGGCCTGGAAGTCGACGTGGATGTGATTGCCGTCAGGATCCCATACGTTGATCTGCACGAGATTCACATCGCTCAGTTCGTTGCGAGTGTAGCGTTCGCCAAGGCGATTTAATTTCGATTCGAAATCGGCAAGGCCTGTGGCTGCCAGTGCAAAGTGCTCAAGCTTCAGTGCGACTTCAGAGCCTGTGGCCGGATCGCCGTCGATGCCGACCAGATGGACCACGGCGGCGTTGCCGGCATACATCCATGCACCTGGAAAAGAGAAGTCAGGGCGTGCACCGCTGTGCATGCCGAGAACCGTTGTATACCACTGGATCATGGCTTCCAGTTGGGTGGTGCGTACGTTGACGTGATCCAGTTTTTCGATTTGCATGATGTTGGTTCTCAATGCCGCGCCGGCCGTTGCCGGTGCGCAGGATTTAGTCCGCGGGTCACGACTGACACAAGAGTTGATAGCTGCGCAACCGTGCGGTGTAGTCATAAGTGACGGTGACCACGGCGATTTCGTCGGTGTTAAAAGCTTTGGCGAGATCGTGAATCTCGGATTGGCATTGCTCGGCTGTCCCTATCGTGTAGCCATCGAGTACATGCTGATACTGAGCCTCTTGCGATTCAGAGAACTGCCGGCGCCGGTCCTGCACGGCGGCCGGTGGCAGCAGATCATCTTTCTCGCCAAGCTGCGTCATCATTTTGCGATAGATGGCAGTACCTGCCAGTAGTTCTGCCTCCTCGTGTGTGTCCGCGCAAAAGGCGCCGATAGCCAGCAGCCGTTGCGGCTTGCCGCTGTGGCCGCCGCTTTGCCAGCCTCGCTCCCAGGCGTCGAAAATATCGGGTGTGCAGTGATCGGGGGATATAAAACGTGCCAGTGCGAGATTGGCGCCGATCTGACCGGCAAGTTCTGCGCTACCACCACTGGAGCCAAGCATCCAGAATTGCGCAGGGTCGGCATGATCGGGACTGATATGCAGTTGTGCCCAAGGGTGGTCGGCCGGCATGGATTTCTCCAGCAGAGCCTTCAGTGTTGCCGCCTGGGTCGGGTACTGATTGGCGCTTTGCGGCGGGTGCGGCCAGACCAGTGCCGCCGATGCCAGCGCATCGCCACCTGGCGCACGGCCAATGCCCAGGTCGATCCGATCGGGGAACAGCGCGCTCAGCATATTGAACACCTCGGCCACCTTGTACGGGCTGTAGTGGCTCAACATCACGCCGCCGCTGCCAACCCGCATGTGCTGTGTAACGCTAGCGATTGCGGTGATCAGAATCTCCGGGCTCGGTCCGGCAAACTGCGGGCTGTTGTGATGTTCGGCGACCCAATAGCGATGGTAGCCCAACGCATCACAGGCGCGCGCCAGCTCGATCGACAGCCGCCCGGCGTTGGCGTGTGTCGGGCTTGTATGGGCAGGATGGACCGGGCTTTGGTCCAGTACCGTGAGCCGGATATCTGCTGACATCAGTTCTCGTTGCAGTGGTGGATGTTCAAACTCGTCTCTGGCGAATGTTTCAGACGCAGTTTAGCCCACAACTCTGCCGGGTTGGGTTGGCTTCGCACATCACAATGCGCTTGAATGTCACTGATTCTGTTGGTATCGAGATGATTAGTCAAATAGGTGTTGGCGCATCTGAAGTCTTGTTTTGACTCTTTGTTGCGGTAGCCGCGTCGTTTGTCGATCCGTTTCTGTAAATTGGCGATCAGCCGTACGTTGCATCGGTACACGCCGGGTTTTCCGGGTCGGGATGCCCGTGCCGACTGATATTGGGCTGTATGGGTCACCGCACAACTCGGCCGGGCGGCCATGAGTGGTCAGTGGTGGCGATGGTTAGTGTGGCAATGCGCAAAAGTGAGTGGA
>CAZYDV010000098.1:0-18753 GCA_964646405.1 uncultured Granulosicoccaceae bacterium | reverse complement strand
TGGGAAGACGCCCAGATCAACGCCTTCAAACCTATCACCGGCAGCATCAAAGAAAACGGCTCAGTGCCAGCCATTCAAATCGGCCACGGCGGACGCAAATCAAGCATGCAGCGACCGTGGCACGGCAACGGCCCACCGACAGCCACCGACGAAGCACGCGGGGATGAAATCTGGCAACCCATAGGCGCGTCTGCCGTAGCATTGAGTGAGGGCTGGCTGACACCGCGAGAAATGACCGAAGACGACTGCGAAAAGGTGGCAGACGATTTCGCCAAAGCCGCCAAACGCGCACTGCGGGCAGGGTTCGAGATCATCGAAATCCATATGGCACACGGCTACTTGCTCCACTCGTTTCTATCACCGCTATCCAACTTCCGCAACGATCGTTTTGGCGGTTCACTCGAAGGCCGCATGGCGCTACCGACACTGGTGGCCCAAAAAGTACGCAAAGCCCTGCCCGACACCACCCCACTATTTGCCCGTCTGTCCTGCGTCGATGGAGTGGATGAAGGATGGAGCATTGAAGACAGTGTTGCACTTGCCAAACAACTAAAAGAGGCAGGCGTCGACGTTATCGATTGCTCATCCGGCGGCAACTCCCCCAGAGGGGCTACCAACGCAAATCTCAAACGCGGCCCGGGTTACCAGGCACCCTACGCCCAACGTATCCGCGACGAGGCCGAAATCATGACGCAGGCGGTCGGACTGATTCGCACGGGAACATTTGCAGAGGAGTTATTGCAACAGCAGAAAGCGGATATCATCGCCGTGGGTAGAGATTTTCTGTACAACCCTAACTGGGCGTTGCATGCAGCAGAGGAGTTGGGGCTAACGGGTGATTTTGAAGACTGGCCGTATCAATATGCGTGGTGGCTGGAGAAGTGGGAGAAGGGATTGAAGAGTAGTGGGCATTGGTAGTGAATGGTAGTATCAAAACTCAACACGCATTGGGCGATGAGGGCGCAGGGAAAACAACTCACGCGGCGCAGATTCAGGACAACTGGAATGTATCTATTCCCCCTATCCACCCTCGCGGTTGGTCTTTGCGGTGTCACCTGATAAGAACAGTTGAGATATCGCTTTGGCAGCGCGAAAACAACTGATGCGCTTGCGGGTAGGCGATTAGCATCTGTTAGACAGGCAAAGAGTCAAGGACGACGCATTCCGGTAGCTCGACGTGTTCCGCCACGTACTCGAACCAGAGGCGATATCCGCCCTCGAAGTGCTCAGGACGTATTGATAAATAGTTCCGGTCACGAAGGTAATAGTGATCTCCACCGATAGGGACAACATCAGAGGTCACCCTGTCACCGGCTTCAGTTCTGAATTCGGTCCCTGCGCTTCTAACGAACCAGAATTCTTCTGCTGTGGGCGGCGGGTAGACAATTCCTGAAGAAATCAGCTGCTCAATCTCGATATCGTGCCCATCAATCCGGTGCCGCGGATTTCTCGATTCGAATCGTCCACGAGCACCGACGTGTACGTCACCCGAAAGGATTGTAACCCGGGTCCTGGTTTCCTTGCAGTGGTCGAAAAGGTTCATGATGAGCTTTCTACGTTCGCCACGATGCCGACAACTCAGCCAATGGTCTCGCATGTCGTCTTCGAGATCCTGATGCCCTGGGGTTAGCTCGAAAACACGCAATGCTGCGCTGAAATCCATATACACCAGCGGCATGCTCGAAATTACCAGCAGGTGCCGTGGACGCAACTCTCGTGACTCATCTAGCCACGTCTTGATGCTATCCCATTGTGTGTCACTGAGGACTCTGGTTTGCGCACGATCGCTACGTCCATCCAACAGCAACAAATCCAACTGCGTGTCGGCTGTGTGAAGTTCGAACGCCTGCAGTGCGTGCGAACCATCACCGAGCTGCGCAGGCGGTGCGGCCCCCCCGAGTGCCGACGATGTCCCCAGTTGAAAAGCCTGGAAGGCGAGCCTCGCAGCCTCAAATACACCTTGCATGACCTCCATCTTCTGCCGATCATCCTGATAAGAGCCCCATCCGTCAAAGATGTCGTGGTCGTCCCACGTAAATGCTCCAGGGATCTGGCTATGCGCTAGAGCAGGTGCATCATTGCTCCAGCGTTCACAATAAAGCTCAGCGTAGTGTCGTAATAGCCGGGCGCGCTGCACAGGCGAAAGCCTGTCAGCGTCGCGCACGTTGAGGGGCGAGTCGAATCGACGTAATGCGCTGGAACCATAATTATTGTCCCAAAGCACATCAGCGTACAGTTGGTCACCTCCGCCGACCATCGCGTGATACGGTTCCTTGGCGTGCCGCGTCAGGAGCTTTTCCCACATACCGTAAATTCGCTTGAGTCGATTGCGACTCTTTTGATCATCGACACCATTGCACGAGAAAAAGGCCAGAGCGGGCAGGCAATTTTTCGCGGGGATGGCAACTGCTTCCACTACGACGGGAAGACCTTTGATTTCACCACTTGCTGCCGCTGAGACTCGATAGGCCAACGTTGAGCCAACGTCCTGCCGCCTCGCCCGAACAGTAGCGCGCCAGATAACCAAGTCCACACCAGCCCTACCATTGAAGTTTGCCGCGATCACTGGCTCGTTTACAACAGCGTCTCCGCTAGTGATGTCAACCTCAATGAGAGGAACCGTTGCACCTCCGTCGCGAATCGTCACATTGATGTGGAACTCCCACCAATCAGAGCTGCATTTTCCGAGGTAAAGAATGGGTCCAAGATCGAGCTGTGTCATTTAGGCCAAGGGATTTCGTATGGAAGATATTTTGATCGTTCTGCTGGTCATTACAATTGGCCGAATTCGCCAGAACGCAATGCTAACAACCGGGATATGCACACGATGTCTATTGAATTAGCATTAGAGACTGACAAACAATGGGCACTCAGAAAAACCAGGGAAAATACCAAATGGGTGGAAGCTCAAGACTACCAGTGGAAGGACAGGTTCGACTACTATTTTACCCGATCAGTTTATCGTTAAACTTGCTCAATAGCTGTAGCTGTCGAGTAGTCAATGGTCTCAAAAGACCACGTTGGAGCGCCATTTGTTCGAGCAACGCTAAAATTGAATATTGAACTGGCCGGTTCCAATACCGGTCTTTGCGCGATCCGCATACTGCTCAACGCGGAGAATCCTTTTGCCAAAGGCTACAGGTTCATAGAAAACGTGCGCGCAACTTTACTACAGACGATTTTTAAACGCGCTCGCACAGAACGAATCAACCAGCGTGGAAATCTTCTATTGAAGTCTGCCGATTTGCCGTGATAACGGGGCATAATCTTCATGAGCAGCAGCAAATTCCATGGAATAAATTGTGAGGCCGTGGTAGAGGTCAAAATCGTTGCTGTTCAAAGTACCCCACGCTAGACACTCGTTGACAACACAGCTCCGGATTCAAACAACACCTCCCTCTCCGCATCTGCATAACCAATCTCAGCCAGTATCTCATCGCTGTGCTGCCCCAACAGTGGCGCTGCAGGCATTGTTGGCGCAACGGCATCATCAAACTTCGCTGCCGGCCGGGCGATACGCACGGGTCCGATGCCGGGTTGATCGATCTGTTGCACCAGTGCGTTGTTGACCACTTGTGGGTGGTCGATGACGTCGCGCCGTTTGAGTACGGGTGCGCAAGGGACGTCGGCAGCTTCCAGTCGTTTGATCACATCTATCGTGGGCAGCCTGTCCAGTTCAGCCTGAACGGATTCCAGCCGCAACTGACGATTTTTCGAGCGGGCTGCAGGGGTTGCGAAGTTTGGATCTTCTATCCATTCGGGTTTATCCAGCGCTTCGCAGACGCCGCGCCATTCTCTGTCTGATATGGCGCCCAGCGTGATGAAACCATCGGCTGTGTTGTAGATCATGTCGTGCGGTGACATTCGCGCATCCTGCACGTCATCGGCCACGTTGCAAAAGGGCGCCATTCCTTCCGGCCACAGATAGGACACTACGGCATCCAGCATCGATAGCTGCACATGTCGGCCGCGCCCGTCGCGGCTTCTCGCAAACAGCGCGGCGGTTACGGCCTGAGCAGCGTAAATCGCTGTGGTTTTGTCTGCGATGAGGGTTCTTACCATACGCGGCCTGCCACTCACCGGATCTGCCTGTATGTCTGCCAGACCCGATAGCGACTGGATCACCGGGTCATAGACTCGCTTGTCGGCATAGGGACCGGTATCGCCGACTCCGCTGATCGACAGATAGATCAGTGACGGATGTTGCGCCATTACGCGCGCGGCCGAAAACCCCAGCCGATCGATGGCGCCGGGGCGAAAGTTCTGCGCCAGCACGTCTGCGTTTTGCAGCAGCTTCCACAGAACTGACTTACCGCTATCAGACTTCAGATCCAGCGCGATCGAACGCTTGCCGCGATTACATGAAATGAAAATCGGCGTCAGGCCGTTGCCACCGTGATTGCGTTCACGGCGCATGATGTCGCCACCGGGCGGCTCTACCTTGATGACATCAGCACCCTGATCCGCGAGTGTCGACATCGCCGCAGGCCCGGACACGACACTGGTGAGATCGACTACCCGTATACCCGACAATGGTCCCTGATCGTTCATGGTGCTAACGCTCTTTAGTGTTGCCATTCGCCGCCAGTGCTTTTGCATAGGCCGGGCGAGATTGAGTCAGTTTCAGGTAAGTCTGCAGTTCAGCCGGAATCGGCACACGGTAGCGCGCCGCCCAGTCCAGGCAACTGGAGAGAATGATATCAGCCCCGCTGAACTTGCCATCGACAAGGTACCGCTGCGGATCGATGGAGCGTGCCAGCGCATGGCTCATGCGGCCAAAATAGGCGCGCGCCACACGCGATGCCTCCGGCGCTTCGCCGTAGATCTCTGGCAGATCCTCATGACGGCGTAACACATACAGACTGGTGGCATCCAGTTCCATGGTAGCGTACGAAATCCACTGAAAGTACTCGGCGCGCAAACCTAGATCTTCGGGTATCAGTCGGCAACGCTCGCTGGAGTAACACTCAGCCAAGTAGGTTACGATGGCGCTGCTCTCACACACCGTGAGATCACCATCCTGCAGCACAGGCACCTTTTTCTGAGGAGCCATCGCCAGGAAATCGGCATCCTCCATGTCGGGCGTGCGCGTGCGCAGTGGTTTTATCGCATAGTCAAGATCCAGTTCTATCAGCGCCCAGTGAACCCGCATGACTCTCGCTGTGAGCGAGCCCCACAGCGTTATGGGCAGAGTTGTGGACGTTTGCGAAGTCATGGCTTGAATTCTCTTTGAGTGAATTTCCGCGTTGATCTTTCAGATATGGAGCGCGCAGCTACCCTGTGTGGGAATATTGTACACTCGCTATTTTCTGTCAATCGCGTTCCGGTGACCAGCGTCGTTTCAGAGTTTGCTCACACAATGTCGTCGGTCGCGGTGAGGCCAAAATAGATCCGGCATTAAAAAAGTACAAAGCTCGGTGTGCGCAGATTTCCATCTCCAGCTTTGCGCCTATCTGCGCCACGTGATAGACGGTGGTTGCCATCTTCCGGGAAGATGGAAATATTCATCGCAAACCGTCAACTCAAAATCCGGCGCTATCAAACGTTAGTACGCTTGACCCGGACGATTCATGGTGGGCGAGAATATCGCGCGCACAGGTGGTTCTGCAGCAGATATCTCGACCGCATCGAATACTTAGACTCATGGTAAGGGAGCGAGATCGAGGGGCCGCCCAGGCCGCAGGAACAACGAGAAAGCGAGAAATCTTCAGTTTCGGAAACGGTCCGGGCTAAGGTATGATCCGTGTATTGTTTCGGTGCCACAAGCTGAGCTGCTTTTCCCTGTTCAGACTCATCCTCCTGAGCACCAGAGATTGAGCCGACTCCTTCATGTGGTTGGCCTGCAGCCAGGCACAAGTGTTATAAGTGGAACGGCTGAATGCAGCCTACCCCAACTCTTGCATGAACAATCCGATGTGACGGAACCGAAATGCATCGCATTGACACTCAGGTGATGCCGGTAACCTCCCATCTACCTTGTCAGCCCCGGAAAACCAATCAACTACAAATCGCAGATATAAGAGCGGCAAGTTATATGTTCCGATTCGTCATACCGCCCCAATCGTACTCTTTGATGGGATTAACGCTCGCGTGTTGCCTACTGGCGAGTTGTAATGGTGCGGGGCTATCCGACGCTGACGGCGACAATGTCGGCACGGATAATCCATCGCCTGTGCCAGAGGTACCGGTTGATCCAGAACCACCCGTCGATACCGAGCCACCTGTTGACCCGGAGTCGCCCGTCGATCCGACGGAGCCTGTAGGAGAATGCGTTGTCTCTAACAACCCGAGCGATGCAGGGGATACAGAGCTTCGGCTGGCGCTGTTGGACCTTCAGGGTCACCTTGATGGCACGGCCACGCTTAGTGATCAGCAGATAGAAGAAACCTCTGATGCGTATGCCCTGCACGGCGAGCAACTGACCAGCCACCCATCTCTGATAGCACTGGCTTTCGACAACATCGAACTCTACGACGAAGCATTCGGCCCGCTGTTTCTCAATGAAAGCACTGCTGGCAGTGTCCCACGCCAATCAACCAACGCCGCCAATGCAATCCACTATGCGATGATCACGCTACAACAAAGTGTGATTGACCACGCCTACACCAACCGCAATGTGCGTCGATACCGCTCTGCACTCGAAAATCGTGGTTTTCAATCGACGCTGATCATCACCTGGCACCATGAGCCACTGCAATTTCGCGCATTTTTATATTTACATCAAGCAAACGGGAGCGGCATCCGCACAGCTTGCGAGTGCCGGCGAACTGGAATCCGGACAAACTGCGGTATCAGTGCCGCCTCCATCGTAAACCACTCCCAAAGTGCACAATTTCGCACAAGCAGCGCAAGTGTTTTCGATCTCCCCTGTATATACTTCTATTAACCACCCATTTTAACGGATGACGAAATTATCCAAGCACTAGACAGTATCCAATCACCAAAAGATATCTCGATCCCCGAATTGCTGAAAGCTCGTGCAGGCCGAAGCCATCAACCCGGTGATGATCAATTCAGATTAGGACTGGTCATACAGGGTGGTGGAATGCGCGGGATAGTTGCCGCCGGCATGGTGTCCAAACTCACAGAACGCGGATACAAATCATGTTTCGATGTAGTCTACGGCGCCTCCTCCGGGGCATGCGTGGGTGCCTACTTTCTTTCCAATCAAACGGAAGAAGGCAAGAAAATCTATACAGAGGATATATGCCACCGGGAGTACATTGACGCTCGCAGAATTTTCAAACGCCCCGCCATTGTAGAGACCAAGAGAATTGTGCACGAGATAATCAAAAAGAGGCGGGCGCTGGATACCGATCATTTTGTCAAGCCAGGTAACAGGCTAGCCGTATTGACCACAGATGTACCAACCGGAAAGACAATCGCCCACCAAACTTTTACAGATGAGCAGAACCTGTTTCAAGCACTCAACGCCTCACTCTGCGTTCCCGGCCCGCGGGAGCCTGGCATCCAGATCGAGGGAAGACCTCAATTGGATGGCGCGATATCTGACCCGCTTTCTTTAAAGCTGGCGCTTAAATCGAATTGCACACATCTACTGGTTCTGGCAACCAAACGATCTAAGGATTTCACTGGCAGCAAATCTGGCTTGTTGTGCCTTGAGTCTATGTCGTTGGGCTTGATGTACAATCGACGGCTTGGTATCGCCTACTACCGTTCACGCAATAAACTCACTATTGAAAAAATTCGCGACACTGGAAAACCTGTAACAGACGTGGTTGTGCGCGGAGAGAATTCCATAAGATGCAAATGGAATTCGTTCGATAGCACTTTACTTAACCAGGCATTCCAAGAAGGTGCCGATGAAGTTGAAACCTATCTGAAACGCTAGTCGCAGTTTTTCTACATCAATCTAAATAACGGGAATGAAATCCAGAACAGCATAAACATAATCGCTATTCCTCGAAGGGCTGAGAGCGTGTTAAACTTCCCCGTTTCTGAAATTGATTTCAGTCGAGAGAACAGCTTACCCTCGAATCTGTCTTCAAGTTCAGCAGCCCGATCCGAACAATTATCCAGGTGCTTTCCATAGTGAGGTATCGAAAGAAACATAATTACTGACAGGATGATCGCAAATACCGGTATTGCGTAGTTAAAAAACAACGACAAAAGATAGACCGTGCTCGGCAGCTTATTATCACTCGATACGGTTAGCAGAGCCGACATGACACCAAGCAAAAGACCATTGGCAGCAAGATACCCCTTAAGCGTAGTATAGGCTATGGCCACTCCCTTGTGGTAGGCAGTCGTTGCCTCTATGTACTCTACTTGTATGTAATCGCTAGCTTCACTTTGCATATTACTTAGACAATTTTCCCACGCAATTGAGCCAGATCATACCATCACATTTGTCGTTGGTGTTGATCAAGCGGAATGTTGTAAATAGAGCCCGCGAACCGCTAGTCAATTTTTTCAAAATTGGACGACAAAGTCAGTCTGCTCGTGACACAACGATCAACGGATACCGCCCTCAGCACTAAGAAAGGTTTGGGCAGGTTGACGCAAGTATCACCAGGCAGACGGCCGAAACCTAAGGCTTGGGCACAAGCAGCTCTGGCGTTGCGCTATCTGCCTCTTCACCGCTGTTGGCCCAGAACCCTTGCCACGCCGGTAGTGAATTGCCCGCCAGCAATACCTGGTAGATCGTCCCGTCAAAGGCGAACAGGCGGGCAAACAGTTGACCGCTTGTTTCACTTTGCGGCAAGGTGCAACCATTGCCCGCGGAGCAGTCGACCGGATTGGTTGCGGCGGAGGTTTGTACACGCATATCGTCGAGCATCACGTCCTCTGCGAACGGGTTGCCGAGCATTTGCCATTGCGTGGCGTCTGCGATGGTTGCGAGTGGAATCGCAAGACAGCCTTTGCCACTCTGACAGGCCGGATCCGAACTGTCGCGGTTGGTTGCGCCAGGTGTACTACCGGCGGGCAGAGTGAGTGTCCGTGCTTCATTCGCACCCATTTGGATAATCCAGTACGCGCGCCCCGCCTGCAACGGATCACCCAGCGCTAATCTGTGGTAGCGGTTTTCTAGAGCGTTATATTCGAACAAGGTCCAATCGGTGACATAGACACCCAGCCCGTCATCGCCAAATACCAACTCAACCGTATCGGCGTTTGCCGGCAGCTTGCACGGAATCGAGATCATTCGCCACTGCTGGTGTGGCAAGTCGTAACTGGCGCTGGCACAACTGCAGGCTGCGGACAATGTTGCAAGCCCATCCAGCAGCCCCGCACCGCTGATGTTATCGAAACCACTAGTCGCCATATCGATCGCGTGACCGGTTTGCTGATCGCGAATGTCGGCGGGCGTTAACATCGGATTACAGTCGAGCTGCAACGCAGCTACCGCTGCCGCGTTGGGTGCGGCAGCAGATGTGCCAAAAAAATTGGGAAAACCCGTGTTATCGAAGTCGCCACTGCTGAAGAAAGTCGTGTCGACGCCGTCAGGCGCTGTTATATCGGGTTTGTCTCTGTTATCGGGTGTCGACAGCGCATTGCCCTGTAGATCGAAAAGTAATTCCAATCCACCCAGCGATGAAAATGACTCAATCAAAGGCGGCGTTTGACCAAACGCCGGCGTCTGGACATAGGCGGCCGCGCCTACCGCGATAGCGCCAGCGGCATTGGGGTGAGCGAAAACGGTCGATGAATGCGTGGCGTTTTCCGGAATCACATCACTGCCAAAGTTGATCCATTTTACGCGCCCGGGCACCGGCCCCTGGTAGACGCCAATGATCAGTCCAACCACCTGGGTTACGCCGGTATTGTTCTGATAGACCACCCGCTCTACCGCGTCAGCGCCCATATTGGCGTCCGCAGACCCGGCGATGATAGTTCCAGTAGGCAGGTCGATCAGAAAAGCATCAATGTCTGAAGAACTACCCGCGCCGCCGACGGATGCGAATGGTTGATCCCATTGTATTGTCAGGTTTAACCTCTGACCGCTACCCAGGCTGAACTCCTGTACCACGCTGTCGGCACCGGTGGGATCTGCCGAATCAAACGCGTGCAAACTGGTGTAGGTCGCTCCTATCGCGGAATAGGTAAGCCCGCTATCGAGCCAGGGCGCCTCGTAGGAATTATCGCCGGTGTTTCCGGCAGACGAAAAGTAGACGACTCCGTCGCCAACCACCTGATCGACGGCTTGCGCCACCACACCGTCCTGGAACATCGGCGCTGCAAGGTATCCCACATCATCGACAATTACATCAGCGCCCGCCGCCGCGAGATCGAGAATCCCCTGCGCGAAATCCGCCGAGCCATTGAACGCGGTGTGAAACAGCAGTTGGGCATTGGGTGCGATATCGTAAATCAATTGCGCCATCGCTCGCCCCTCGTCAATGAGACCGCTAAACCCTGCCGAGTCATCCAGCACGATGACACCGCTTGGCAGATCTCCTGAGGCGATATCGGCTGCCTCGCCGTTCAATCGGTTATAGCTGTCGGATAGAATGCCAACGGAAATACCGGAACCATCGACACCGAACATCGTGCGCGCCGCATCGGTCCGCAGAGCCACGTCCCCCTGATTGTTTGCACTACCGACCCGGCGAACCGGCTGTGCCAGGCGGATGAATTGAAGCGCTGGCAGATTTTCGGCGGCACCTATTGCGCTCACCGGCAGACGACCGGATACCAGATTGCCCATCGCGGTGCCACCGACCAGCCCAAGGGCCCGCAGATCACTCAGCAACGATTCCGCAGACTCAGTAGCAGTTGCATCAATCAGTACAAAATCACCACGTGTGTCTAGATTCAGGCCGTCATGTTGAGTGACAGCCAGGCCCTGGGCCTGATTCTGCAAATTTATTAGTTCAGAGGAGGCACGACGGTTCTTCTCAGGAAGACCCGTCGGGGCAATAGCTCGTGCATGATCTGGTGGTGAGATGCGTCCCACATTCTGAGCAAACGCCGCCTGCTCTGGAAGGACAGTCATCACCAACGCAGCGCCAAGCGAGAGACCAGCCGCAAAGCGACCAGCCGGTCGACACATTCCACGGCGCCTGTAGCGGCGAATACAGGCTGTTAGTTGCTCCAACTGCATAGTAATCAACGACATTCCGTTTGTTATTTTTTATGGACTTGCGGTAGAGCAAAAAACAAGCTCAACTGATGCCACAGGCGGCAGTCTCTTGCGCTGTCCACCGAGTTCCCAGCGGCACCCGGAATTAGTAGACCACAGTGATATGATGCTAACAACCGGGGAGGCTCCGGTCTGTGAGCAGGTTATGACAACACAGCCTGATCGCCTTACCCTTTGGAAATAACACTCAGTCATACCCATCGATAGAACAGGCCTACACGACCATCCGGTGTAACACACCCACAGTGCAAGGCAAAAGAACACGTACAACATATGGATGCTAATAGACTAACCAGAGTCGCCATTCCCGGCGATATACCGGCAATACACAAAGTTCACCTGCACGCATTCGATGAAAGCGAGCGTGAACGGGTCGCACAACTCGCCTGCGACCTCACGCAAGCGCTTGACGATTCCACACTGCTGGCGCTGGTGGCAGAAGTTGATGGCGCAATTGTGGGCCATATCGCGTTCACCAGAGTGAGCTGTGCAGATCACCCCCACTGGACGGGCTTCATGTTATCGCCTCTCGGGGTCATACCCGACCATCAGCGCACAGGTATCGGCAGCGAGCTGGTAAAAACCGGCATCGAGCAACTATGCGCACGCAAAGTCGATACGCTTTTTGTCTACGGGGATCCTGCCTACTATGGCAGATTTGGCTTCGAAGTGGCGACAATCGGCCAATATAAGACACCGTTCGATTTACAGTATCCACACGGCTGGCAGGCACTGGAATTGAATACCGCAGATAAGCGGATCGCTCCAATCGCACTGCAGTGTGTTGAATTGTTCCTCGACGAGCGGCTTTGGTAAACAAAGAAACCGCACCCCGGAAACCCGACGCGTCAGCGAGACAAATTCCACTGACAGAACCTTACCCGAAACACCCATAAGCAAACGCAAATAGCGGCACGTCCCGAGTGATTTTTTCTTGCGGTATACAGTTAGTATTCAGCAATCAGACTACCCAGCAATACCATCCAACTAAACGGCCCCGGGAAACCCGACGCGTAAGCGAGGCGAATTTCTCCTACTCGACACAAGCGCTACTCCTGTTCCAGCAACTGCGCTAACGCAATCTCTCCCGGAGACACCCAAAAACAAAACGTAAAAAGCGGTGTCTTCCGAGTCATCATTTCATGCGGCAGCCAAGGCGTATTGTGAATCGGCTCGGCCGCAGCACGGACTCGTGGCGGTTCGTCGTTCTGACTCCACAGCGTGTCCCCGCCAAAAGGAAAATAGACTTCTTCTGCTTCATGATGGTGACGTGGGTAATGACGCGACGATCATCCGGGTATGCGGTATCAGCGCATCGTAACCCAGGATATTGGTGTAGCAGTAGTTATCCATATACTCATCGCCCAGCTTCTCGCGGTAGTGTTCGGTGCGAATCCATCGCAGCCAGGGTTCAAAGCGCGCGAAGGCTCGTGCAAGCCTCGCCATCGGCCCATTTTCTGCCATGGCGTAGGCCGCCTGTACGTGTCTGTGACCAGGCAATCGCTCTGGTGCAGGCAGTGAATCCGGCAATCTGGCGACGGCTATCTCTGAGGCGACGGGCTAGATCAAGCTGGCCAGCGCTGGATTTCTCTCTGCCCGATCGGCCAGAAAATCGAGCATTTCGGATTGCAGTTCTTCAAACGCCTTTTTAGCCGCAAGATCAGTCATTGAGTGCTCATTATCGTTTTGAAAATCCGTACAGGTTTCTAGCGATCCGGCCTGAACATCCGCAGAATCAACCCTGGCGCAGCGGGATTAATCGCCCTATTCATTCCATATCGACAGCGCCAGGTTTCCAAGTCCTGCACTCTGTGTCCTAATGACTTTCGGCAGCACCTGAAAACAGTGTCGCAATACCACTACCTATGATCAGAGCGGCGCCGGCAAATGACATCGCATCCGGTATATCGCCAAACCACCAGTATCCCAAGCCAAGCGCCCAAATTAAACGAAGGTAATTCAGCGGCGCGACGCTCGCCGCCGGCGCGCGTTGCAGGGACAGCGCAATCAGCAAGTGCGCGAGTAATCCCATCGCCCCTGCCACCGCTATTTGTATAACGCTTATGACATCGGGCGTTTGCCACACCAGCGGCTGAGTCGGCAACAGTACCAGCATGCCGATGCCAAAGGTGTAGAACAGTGTGGTGGCGGCGGAATCGGTGGAACCGATATGGCGAGTGACAATATTGAACAGCGCAAAAAAGACTGCGCCGGCCAGCGGCAATACCGACGCCCACTGAAATAGACCGGACCCCGGGCGGATCACCAGCAGCGCACCGATCAATCCGACGGACACCAAAATCCACGAACGCGGCCTGACCGTTTCTTTCAAAACTGGCCCGGCGAGCGCCACGATAAAAAGCGGCGCGGTAAAGCTGATCATAGTTGCCTCGGCCAGCGGCAGCCACGTCAATGCGGTAAACAACAAAGACAGCGACCCGACAATACAGACTCCCCGCAGACACTGCATTCGCAGTTGATTGGTGCGAACGGTGAACGACAGACGCTTACCGGTGAACATGACCAGCAACAACAAGCAACCAAACATCGCGACGAAGTAGATCCAGGTCACCTGCAACCCGTGCAACTGTCGAGTGCCGACTTTCGCGATTGCATCGATTACGCCAATCAGCGACATCGCCACCGCCATCATCAACGCACCCGCCAGCACGGTGCGTCGAGCGCGCAACGACGTAGTGTCTGGAACAACTTTACCGGGCGGTTCGGCTTGTGTAGGGGCTGTCATGAAACCTCGGGCCACGATGGCATGTGCCGCCACTATGGCGACATTTGAAACAATTCGCTACCAGCTCGCTCACGGCACCGGCATGTGGCGCCAGTACAGGGTCAATCAGACAGAGCGATGAGCACGACCCAACACACACTCGCAAAAAACACCGTTGCTGGCATCGAACCCGATACCAGGACGCGCCGAGACTGTCTTTATGCGACAGTCACAGCCAAAACAGGTACATTAGCGCTGAGGAAGTCCAATAGAACCAACCGTCAACGCTGGAGACGCGCATGAACACACTCGCCAAATGGGGCTGCAAGCCTGACCCTTGCCTGCAGTTGCGCGGTACACGCAGAGACAGCCACCGTCAACGGTGCAGAACTCTATTACGAGACGACCGGCAGTGGTCCGGCCGTATTGATGATGCACGGTGGCCTGGGTCTGAGCCACGACTATTTGCGGCCCTACTTCGACCAGCTCGGCGACACGCACACCGTAGTTTACTACGACCATTTCGGCAATGGCCGATCGGCCCGGCCAGACGATTACGCCGAGATGACCTTCGAACGGCTGATATCAGACGCCGCCGCATTGATGGAGCAGCTCGGCCACAAAACATTCTCTCTGGTGGGGCATTCCTACGGCGGATTTATCGGGCAGGCATTCGCCGCCCAACATGCCGATAAACTGGATAAGCTCGTACTGATCGACACAGCGCCGGCGCTGGATTATTCGCCCACCGTCACCGGGAGCGATGAACAGATGGCAGCTTTTGGAAAGCTGTTCTCGCAGCCGATGGCGGATGATGCCGACTGGCAGGCCACCTGGAACCCGGTGGCGAAGATGTATTTCCATCAGTGGGACGAAGAAACAGGCGCCGACCTGGATACACGAACGGTTTACGAGCACCGCGCGTGGAATGCCGCAGGCCCATTGCTGGGCAATTTCAACATGCTGGAAAAACTTGCCTCGATCGAAATGCCCACACTGGTGGTTGCCGGGCGCCACGATGGCATTACCCCACCTGGCCCGGGCGCAGAGAGAATCGCCTCGCTAATGCCGAACGCCACGCTATTGGTTTTTGAAGATTCCGGCCACTATCCGTTCATCGAAGAGCAGAAAGCCTTCTTTAGCGCGCTAAGCGAATGGATGGCAAAATAGTCGTTGCACAATCACGCGCTTCACAGACACTATGCTCACACCAGCAGAAACAGCAAGCTATCACGCAGACGGACTGGTTATACCGAAATTTCGTTTTGACGATAGCGTACAGCAACACTTGTCGCAGTTGGCCCAGGCCACGCTTGAGCAGACGACGGGCCAACGGCCGGAGAGTATTAACTGTCCGTACCTGGAAAACTGGACAGAGGGGCTGACACCAGACATCTGTCAGCGTTGGCTGGAAATAGCGGGGCACCCCGAAATAGTGTCACGGGTGAAAAGCATACTAGGCAAAAACATCATTCTGTGGGGCGGTCAGTTTTTCTGCAAGCCCGCAACCGATGGCCTGGAGGTACCCTGGCATCAGGATGGCGACTACTGGCCCATCAAACCATTGAACACCTGCACCGTATGGCTGGCAATAGATGATGCCGACAGCGGCAACGGCTGTATGCGGTATATCCCAGGCTCACACAAAGCAAAGACGATCTTTCCGTCATCGGTCGACGATCGTGAGGATCTGGCGCTGAATCAGGTCACTCACGCCGATGCCTTCGATGTTTCAACAGCACGCGACGATGAATTGCAGTCCGGCGAGTTCTCGCTGCATGATGTTTATCTTGTGCATGGCTCGGCACCCAATCGTTCCGCTCGTCGACGTGCGGCCCTGGTACTGAGATTCATGTCTGCCGATTCACTGTACGATCGATCCACACAACTTGGCAGTGGCACCGCTCACTACAACACGCGCTTTCCGGTGCGGCCTATCTATCTTGTCAGTGGCGATGCAGGCAACAACAACGATGACTTTCTTCGCCGGCATCCTGTGCTTGGCTCGCGCTAGCACGGTGTTTTTATTGATTTGAAAACTAAAGTGAGTGATGGCCGCGCCAGTAACCATGAAATGGCAGTGTCTTGACAACACCCGGCCGTCATACCGCGCTAACGTCATGCCGGACTTGCTCCGGGGATCAAGTAGTATCACTCTTCAGAAACCAATCAAGGTTTAATCAGCCCCATCACCAACGCTTTGGCGACGGCGTTGTCCCGGCTGTTTGCCTTGAGCTTCGCCTTGGCCGAATCGATATACTTCTCCAGCGTTTGCGGCTGCGTTTCAGGCGCAATGCGATATCGTGCGGTCGATAGCCGACTGCGAGATAGGACAGCACATCTCTCTCCCTTGGCGATAGACGCACAAGCCCATCCGGATATCGCTCTCGCATACCGTAATCGAGCACGGTGCACAGTTGTTGCAGCGGTGCTTTGGCAGCCGCCCAGAACTTGTCGAACTCTCCCTGACTGATCTGCGCTGTATTCAAGCCAACGCCAGTCAGCACGTTATCAGTCTGAAAGTGAGCCACTGACAGCGTGACACCGGTAATCATGCCCAAATCGTGTTCGAGCTCAAATACCCGTCGCTGCTCATCGTTGGCGTACTCCAGTACAGAATCGTCATGCCAGAAAATGACGCTGGGCTGGCGCAGTAACAGTTCGATACTAATATCGTTGTCGAGCGCTGAATCGCTCCCCACTGCCGACAACCACTCGTCGCTGTGAGTGGATTTGTAAAATCCGGAGCGGGTGACAAGGCTGTTTTCAAGATGGCGGCCAAACGGAATATAGCCGTAGCAGATACTGGTCACACCATAATTTTCAAACTGCTTATGGCAGACATCCCAGTAGGTTTGGGCATCTTCCGTATGTGACAGCTCGGAAGTGATATCGATTGCGGACTGGATCATGGGCACTTCTTCCGTGACTCATCTCGATTGGCAGGAGCCCAGACAAAACCGCTCACCGACGAACTGACACCGTGCGGCGAGGTCGTCGACTGCTCACAGACTCCCTACACCCCCAAAGTATACAAGCTCAAACTATTCCGTAAATAACCTGATTGTCTACCCGAAGTCACCAGCTGCTTCATCGTGTAACCGTGCGTCGTTACTGCGACTATGCGTCCGTTTGAGGTTTGTGGTGATACCACGCTGCCGGGCAACCCGGCATACTATTTTTCAAAACCCGTTAGCACCGCCGACTTCAACGGCAGGGCACTGATTGTACTGCTATCGGGATTGCTTGAGAAACGGCGTGCTGACGCGTTGGGACAGCAACCAGGACGACCGATTGATCTATGCTGCCTACTATCGCACCGAGAGTAAAGGCGCTTGATCGCGACCCCTCATCTTGCCAACAATAAGGTAAACGTATTCACGATCGAAGTGTGCTCCGGGCTCGCTGCCTGCAGGTTTCATCTGACAACGTTCAGGATCACCGCCCTCTTCTACTAGCACGGGGGAGAGTATGCTAGTTCCATTTGGAACTATAATCAAGTTCCAAATAGTACTGATTTGACGATTTCGGAATCGCGCCAATCAGAACACTATTCTCAAGCTAGTCTTTCTGGCTCGCCCTGAGGTTAACCCCCAGGCCCGATCAAAGAATGGAACGCTTGCGTTATTCGACTGGCTCATTGGTGGGGTTTCGATGTTTCACCGCCATTGCTACGCTAGAAAAGCTCAACGCATGACCTATATGCCTGCGCTTTTCTGCCTTGCACTGACGAATGTAGCTGTCACAAGTCAGTCACCCTATTTATCAAGTGGCCCACTAGTGTACAGTAACGTTGAAACGTAGCGAACGAGAGTCTGTCATTCGGTTTACAGCAAGGCGCAGCGCGAAGGGAATACCGAAGACGGCCCCGGCTTCTCCCTTTTATAAGGCTGCAATGCAGCTGTGGGCCGAATGACAAGCTCCCGCAGGGGTGACAAACAAATTGGACAACATGTCCAACAAGAATCAATTTGCATGAATCACTCCCGAATTTTGCTCAATAACTGAGTCACTTCGATTGATCGATACATAGGTAAGGTTTGAGCGTTACACTACACTAGTGTGCGAGCGTATATCCCGAACCGGGGGAACTGTTAAACGCTGAAAGATCCAGTTGTTGGATCTCCACTTTCTACTTAGCCGGATTGGTTTATAAAAGTACTAACACAGTCGAACAATTGTGGTGCCTTGCGCTCGGCAATGAGAAAATGACTAGCGTTGGCAATTTCAGTGTAGTGGCGTTTTTCTGTTGTCAGACGATCAAAAAGCGCCAGTGAATCAGATCGTGTTGACGTTGTATCCTGTGAGCCGCGGACCAGTAGGACCGGGGCACTAATATGAGCTGGGTCATATAAGCTCATACCATTAAAGCAGTGCCACAAATCAACAAAGGTTCCATTCGGCGCGCGAAACTGCGGCGGATCAAAATTGCCACTCTCACTGTCATCGGCCATAATTGACGCCATCAGTGATTCAAATGTGTCCGCAGCCCGCCAGTCACTACCGTCAGGTATTTCCTCGTCCCACCGTTCGCGCACTCCAGCGGCTGTTGTGCGACGAAACGACCCGAAATTCGGGTTCAGCTGTGACTGGTTTGTTGGATCTGCCAGTAGGTCTATCCAGTTTTGATTGCGCTCGGCAAAGATTGGCGCTATCAGATTAAGACATGAGATTTTTTCAACACCAATACCGGACGCGTACAAACCGGTTGTGACCGACCCCCACGACACACCAACCAGTGCAGGTCTAACACCTTTATGGCGCTGCGAGATCCATCCAATGGCATCATCAATATCTTTGATAGCATCAGTTGCGCGTGCGTAAGGTACGCTTGCAGAATGCATAACGGTTGAATGCGATTGACCATAGCCACGCACATCCAGAGCATAAGCTGTTTTCCCTGCCGCAACGCACGAGTCCATCC
>CAZYDV010000097.1:0-18754 GCA_964646405.1 uncultured Granulosicoccaceae bacterium | reverse complement strand
TCGCTGAGCATCGACTCCAATAGACTTTTAGCATCCATACAAATAACCTCTGAAAGTGAGTGCAATGAGATAATGTTGTTGTGGCCGCAACACATCAAGCAACGCCACAGATGTTTGCATCTCGATGCCATACCCCCTTCATTACGACCACAAGGCAGATTATGCGGGAAATCGAAGCACTGCAGCAGCGATTGGCGGAAAGCGGCTACATTGCCGAGACGGAATTAGCGACCGCCATCCACCTTGCGGAGCGTTTGCAGCGCCCACTGTTACTGGAAGGCGATGCCGGTGTCGGCAAGACCGCCGTCGCCGAGGCGCTGGCAACCATGAAGGCAAGCGAATTTGTGCGCCTGCAATGCTATGAGGGACTGGATGCCAACGCTGCACTTTACGAGTGGAACTATCAACGCCAATTGATGGCGATCAAGCTACGCGAAGGCAGCGCAGATCCCAGTCAACTGGAAGAAGAAATTTTCAGCGACGCCTACCTGTTACCAAGACCATTACTGACCGCAATAACCACCGCTGAACCCAGTGTACTGCTGATCGATGAAATCGACCGCGCCGATGATGAATTCGAAGCGTTTTTGCTGGAAATACTGGCCGAGTTCCAGATCACCATACCTGAAATCGGCACCATCACAGCGCGCCACAAACCCACAGTGATCCTGACCTCCAATGCTACGCGGGACCTGAGCGATGCACTGCGGCGGCGCTGCCTGTATCACTTCGTTAATTTCCCGGGAAAAGAAAAGGAGCTTCAGATTCTGCACAGTCGGCTGCCCGATCTGGAAATACATTTGGCGGGCTCGATCGTCGATTTTGTGCAGCGGCTGCGAAACGAACACCTGAAAAAGATTCCTGGAGTAGCGGAGACACTCGACTGGGCTGCCGCGCTCATGCACATCGGCACCACCGAACTGACCGATTCCCTGCCACAGATTGAGGCGACGCTGGGTTGTCTGCTGAAAACTCGTGCCGATCGCGAACTGGCAACGAGCGAATGGTTGACGGAGATGGTGTCGAGCTGACGCATGATTCCCGCAACCGCACAGGCGCAGATACACCGAACACAGCTATTCCTGCGCTTCCTGCGTCTGCAGGGCTACGCTATAAGCGCAAGCGAACTGCACCAGGTCCATTTGCTCGCCTGCACTGAAATCCTGCAGGATCGACTGATTTATCGCGCCTCGCTGCGCGCCGTGCTGTGTCGAGACAAGAGCGAGTGGATCAACTTTAATATCCTGTTTGATCGCTTCTGGGGCAGTCCCGACACCTCTGCCATCGACGAGGCGCAGGACAATCCCGAACAAACGCGCGGCAGTGGCAATCAGGCGTCTGGTCTTGCCTATTTTTCAGAGTCGCTCGCGGAAAGTGAAATGCTGCTGGGCGATCCGGAGGAAGAACTCGACGCGCAAGCCGCTGGCGGCGCCAGTGATACCCGGGTGCTGTCGCAGCGCGACTTCAGGTTCGTATTTCGCGCTGAGGAGATGCGCCGCATAGAGGCGATGGTCGATCATCTGGCCAGACGAATCAGCCGTCGCGCGCGACGGCGGCTCGAGACATCAAGCCGTCGCGGGAAACTCGATTTGCGCCGCACCTCACACGCCAATCTGCGCCACGGCGGCTGGCCGTTTGTTCTGAACTACCGCCGAAGACGGCGCAGCCCATCTCGATTCGTGCTGATCATGGACGTCAGCCAGTCAATGGAGATTTACAGCTACCTGTTTCTGCGCTTTGCGCGCGGCCTGTTACAGGCTTTCAGCGACACCGACGCCTTCGCATTTCACACTGAGTTGATCGCCATTGGACCGGAGCTGAAGGAAAAGAGCAGCACCCGCCTCGAGGCCAAGCTACGCAATCTGTCATCTGGCTGGCTTGGCGGCACCCGGATTTCCGAATCACTGACAACATTCAATCAGCACCACGCCAGCACGACACTTGATCGAAACACCATTCTGCTGATCTTCAGCGACGGCTACGACAGTGGCGAGCCTGACGACCTGGTTGAACAAATCCGGATGATAAAAGCGCGCGTTCGAAGGCTGGTCTGGGTCAATCCGCTGCTCGGCAGAGCTGGCCCCAATGATGAAGAGCTGCCGATCGAGCGATGCATACGCGCCGTACAACCTTTACTTGATCTGTACACCAGCGCGCACAGCCTAGAGTCGCTGAAGAATCTGGAAGCGGCCTTCGCGTTGCGCTGATCGCCTGTAATTCAAAGCGGGCAACCACAAGAATCGGCAGACATTATTAAGCTGCAGGCACAAAAAAAGCCCGCACAAGGCGGGCTTTCGTAAACGATAACGATTGGGGATTTAGCGCTTGGAGTACTGAGTAGCGCGGCGAGCTTTGCGCAGACCCACTTTCTTACGCTCGACTTGACGAGCATCGCGTGTCAGAAATCCAGCTTTACGCAAATCGCTGCGCATTTCCTCGTCATAGGAGAGCAGCGCTCTTGCGATGCCATGGCGAATCGCACCAGCCTGGCCGCTGTTACCGCCACCAGACACTGTAATGTTGAAGTCAAAACGATTCATGACGTCGACGGTTTCGAGCGGCTGACGCACGATCATTCGCGCAGTCTGGCGTCCGAAATATTCATCCAGCGGGCGATTGTTTACTGTGACATCACCTTTGCCCGCACGCATGTAGACTCTGGCGGTAGAAGTTTTGCGACGGCCTGTACCGTAATAGCTTTGTTCTGCCATCCGTAAATTACCTCAGTTCCAGTGTTTCGGGGGTTTGCGCAGCGTGTCTGTGGGTCGCACCCGGATAGACTTTGAGCTTTTTCAGCATGGCGCGGCCCAGCGGATTCTTGGGCAACATGCCTTTGACAGCCAGTGTGATCGCACGCCCTGGCGCCTTTTCCTGCATTTTCTCGAAACTGATCGATTTCAGGTTGCCGATGTACCCGGTGTGGTGATGGTACATTTTGTCGGATGCTTTGTTGCCGGTCACACGCACCTTGGCCGCGTTGACGACGACGATGTAATCACCGGTATCGACGTGAGGCGTGTACTCGGGCTTGTGTTTGCCGCGCAAGACACGCGCGCACTCGCTGGCAAGTCGCCCAAGGGTCTTGCCCTCGGCGTCGATAATATACCAGCGGCGGTTGACCTCCGCCGGCTTGGCGCTGAAAGTCTTCATGTCTACTCCAAGACGGGATTGAGCAGCTGTGCTCAGCAAAGCTCTCCATTGTAGAAGAAGGCAGGCAAACTAACAACTGCTTTTCGCAGCTGAATGTACCTTCCACGCGCCGCACCAGCCTGGGCGACGCCAGACTCTTGCAAACCACGTGCAAAAACGACCACTCATTATAATGGGACGTGGCGTCAGGCCACTGAAGTCTGCGAGGGATCGGGGTAATTAAAGCGACGCGACCTGACGGCCGCGTCTAACCATCGTAGGAAGATGGAGGAGGAAATCTATATCGCCATACTGCCAGTGTATCTTCAACTTAACAAGCTATACAACGCATTGCTTAATACAATGCAAGAGTCGTAAGCCCTCTGGCAGTCAGCCAAATCAACCGGTTGAGGCTTTTTCGCGTTCGGCATCGTCGTCGACTGAGCTGTCGACAATCTCTACTGAATGCGTGATTTTTGCCGTGTGTTCCAACATTCTGGCGACGGAACAGTATTTTTCAACCGACAAATCGACTGCGCGCTGTACTTTCGCAGCCGACAGCTCGCGCCCGAAGATGCGGAATTTCATGTCGATATGGGTAAACACCGCTGGTGCCGTATCGGCTCGGCGAGCGTCGAGCAGCACCTCGCAATCGTCAATTATTTGACGTGCCTTTTTTAAGAACAAGACAACATCAAAGGCCGAGCATCCACCCAGGCCGATCAGCACCGTTTCCATCGGGCGCACGCCGAGGTCGCGACCGCCATGGTCGGGGGAACCATCCAGCACAATGCTGTGTCCGCTGCCGGACTCACCAACAAAGCTCATGTGATCCAACCACTTAACTCTGGCCTGCATATTGTCTGCGTCTCCCGGTAGCTGTTGCGACTGTCGCTTGCGCGACGGGTGAATTTGAATCAGTTCTCAAAAACTGAGGGTTCACAAAAAAAAACACTTCATTTGTGAATCTGTGAACGAATTTTGCTCAGTCAACGCGCACTTGTCCAAGCGACGCCATCCAACACCAACGGAGAGACCTCTATATGCTTCCCCCACGCACACTGCCAAAGCAGGCAGAATGGCTGGAGACGCTGCTACGACACAGCCATCGCCGACAGTACCCTTCAAAGACCACCATCATTCATCACGGCGACAAGCCTGACACGCTTTACTACATGGTGGAAGGTTCTGTCAGTGTTGTGATCGAGGACGACGAAGGTCGCGAGATCGTACTCGCCTACCTCAACAACGGCGATTTTTTTGGCGAAATGGGCCTGTTCGACGAAGAGAGCGAGCGTAGCGCATGGGTTGTCGCGCGAACCAAATGTGAAGTTGCCGAAATCAACTACGAGCAATTCAAGCGTCTGGCCGATCAGTCTCCTGAAATTCTCTTTGCACTGTCTACCCAGCTGGCCGCACGGCTGCGCAAAACCAGCACTAAAGTGCGCGATTTGGCCTTCCTGGACGTGACCGGCCGCGTCGCATCCACGCTGCTGGATCTCGCCTCACAACCGGATTCGATTACCCATCCCGACGGCATGCAGATTCGAATCACGCGACAGGAAATCGCCCGTATCGTCGGATGCTCCAGAGAGATGGTCGGTCGTGTATTGAAAGACCTGGAAGAGCGTGGTCTGATCCACGCGCGCGGTAAAACCATGGTTATTTACGGCACGCGCTAAACGCAAATCTGCACAGGCGAAGATGCGGCAGGGATCGCCGTATTGCCTGGCAGTCAATTTGACTCAGGAAAAGAGCTCGCGCAGCGTGTCTCCGGGTGACTCGCGGCGCATGAATGCCTCGCCGACCAAAAATGCGTTAACACCCTGTTGGCGCATGCGCGCGACATCGGCTCGGGTCAGTATTCCGCTCTCGGTCACTGTCAGACAGTCTTGCGGAATCTCGGACAACATATCGAGCGTGGTGTCGAGACTGACATCGAAAGTCCGCAAATCACGATTGTTGATACCTATTATCCCCGGCGCCAGCGGCATCGCGCGCTCAAGCTCTTCTCTGTCGTGAACCTCGATCAGCACATCCATATCCAGATGGCGGGCCAACCCGTACAGATCGCTCAATAACGAATCCCCAAGCGCCGACACGATCAGTAAGATGCAATCCGCCCCGATCGCCCGCGCCTCGTAGACCTGATACGGGTCGATGATGAAGTCCTTGCGAATCACCGGTAGCGCACAGGCGCCGCGTGCCAGTTGCAGGTATTCCTCAGAGCCCTGAAAGAAATCCCGATCGGTCAGCACCGACAAACAGGCCGCGCCCCCTGCCTCGTAACTCGCCGCTATTTGCGCCGGGTCAAAATCCTCTCGCAGTACGCCCTTACTGGGAGATGCCTTTTTAACCTCGGCAATCACCGCTGCATCGCCCGTGGCGATCTTTCTGTTCAACGCTTCGACAAACCCCCGGGGGGCATCGGCACTGGCGGCGCGTGACGATAAAGCCTTGAGACTCTCTCGCTCGCACCGCTCGACAATTTCCTCGGCCTTGCGAGCGAGAATCTTCTTTAATACATCTGGCGTGTCTGACATATCCAGCTTCAGCAATGGTTACTGCAGTGAATCAGGGCCTCGAGCTTTTCGGCGGCGCGGCCATCGGCAATCAGACCACGTGCGATATCGACGCCTTTTTTATGAGTATCGGCAAGACCAGCGACATAGATCGCCGCCCCCGAATTGAGCGCGATGATATCGTGTGCCGCCCCACCCTGACCCGCGAAAACTGCCTTGATCAGCTGCAGACTCTGATCGGCGCCATCCACCACCAGCGTATCGACATCGCTGCGCTCAATCGAAAACTGCTCCGGGCGGATCGTATAGGTTTTGACTTCGCCATCGAGTAGCTCTGCGACGTGCGTATCCGATGACACGCTGATTTCGTCCATGCCATCGTCTGCGTAGACCACCATTGCCCGTTCACTGCCGAGCTTTTTCAGTACGTTTGCCATCTGCTCGACCAGGTACTCGTTGTAAACGCCCATCACCTGGCGCGGGGCGTTGGCAGGGTTGGTCAGCGGCCCGAGCATATTGAAAATGGTGCGCATGCCCAGTTCACGTCGCGGTCCAATCGCATGGCGCATGGCGCCGTGGTGACGTGGCGCAAACATGAAACCCACACCCACCGTATCGACGCATTTGGCGACCTGCCCAGGCTCCAGTTCGATGTTGACCCCGGCTGCCTCCAGTACATCTGCGGCACCGGAACGGCTCGACACCGCGCGATTGCCATGTTTGGCGACTTTCACACCCGCCGCCGCCGCAACCAGCGCACTGGCGGTGGATATATTGAAGGTGCTGGTGCCATCGCCGCCCGTGCCGACGATGTCCATCACGTTGGGCGTCTGGCAAACCACATGAGACGCCAGCTCGCGCATCACTTCGGCCGCCGCGGCCACCTCATCGACCGTCTCACCCTTGCAACGCAGACCAACCAGCAGGCCACCGATCTGCGCTGGGCTGCACTCACCGGACATGATCATTCGCATGGCGTCGACCATTTCCCCGCTTTCCAGGTGTTCACCCGCAACGACTTTCGCGATCGCCGCCTGAATAGTCATGGATTCTCCCGAGAGGTTTGAGTCAGGAAATTATTCAACAGATCGTGCCCGTGTTCAGACAGAATGGATTCAGGGTGAAACTGTACACCCTCTACCACTAAATCGCGGTGTCGAACACCCATGATTTCCTCAATTTCGCCGTCCGGCTTTTGTGTCCAGGCGGTGATTTCAATACAATCGGGCAAACTTGCACGCTCGATCACCAGCGAGTGATAGCGCGTGGCGATAAACGGATTAGGCAGATCGGTGAACACGCCAACACCCGAATGATAAATAGCCGATGTCTTGCCGTGCATGATCTCGCAGGCGCTGACGATCCGACCACCGAACGCATCGCCAATGCACTGGTGCCCCAGACAGACACCCAAAATTGGCACTTCGCCACTGAGGCGCTTGATCGCCTCGACTGACAAGCCCGCCTGAACCGGCGTACATGGACCGGGCGATACCACGAGTTGACGCATCTTCATTTGCGCCAGCTGGTCCAGCGTCAGTGCGTCATTTCGCACCACCTCAACGTCGGCACCCAGCTCGCCCAGGTACTGCACCAGGTTAAAGGTGAAGGAGTCATAGTTATCGAGCATGCAAAGCATCAGACTGACTCCGTGTTAAGAGCGGAATCGAGACCGGCCTCGGCCAGTGCCGCAGCCTTAAAGACCACACGTGCTTTGTTTAGCGTCTCTTGCCATTCGCTGGCGGGCACTGAGTCATAGACGATGCCGGCGCCAGCCTGAATGGTCAATTCGCCGTCGCGGATCACCACGGTTCTGATCGCGATCGCCGTGTCCATATTGCCGCTCCAGGACAAATACCCCACCGCCCCCGAGTAGACGCCGCGCCGGGTGGGTTCGAGCTCATCGATGATCTGCATGGCCCGCACCTTGGGTGCACCGCTGACGGTGCCGGCCGGAAACGTCGCGCGCAACACATCAATGGCACTGAGACCCTCCTTGAGCCGCGCGTTGACGTTGGAGACGATATGCATCACGTGCGAGTAGCGCTCGACGATCATCTTCTCGGTCAATTGAACGCTGCCGGTCTGAGCCACACGTCCGGCATCATTGCGGCCCAGATCAATCAACATCACGTGTTCGGCAATTTCTTTGGGATCAGCCAGCAAGTCGGCCGCCAGCGCTTCATCGTCTTCCGGTGTGGCACCACGCGGACGGGTACCTGCAATCGGCCGCACGGTCACAATGTCATCTTCCATACGCACTAAAATCTCGGGCGACGACCCAACCACCTGGTGATCGCCAAGGTCCAGAAAGAACAGATACGGCGACGGGTTCAACATGCGCAGCGCCCGGTACAAATCAATTGGCCGAGCACTGAACTGCAGCGACATGCGCTGCGACAACACGACCTGCATACAATCGCCCGCCGTGATGTAGTCGCGAATACGCTGCACCGCTGCTTCAAAGCGCTCGCGCCCGAAATCTGACTGAAAGTGTTCTTCACCAATCTCGCGGGCACGATAAGCCGAGCGAAACGGCGGCGGACGATGCAATTGATCCTCGATGTCCAGCAACCGTTGCTCGCCGCGAGCCAACGCATCCGGGCGCGCCGGGTCGACGTGCACCACGATCATCAACGTGCCGGCCAGGTTGTCGAACACCACGACTTCTTCTGCCACCATCAGCATGATGTCGGGGGTCTGCCCCGGGTCAGGCTTGCCAGGATCAACCAGCCCGGGCTCAATGAAGCGTATCGTCTCGTAGCCGAAGTAACCGACCAGCCCGCCGGTAAATCGAGGCAGATCGGGCAACTGGGGCGCTATAAATTTCGCCTGGTATTGCTCCACCCATTCCAGCGGATCATCGACTTGCAATTCGCTTTCGATGCGCCCGTCGCACTCAATGGTAACCGCGTTGCCCGTCACGCGAATCATCTGGCGACAGGGCAGACCAATAATCGAATAGCGCCCCCACTTGTCTCCGCCGGTGACGGATTCAAACAGAAACGTGCCGGGTTGATTGGCGAGTTTGAGGTAAGTCGAGAGAGGGGTATCGAGATCCGCCAGTACCTTGCGGACCAGAGGAATTCGGTTACAACCCGATCGGGCGTGGTGCTGAAAATCTTTGGGGTTCATTGCGTGAGGGTTCCATCGGTTCAAAGGGGGTCAGGCATTGGCAAGGGTCGCTGTGTCGCCAACGCCATCGCCAAACCCTGTTTGTTGCCCCGCTTTGCAACATTTTTTGTAGAACCCTTTGGACCCATCCAGATCAGTCGGCGCATTTATCCACAGCAGCCGGCAAGGTGTCAAGCGGCATTGCTGTGCAGAAGTGGGCATCAGCAATGCTATATTTAAATCGAATTGACACTGCCGAGATGACGCACCAATGACAACCATCCACCAAGATGACCTGATCGAAAGCGTCGCCGACGCCCTGCAGTTCATTTCCTACTACCACCCGATCGATTTTGTCAAGGCCGTACATCAGGCCTGGCAGCGCGAAGAATCGAAGCCGGCTAAGGATGCGATGTCGCAGATTCTAATCAACTCGCGTCTGTGTGCCGAGGGACATCGGCCGATCTGCCAGGACACTGGCATTGTCACCGTGTTCGTCAAAGTGGGAATGGATGTGCAGTGGCAGGGTTCAATGACACCGGCCGACATGATCAACGAAGGTGTGCGCCGGGCCTATCTCCACCCGGATAACAAACTGCGTGCCTCGATACTCGACGATCCGGCCGGCAGTCGCCGCAACACCAAAGACAACACGCCCGCCGTCATTCACACCGAAATCGTCGCCGGCGACAAGATCGAAGTCGATATCGCAGCCAAGGGTGGCGGCTCGGAGAACAAGTCCAAAATGGCAATGCTCAATCCCAGCGACAGCATTGTCGACTGGGTCGTCAACACAGTCCCGACGATGGGTGCCGGCTGGTGCCCGCCCGGGATGCTCGGCATAGGCGTAGGCGGTACCGCTGAAAAAGCCGCAGTGCTGGCCAAGCAGGTATTGATGGATCCGATCGACATTCACGAACTGCGCGCCCGCGGCCCGGCCAATCGGCTGGAAGAACTGCGGCTGGAAATCTTCGAGCAGGTCAACGCGCTCGGTATTGGCGCACAGGGCCTCGGCGGGCTGACCACGGTGCTCGATGTCAAGATGTCCGACTACCCCACCCACGCCGCATCACTGCCGGTATGCATGATCCCGAACTGCGCCGCCACACGTCATGCGCATTTCGTACTCAACGGCAACGGCCCATCGTTGCAAACGCCGCCAGCCCTTTCCGACTGGCCTGAAATCACCTGGGATGTCGGCCCGACCGCGCGCTCGGTCAATCTCGACACCCTCACACACGACGAAGTCCAGAGTTGGAAGCCCGGTGAGACACTGCTGCTAAACGGCACCATGCTGACCGGTCGCGACGCGGCACACAAACGCATCAAAGACCTGGTAGAAAAAGGCGAGCCGCTACCCGACGGACTGGATCTTAAAGGCAAGCTGATCTACTACGTCGGTCCGGTCGATGCGGTTCGAGACGAAGTGGTGGGGCCGGCTGGCCCGACTACATCGACCCGCATGGACAAATTCACCGACATGATGCTTGAGCACACCGGCCTGTTGGGCATGGTCGGCAAAGCCGAGCGCGGCCCGGCCGGCGTCGACGCCATCAAAAAGCACAAATCGGTGTATCTGATGGCCGTCGGTGGCGCCGCCTATCTGGTATCGCGCGCAATCACCGCCTCACGGATTGTCGCCTTCGAGGACTTAGGGATGGAGGCTATTCACGAATTTGTCGTCAAGGACATGCCGGTGACCGTCGCCGTCGACAGCCTCGGTGAAGCCGTTCATCAGACGGGCCCCGCGATCTGGAAGCAAAAGATTGCCAGTGGAGAGGTTCAGCCAATCTACTTCAAGTAGTCAATAAAAAGGCCCGGGAAACCGGGCCTTTTCACAATCACAACCGGATTGCAGCAGGTGCCAACAAAAGGTTGGCGATACCGTCAACCCTGTATCGACACAATGCTACTGGCTAGAACGAGTAGCTGAATCCCAACGTCACAACCGGATAGGCTTCAAAGTCTGCCAACTCCGCTTCAATTTCAGATCGCGCCTGAGCGATGTCGGCATCCGAAATGACACCAAGCGGATTTTCCACGTTCAGATCTACCGTTGCGCGGCCCTGAAACAACACACCCGCGTCGAGCGAAAACATCAGGTTGCCCTGGCGTCCGGTGCGACGTCCCCAGCCAAGTCCCAAATAGGGTGCGGTGCTGGGAAACGTGATATTGGCCGAAGCACTGCCGATTTCCTCAGGTTGAAACACCGTGCCACCGAATTCAGTCGCGGTCGCAGGTCGTGCCGTACCTTCTACCTCATTGCCGTTGATGATGGCGCCAAAAGAGATGCGAAATCCTGAATGGCGTATCGGGTAGACGTCCAGTATGGCGGAGGTGGAATTGAGCTCCACGTCACCGTTATAGCTCAAATCATCGACTTCGAGATCAAAATCTGTCGCAAAGGCGTTGATGCCGACGCGCGCTTCGAGTACGTCATAGAGTTCAACCGCGAAGTTGGCACCGGCACCGAGTGAACCGACTGACGCCCCCACACTCATGCGCGGCCAGTCGGCCGACATCGCTGTGCTTGATACCATCATCAGCGCCGCTGCACCCGCGCCCGCAACCAGCTTGCGAACGGCTCCTCGTTTTACGTTTTGTTTGCTCATCTGAATCTGTCTCCACTCAGGCATTGCTTTTTATTATTGGACAACCCACCGGGGTCTTAAGAGGCGATGCAGTGCCGGCAGCGCCTATACGCAACCAACAACCTGGCCCCCTGAATCAACCGTTGCCTATCTGTTTGTTTCCACCAGAGCGATCTGACTCCATCCGGTAACTGTGATCCACTGCGGATCAGTCCGTTGCCAGGTGCATCAACTACCCAACGTGAAATAGTTCGCCGATTGAAATTTCCGGGCTGATCCTAGATTCGGCCACCTCGGCGAAAGGTTGAGCAGGGTGTGCCGCTAGCCTAAGCATCAGTGCAGGCGTTTTGCACAGCACCCCGCAAAGAGCAACCACCGAGCGATGGCCATTTCAGATCGCCTACTCAGCCCGGCGCACTTCGATGTCGACCGGCTTGAAGTAGCCGCCAATGACAACGATAGCCACGAGCCCGATCTGCTGTTCACGGTAGTGGAGGAGTTGCTGCGTTGCGGATCGAGAGAACTGCACCTCGAACAGGAGGCGGGTTTCTGTCGCATGCGCCATCGTGTGCACGGACAGTTGACAGAAAGCCGCATCCAGCGCACTGATATGGTCGATTCCATACTCGGCCACCTGCGCCTGGCATCGCGTCAAAGTGAACCCCGAGAGTGTGCGAGCTTTCGCATCAGCGCCGATCGCATCGATCCGTTGGCCACTATCGATGCCGTTTATTTTCAGGCGGCCGCAGGTCCCTGCCTCACACTGACACTGCAGACACCCCAACAAATTCCAGAGACACTGGATCAATTGTCTCTGTCGCCACAATCCGTCAACGCGCTGCGCGATCAACTGCTCAACACCCTGTCGGGTGCGGCGATGGTGGTATCCGACAACCCGGCGTGCTTGCAGGATCTCTACTACGCACTATTGAGCGAGGACAATCCGCAATCGGGAAAAACCATTAGTTTGGAGTATCAGGTACTCAAACGCGTACCGAGGGCGGTGCAGATCAGTCCACCTCTCTACCCCGACAGCGGCGAAATGATCGGCAGCGCGATCTACAACAGCGACAAGGCCTACTGTGACTGGCAGTCTTGCCAATCCGGCTCCTTTTACGCCGAACAGCTCTGGCAGCGCAACCTGTCACTGGCATCGTTTCATCTTGCGCGTAACTGCGGCGCCGCCATGCGCGACCTGATCAACTGTGCGGTAGATCGTCTGACACTGGCGACTCGATTGCAACGAGTAGTTAATGCCAGACAGGTCAGCACCCTTTGCCCGCACTGCGCCGACAGTCACCAGCCGGGCCCGTTGCAACAGCAGTGGCTGAAAACCATCGCACCGATTGATCAGAGCGACAAGCCCGGAGTCTATTTCAATGCGATGGGTTGCTCGCGTTGTGAGTATACCGGTGCCGCCGGTAAGCTGACGCTTGTAGAAATTGCAGACAGCAATGACGCGATGGCGGTGGCTATCGAGGCGCGCTCAGCCAGTGATTTCCATACAGGCTTTCATCAGAACCTACACCATCCATCGATTGCCTCGCAGGCGCAAGCTGCAGCCCACGCCGGCACCCTGTCATTCGATCAATACAAGTTGCTGATCGATAGCTTATAACGGCGCACGATCAATCAAACGAAGATCGAATACCGCGAGTAAGCGTTAATCAAACGCCTGCGGCCAGCGGGATTTTATAGCCTCAATAGATGCCAACAAGGCCGACTGATCACTGCCCACCAGGTTAATATGGCCCATTTTACGGCCATTGCGTGCCTCTGTTTTTCCGTACAGGTGTAAATGGCTGCCGGGTGTTGTCAGCAATGGCATCCAGTCAAAATCCGGATCCAGCATCAATTCGCCCAGCAGATTGAGCATTACGGCCGGGGCGTGCTGGCTTACCGTGGCAGCGGGCAAACCACACAGAGTTCTGACCTGTTGATCAAATTGTGAGTAGTCGGTTGCATCGATGGTGAAATGACCACTGTTGTGTGGCCGCGGTGCAATTTCATTGATCAACAACTCACCGTTGCTGACAAACATTTCAACCGCCAACACACCGACATAATCCAGCGAATCGGCAAGCTTTGCTGCGAGACGGTTGGCGCGCTGCGCGAGGTCATTATCAATACGCGCCGGTGCTATCGTGACATCCAGAATACCGTGCCGATGAATATTTTCCGCTACCGGCATCGATCGGGTATTGCCGTCGACATCTCTTGCCAGCACCACTGACAGCTCCCTGTCCAACGCAACCTGTTGCTCGAGAATGCAGGGCACCGAACCAAAGCGCTCAAATGCAGCTTGCGCCTCGGCGAGGTTGTCACAGACTGCCTGACCCTTGCCATCATAGCCGAGCGTCGCGGTCTTCAAGATCGCCGCGCCAGCGATTGCCGCGAACGCCGCCGGCAGATCGGCAGTTTGCGCAATGGCGAAAAACGTGTTGGTCGGCAAACCGTTGTCGCGAAAAAAAGATTTTTCACGCACCCGATCCTGGGCAATTTCAACCGCCGCAGCAGGCGGTGAAACCACCACTTGCTGCGACAGCCAACGCAGGCTCTCAGCCGGTACATTCTCAAATTCTGTGGTGACGGCAACGCAGGTTTGCGCCAGTTGGGAAAGTGCCGCCGGATCGGTGTAATCGGCCTGTATATGACAACTGGCAATTTCAGCCGCCGGACCATTTGGCGCCGGATCGAGCACTGTCACGCGATAACCCATTTGCGTGGCTGCATGCACAAACATTCGACCCAGTTGCCCGCCACCCAACACACCAAGCATGGCGCCCGGCGCGGCCGTTGCCGTCATACCGGCAACTCCAGTCCCAGTACGCGATCGCGCTGTGCGGCTCTGAAATCCTCCAGTCGTGTTGCCAGCGCCGGGTCCGTGGTGGCCAGCATCGCCACAGCAAACAACGCAGCATTGGCAGCGCCGGCATCTCCTATGGCAAAGGTTGCCACCGGTATACCGCGCGGCATCTGCACGATCGACAACAACGAGTCCTGGCCTTTCAGGTGCCTGGAGGCGACCGGCACACCCAGCACCGGCACCGTTGTCAGCGCCGCCAGCATGCCAGGTAGATGCGCCGCACCACCCGCACCGGCAACAATCGCGCGCAGGCCACGTGATGATGCTTGTCGAGCATAGTCGTAGAGCAAGTCGGGTGTGCGATGTGCCGAGACGACTCGCGCCTCGAACGGCACGGCAAAATCGCCCAGCAAATCCGTGCAGTGATGCATGACCTGCCAGTCGCTGTCACTGCCCATCACCACGCCTACCTGAGGTTGCTGCATAATCCCCAATCGATTCGAGTAAACTCGCTATGGTGACTAATTTTCGATTTTTTCGCCAGTCAATCGGATAGCACGAGTCGCAGCCCACCACCAGCAGACAACCCTTACCTGTGACCCAGACCAGCACCGTTTTCGAAACTCACATCGAATCATTGCCGCTCGTCCACCGCGGCAAGGTTCGCGATATCTACGCGATTGGCGACGATCATCTGCTGATGATCGCCAGTGACCGATTGTCCGCCTTCGATGTGGTGTTGCCGCAACCACTGCCCGGCAAGGGTGTGCTGCTCACGCAGATCGCACTGTTCTGGTTCGAGCAAATGGCCGACGTGGTCGCCAATCATCTGGCCGATATTCCATTGACCGACGTACTCAGTGATTCGGCAGAACTCGCTCAGGCCATCGATCGCAGCATGATCGTCAAACGACTGGATGCACTGCCGGTAGAGGCAGTGGTCAGAGGCTATCTGATCGGTTCCGGCTGGAAGGACTACCAGGCGAGCGGCGAAGTCTGTGGCGTGACGCTGCCAGCCAACCTGAAAATTGCCGAAAAACTCGAGCAACCCATTTTCACACCGGCCAGCAAAGCGGCGGTCGGCGATCACGATGAAAACATCAGCTACGATCAAATGTGCGATCGAGTCGGCCGCGAACGAGCCGATGAAATTCGCGATCTTAGCCTGCAGCTCTATCAGCGCGGCGCCGATTACGCGGCGCAGCGCGGCATTATTCTGGCCGATACGAAATTCGAGTTTGGCCTCGATTGCGACGGCCGCATCACGCTGATGGACGAGATACTCACCCCGGACAGCTCGCGCTTCTGGGATGCTGCAAGCTGGCAGCCCGGCACACCACCGGCAAGCTATGACAAGCAATTTGTCAGGGATTACCTCGAAACGCTCGATTGGAACAAGACGGCACCAGGGCCCACACTCTCGCCACAAGTACAGCAAAGTACCCTGAGCCGCTACCGCGAGGCGGTAGAAATACTCACGATGCAATAAGCGCCTGGCTGGCGGCGCAGATAAACACACACGCAATAAAAAAGGCCGGCATAGAGCCGGCCTTCGAACTGCTCCACAATCGCTGCTTATCAGGCGATTGTAATGTCGTTGTCCAGATAGACGTCCTGAATCGCGTTTAGCAGTTTTACGCCCTCATCCATCGGCTTTTGAAAGGCCTTGCGGCCAGAGATCAGCCCCATGCCACCTGCGCGCTTGTTGATCACCGCAGTGCGAACCGCCTGACCAAAATCGTTGGAGCCGCTGGCACCACCGGAGTTAATCAGCCCGGCTCGACCCATGTAGCAGTTGGCTACCTGGTAGCGCACCAGATCAATCGCGCTGGCCGAGGTGAGTTTGTCGTAGACCGCATCATTGGTATGGCCAAAGCCCACCGCCGGATAACCACCATTGTTCTCGGCCTGCTTTTGTTTGACGATGTCGGCCTTAATCGTGGCCGCCAGATGGTTTGCCTGACCCGTCAGATCCGCTGAGGCGTGGTAGTCAGTGCCATCCTTCTTGAACTCTGAATTGCGCAGATAGGCCCAGAGCACAGTCGCCATACCCAGCTCATGGGCGTGTTCGAAAGCTTCACTGATTTCCTGGATCTGACGACGGCTGTCCTCAGAACCGTAATAAATAGTGGCACCCACGGCGACGCAACCCATATCGAAAGCCTGGCGTACCGAGGCAAACATCGTCTGGTCGTACATCGCCGGATAGGTCAGCGCCTCGTTGTGGTTGAGCTTGACCATAAACGGGATCTTGTGGGCATATTTACGGGCCACCGAACCCAGCACACCCATAGTCGAGGCCACGCAGTTGCAACCACCCTCAATGGCGAGTTCAACAATATTCTGCGGATCAAAATAGATCGGGTTGGGCGCAAACGATGCCGCACCCGAGTGTTCGACACCCTGATCCACCGGCAGTATCGACACGTAGCCGGTGCCTGCCATACGCCCCGAGTTGAACAGCGAGCTCATCGCGCGCAATACCGCCGGAGAGCGATCGCTGTGAGTCATGACACGATCGATATAGTCTGGCCCGGGCAGACAAAGTGCGCTCTTGTCGATGGTAGTGCACTGGTGTGAGAGCAGTGATTCCGCCTCATCTCCCAGCAGCGAGTTGATATCCGTCATTGTGTGTCCGATCAGCCATTAGAGGAAAAGGGGCGGCAGCGAGTGCTAACTGAAGCCATTGAACTCACCCAACGGAAGCAAATTCTAGTAGCAAAACCTACTGGTTGTGGTGACAATCACGTCACTCAGGCAGCGCTGACGCATGACTCGCAAATGCAGATTCGGATCGCCGGCAGTTACCGTCAATTCCGCATCCAACATCCTTTGATACCTTCTGGCCGCAGCGAAATATGTGCCCACAACTGTGGCAGACACGTGACACAGTTTACTGTTCTTCGATCCAGTCGCCGACGTGAACGATTTTCATCGAGTTGGTACCGCTGGCCACGCCCATCATGTCGCCCTTGGTGATGATGACAAGATCACCCTCCTCAACTTTCTGGATTTCCACCAGCTTGCGCACCACGGCGGTATTCGCCTCGTACGAGGAGGTGAGCTGGCGATCGAATGGCACCGCGTAGACGCCGCGATACAAAGTGACCCTGGCCAGGGTATCGGCCCGGGTGGTGACCGCATAGATCGGAATGCCGGAGCTGATGCGCGACATCCACAGTGCGGTAGAGCCCGTTTCGGTCAGCGCACCAATCGCCTTTACGTTCAGGTGATTGGCCGCATACATGGTGGCCATCGCGATCGACTCATCGACGCGATCGAAGGTCAGATGCAGGCGATGCTGCGATTCCATCGCCTTGCGCTGTTTTTCTGCATGTTCACAAATTCGGCTCATCGACAGCACGGCCTTGACCGGATGCTCGCCCACCGCCGTCTCGGCCGACAGCATCACCGCGTCCGTGCCATCCAGCACCGCGTTGGCGACATCAAAGACTTCGGCGCGCGTCGGGATCGGACTCTCGACCATGGACTGCATCATCTGGGTGGCGGTAATAACCACCTTGTTGGCAGAGCGCGCCTTGTTGATCAAGAGCTTTTGTACCGCCGGCAACTCCGGATCGCCGATTTCCACCCCCAGATCGCCGCGCGCGACCATGATGACATCCGTCGCCTCGAGGATTTCATCGATCTCATCCAGCGCCTCGGCGCGTTCGATCTTGGCGACAATGCCGGCGTTGCAGTCCACTTCGCGCAGCAGCTCACGTGCGTGATTGATATCCGCCGCATCGCGCGGAAATGACACACCCAGGTAGTCGATCTTCAACTCGGCGGCCAGCCGGACATCTTCTCGGTCTTTGTCGGTGATCGCCGGCGCTGACAGTCCACCACCGCGCAGATTGATGCCTTTGCGATTCGACAGCTCACCGCCGACCAGCACTTTCGTCACGACCCGGGGACCTTCAATCGCGGTGACCTGCAAAAGTATCCGGCCATCGTCCAGCACCAGCACGTTGTCAGTTTTCAGATCGTCCGGTAACTGGGGATAGCTGCATCCCACGACATGCTGATCGCCGGCATCTTCATCGAGGCTGGTGTCCAGGGTGAATGTGGCATCCTCTTGCAGTTGGATTGCCCCGTCTTTGAATCCGGAAATGCGAATCTTCGGGCCCTGCAAATCACCCAGAATCCCTACCACGCGGCCCAGTTCCGCCGCGATGCGCCGCACGGAGTCCACGCGCTCGCGATGATGGTCGGCATCGCCGTGAGAAAAATTCACCCTCACCACATCGACGCCTGCAATGATGAGCTGACGCAGGACCTCGGGGTCATCCGTGGCCGGGCCGAGTGTGGCAACTATCTTCGTTCTACGCATGAATTCCCATTCGCCGCTGTTGCAAAAATTTTGGAGTATGGCGGTTCGATCGAACCCCATTGAGCAGGCCACGGGTGCGGCGCGCGGAGGCCACCGCGCACCACAGGCGAAACCTACTGGTCTCGGCTTTTGAGGACTTTCACAGCAGGCAGTTCCATGCCTTCGAGAAACTCCAGAAAAGCACCGCCACCTGTAGAGATGTAAGAGATGTCGTCCGACAGGCCAAACTGATCGACCGCCGCCAGTGTGTCGCCGCCGC
>CAZYDV010000096.1:0-18757 GCA_964646405.1 uncultured Granulosicoccaceae bacterium | reverse complement strand
TGTGTGGTTTGTACGGTTATTCGCGTGGTTGTAGGGGCCGTAAGCCAAGGCGCACGTACCGTTTTCTAGCTCGGTGGTAGGTACGCTTTGGCTTACCAAACCAACCACTGCGCACGTACCATTATTCATTTCTGTATCATCGAATTCTCCCATTCACGCAAAAAATGCCGCCGCTTAAAATCATCCAGATACACCAGCAATCCCGGCCCGAGCCGAATCGGCTGATAGGCATTCTGTTCACCGTCGGTATTGAGTTCAATCGCTGGAAACGGATAGGGTATGTCACTTTTTTTAAACCAGGACGCTGAGAGCAGATGATCGATAAATGCACCGGCCAGTGCCGTTTGTTTGGCATTGACTGGAATGACGGCGGATCGCAGCATCACGGTAGTGAAGTCGGCAGGTTCTATAATTTCGATCGGCGCGCCCTGATCCTTGCGCGCCTGTGCATAGCTGCCAAGTACGTTGTAGGCGATAGCAAGCGTGCCGTTTTCGATGTCTTCGATCATTTTGCCCGAGCAGCAATACAGCGCCGCACCCAGGCTGCCCATCACCTCTGACAAACGCCAGTAGATATCTGAAAAGCGGGCGTCGTGTGTGGCGAACAGGTAGCCAAGACCGCTGGTGCGAACATCGTAGGTGCCGACCTTGCCGTGCAGACGTTGCTGGTTGTTGCGCAACAAGGCAATCAGCTCCTGGCGCGTTTGCGGTGGCGCCAGACCCTGCAGTGCATCGGGGGAGTAGACAATAGCTGCCGGCTCGCGGGTAAACGCATATACATGATTTCGCCAACGTGCCCAGTCGGGAATGTCACGGCTAATGGTGGATGTGTGACTGCGGGTAAATCCATCGTTGGCAAGCTTGGTCTGTAAGTCCATTGCCGATGATATCGCCACATCGAACGGCACGCGCTCGGTATAAATGGCGCTCATCAATTCAGTGCTGCTAACCGTGGTGTAGTTGATCGCGATGGATGAGTCGGTTTCCAGAAAGCTCATCAGCAAGGGGGTGAAGAGCTCGCGATCCGCGGTTGAAATGATCTGAAGCGTTCGCAGTGCCTCGGCCGGGCCCAGTCGCGTTTGCTCCTCTATCTCATAGGCGGGTGCGGTGTTAAAACCGCCACACAGGATCAGCAGGCAGGAAAAAAAAGACAGACGCATGCGCCGCTCCGGTTGGGGTTGTTTCTGATATCGAGCTTGCCTGCGTGTGCGCGAGTGACTTCGTTCGCGATGGTGAGCCCAAGGCCCGAGCCCACTGTCTGGCCGGCATTGGATCCGCGTGCAAAACGTTCAGTCAATTGTGCGGCATCGGCCGGGAAGCCAGCGCCATTGTCGATGACGCAAATGCTCACCCATTCATCGCGGCGTGCGATGCGTACATCGATAGCACTGTCACGTGCAGAGTACTTGATGGCATTTTCAACAATATTGCGTATCGCGCTCTGCACCAGGATGGCATCCGCATTAATCGAGTAGTTATCGTCGACATGGGTCGTTAGTTGGATGTCTTTCATATCGGCGATGGGCTGAAATTGTGCCACCGTATCCAGCACCAGGTCGGCGGGGTTGATCACGGCGCGCTCAAGCTGATCTGATCGAAACGACACCATTGCGTGATCGAGCAACTGACCGGCGGCACGCGAGCTTTCATCGATAGCGCGGATCATCTCTTTTAGTGACTGGCGATTCTCTGGTCGCTCAACTCGCATCAGTGCAATTTCCGCTTGTCCACGCACTGTAGCTAACGGTGTACGAACGCGATGGGCCGCCTCGGCAATAAAATCTTCGCTGCGGTGCTGATTAATTTTCAAGCGACTGATCAGGCTGTTAAGTGAATTGACCAGCGGCGCCATTTCGATCGGCACCGGGGCGCGAACCGGTTCCAGATTATCGAGCCCGCGCTCGGCAACGGTGTCGGCCAGGGCGCGCAGAGGTTGTACCGTGGAACGCGCCGAGACGGCGGCCAGCAACAGTGCGAGCAGAAACATCCCAACGCCGGGCCACAACAGGCGATTGGTGATAGCGGATAAACGCGATTGCTGCGCGTTGCGCGTTTGTGCCACCTTCACCGCCACATCGACGCTTTCGCCGCCAATGGTCATGCGTCGCAACAGTTGCACCATACGAATGGTTTCCTGCTGATACTGGCCTGTCAGGTAGGTGCGCTCTGCCGGGCTGCTGTCATCGGTGGCGTCTGGTAAATTGGCGTAGCCCGTCAGGTGTTGCTCGCCGGCCACCACCTGATAGAACACGCGATCGTCGCTGACATTGCCCAGCATGGCGAGTGCTGCGTAGGGAATGTCGACAGATATTTCATCTGCGCGCTGGGTGACCGACTCAAGGATGGATATGGCCGATGCGGCGAGAATATTATCCTGCGACTGTTCGGCGATCTGGCCGGTGAACTGGCGCGTGATTAACAACAAAATCAAGGCCAGTAACATGGCGCTGCCGATCAGATATAACGCCAGTCGCCGTTGAATCGAGCCCGCAGTCGTAGAGGGCACGGTCAGGCCTCGGTATCCAGTTTGTACCCCATGCCTCGTGCGGTAATGATTTGCACGCGCGCACCTGCCAGGTGTTTTCTAAGCCGCCCCACGTAGACTTCGATCGCATTGGTGGATACGTCTTCATCGTAGGAAAACAATCGGTCGATCAGTTTGTTTTTGGAGAAGATCTGGCCGGGCGTGGAAATCAGAATTTCCAGCAGGCGCAGCTCTTTGTTGCGCAGGGTAATGGTTCGATTGTCGACCGTGAGCGTGCCGGCCAATCCGTCGAAGCTGATGTCGCCGTATTGAATGGCGTTGCTGGTCTCGCCGCTGTGGCGTCGGAGCACGGCACGGCATCGAGCCTCGAGCTCAGAAAAATCGAACGGTTTGGTCAGGTAGTCGTCCGCGCCCAGATCCAGTATGCCGACCCGGTCGGACACCTGCGATCGTGCGGTCAGTACAATCACCGGCGTATGGTTTTTACTCGCCCGGTGCTGGTTTAGAAAATCCCGTCCGTCACCATCTGGCAGCATGATGTCGAGCAGGATCAGATCGTAGTCGGCGCTGTGGGTGTGTGCCTGCGCAGACGCAAGCGTTGCCGCGTGATCGACCACATGGCCAGAGGTTCGCAGTCGCTCCTGCACCGCCGAGGCGAGTTGCAGATTGTCCTCTATGAGCAGAAAGCGCATGGCGAGTGGCGGTTCATTGATAGCAAAATTGACGACAGGTTGTTGTCAGGTTGGTGGGGTTTACTGTAAAACGACCGTCCAACAGCGTCAAAACAGGAGCATACAACATGATCGTCAATCGAGTTCGCAGAGGTTTACTGCTCGCCGCCAGTGCGGCACTTTGCCTGGGCACCGCCAGTGTATCGCAGGCGGCCCCAATGATAGAAGACATTCACTTCCTGATCCCCGGCGGCGCCGGCGGTGGCTGGGATGGCACCGCACGCGGTACCGGAGAGGCACTGACCAAGTCGGGTCTGGTGGGTTCGGCAAGCTTTGAGAACATGTCCGGCGGCGGCGGCGGCAAGGCGATTGGCTACCTGATCGAAAACGCTGACAGCCAGCACGGCACCCTGATGGTCAATTCAACGCCCATCGTTATTCGTTCTCTGACCGGCGTATTCCCGCACAACTTTCGCGATCTCACCCTGATCGCCGGCACCATCGGCGACTACGCCGCGCTGGTCGTCCCCAAAGACAGTCCGCTGAGTTCCATGAAAGATCTGCTCGAAGCCTACAAAGCCGATCCGTCCGGCACTGCCGTCGGTGGTGGCTCTGTGCCCGGTGGTATGGATCATCTGGTTGCCGCCATGGTGATGGAAGCCGCGGGTGAAGACCCTACAGCTTTCAAATATATTGCCTATGACGCCGGCGGCAAAGCCATGGCTGCGCTGTTGTCGGGTGAGATCAAAGTGCTGTCCACCGGTTTTTCCGAAGCCGTCGAAATGGCCAAAGCCGGTGAAGTCAAAATCGTTGGTATCACCTCCGATGAGCGCGTCGATGCGTTTGCCGATGCCATGACCATGAAAGAGCAGGGCATTGATACCTCGTTTGTCAACTGGCGCGGATTCTTTGCAGCACCTGGCCTGCCGGAAGACAAAGTCGCCGGCTACCAGGCGGCGATCACAAAGATGTACGAAACGCCCGAGTGGGAAGAAGTACGCGCCCGCAACGGTTGGGTGAACATTCACAATTCGGGCGATGACTTTGCCTCATTCCTTGAAGGTCAGGAAAAAGTCATCGGCGATCTCATGAAAAAGCTCGGCTTCCTGTAAGCCCCTGAGACAACTGAAGTCGTTTGTCTGCGCGGGAATCAGTTGATTCCCGCGTACAAAATGGAAGTTTGCCTGTAATCCCCGTTCAGTACCGATGTCGCGTTGAAATAGTTGCCGGGCAGTTTGCACCGGTCACGCCCGCAACCCCCTGGAGTTAGCCACGTGGCTTTGGATCGCTGGATCGCTCTGATTTTTCTGCTTATCTGCCTGGTCTATGGCTACGCCGCCTTTTTTACCATGGACGGACAGTTGCCACCCTTTATGCAACGCAACCCGGTATGGCCCAGCACTTTCCCGAAGGTGTTGTCTGTGCTTGGCATTGTACTGTCGCTTGCGATCGTGCTGGGTTGGGAGAAGGCATCGCAAAGTGATGAACCCGCCGAGATCGACTATCGTCGTCTGCTCGACTACAACCTTGGTCAGGCGCTGACGCTGATCGGGTTGATGGTGGTTTATGCGCTGGTGTTGCGCCCGATCGGTTTCATCGCAGCTACCAGCGGGTTTCTAATCCTGGGTCCCCTGGTGTTGGGCGATAGACGCTGGCACCTGATGATCCCGATCGCGCTGATTGCGACCGTATCGGTCTGGTATCTGGTGCAGGAAGTACTCGGCATTTTTCTGCGTCCCTGGCCCATGGCCTTCGCCGGGTAGACCATCATGATTGAAGGCATTTTAATCGGGCTGACCACGGCGCTTTCTTTTGGCAATCTGCTGATGGTTATCGGCGGGTGTCTGATCGGCACTTTTATCGGAATGTTACCCGGCCTGGGGCCGATGTCGATTATCGCGATCATGATACCGGTGGCTATTGGTATTGGCGATCCGTCGGCGGCACTGATTCTGTTGGCGGGCGTCTACTATGGTGCCATTTTCGGCGGCTCTACCTCTTCTATTCTGATCAACGCACCGGGTGTTGCCTCAACCGTTGCCACAAGCTTCGATGGCTACCCGATGGCGCGTCGCGGTGACGCTGGCAAAGCGCTAACTGTGGCGGCCATCGCATCCTTTGTCGGCGGTACGATTGGCGCCATTCTACTGATGATATTTGCGCCCGCGCTCGCGAGTGTGGCCCTGTTGTTTCACTCGGCAGAGTACTTTGCGCTGATGGTCGTGGGCCTGTCTGCGATTGCCGCGTTTGCCGGCAGCGGTAACGTGGGTAAGGCCTTGCTGATGACCGTGATCGGGCTGATCATGGCAACCGTTGGTGAGGGTGCACAATTCAATATGCCACGCTTTACGATGGGCATAATGGATTTGCAGTCAGGTTTTGGCTTCATCACGCTTGCGATGGCCATGTTCGCGCTGCCGGAGGCGCTGTATCTGGTGCTCGACCCGGGGCGATCAAAAACCAAAGGCAGCGGCGAGATCGGAAAGTTGCGCATTACTGCTGAGGAGGCGCGACAGATAACACCGGTGGTGGGTCGTCAGTCAATTCAGGGATTTTTGATTGGTGTATTACCGGGTGCGGGTGCAACCATTGCATCCTTTTTGGGCTATGCGGTCGAGCGCAATATCGCCTCTGAAGAAGAACAGAAAAAATTCGGTCACGGTTCGGTCAAGGGTCTTGCCGCACCCGAGTCAGCCAACAATGCTGCATGCACCGGGTCGTTTGTACCGTTGTTGACTCTCGGTATACCCGGTTCTGGCACCACGGCTATTTTGCTCGGTGCGCTGATCGCACTGAACGTATCGCCCGGTCCTCGCCTGATGACCGATCAGCCCGAAGTGTTCTGGTCGGTGATTATTTCCATGTATATCGGCAACCTGGTGTTGCTGGTTCTCAATTTGCCGCTCATCCCGTACATTGCAAAAGTGCTGGCTGTGCCACGCAACTTCCTGATCCCGTTCATCCTGTTTTTCACGTTGATGGGCGCCTATATCGGGCAAAACAACGCCACCGAACTGTTGATTCTGGTCGGGCTAGGTGTGTTCGCAACGATATTGCGGTTTGCCAATTACCCGCTGGCGCCATTACTGATCGGTTTTATCCTGGGCGCCATGCTGGAAGACAATTTCTCACGTTCGATGCAATTATACGATGGCGTCGGGTTTGTGACTGCTCGGCCGATGACACTGGGTCTACTGGTACTGGCGGTGGCACTGGTGGTGTTTCCAGTGGTACGGGCCAGACGCAAAAACAAGACAACAAAATAGCAGTGTCCGCCCTTTACCCGCATCCCTGAGCGTCAAGACTGTCGATCACGGTTTTCAGAAAATCTGTCGGACAGCGATTTCACTGTCCCGCAGTCATTGGCCAGACGAGTTAATCCAGTACCGAGCCCAGAGCATCGGCGACCATTGCCTGAAAATGGTGGACCGCATGTTCACTCAATTCGGTTTTACCTTCGTCTACGATAAAACGCCCCTGGTTGTAGCCTCTGGATTGCAATCCGCGTTGCACACTCTCGCACAGAGCGATATCTTCCGGTTGAAGTACATCCTTTTGATAGTCGGCAGCTTCTTTCAATTGTGCGGAGAGCTTGCCACCCGGGGTAAACCAGTCCTGGTATTCGATCGTGCGCTCCGGTTCAGTCGGATTCATCTGCAGCACTGATAAATTCGGCTCGCCCGGATAGATCCAGATACTGAAGTTCGGCCAGACAAAGAACCCGGCATAGCCGAAATCTACGTCGCCGGGTTCGAAGCTAAACGCGTTGCTGCTCGTAGTTCTGGGCGCAGCGGCGCACTGTGCTGAATAGCGCTTGTGGGTAATCGTGCGATAGCTGTCCATGTCAACCAGATCGACGAAGTCCTTGTGCGCAGTGTGGCAGTGGTAGCACTCAAGAAAATTATCGACCAGTACCTTCCAGTTTGATGCGACGTCGTAGGTATCGCGCTGGGCGAATTCCAGGGTATCGACCGACGGCATGTACTGACGGATTTCTGCTTCCAGACCGTCAAATTGTTCGGCAAACGGGATGGCGTCCGGGTCGAGGTTGATCATAACCATGCCGCAAAACACTTCGGCGCGTACTGCTTTAAGCGAGAAATCACACTTGTTGAAACCGGCTACATTCTCTGAATTACGCGCGTTGACGAGCTTGCCGTCGAAGTCATAGGCCCAGGCGTGATAGGGGCAAGTGATCAGGTTCTTTCGTCCGGTACCTTCCAGTAGCTCGTGGCCGCGATGCGCGCACACATTATAGAACGCGCGGATCTGGTCGTCCCGGCCTCTGGCGACAAAAACATTCTGCTGATGAATTTTTGTGGTGAAGTAGCTGCGCGCTTCGGCGACCTGTGACACGTGCCCTGCGTAGTGCCAGCTACGATAGAAGATTGCGTCTTTCTCGCGTTCGTAGATACTGGCGTCGCGGTAGAAGCGTGCCGGTAGGGTGAACGACTGGCGTGGATCCGAGGCGAACGGGGCATCGTCCGGCTGACGATGAATCTTAGGGATGTCCACAATTGCGGCCTGAGAGTGTGTACGAGGTGGGGAAGTTATACTATGCCGAACAGCCACTCAAACGATCCGTATTTGCGCTCAGGCCCAAGTATCGCTAATGCAAAACTTCAGCAAGCAATTGCCGCCACTCGATCCACTCGTCGCCTTCGAGGCCGCAGCGAGACACAGCAGCTTTGCGCTGGCCGCCACTGAGCTCAATATCACCGCATCGGCGGTCAGTCAACGAATTCGGGTGCTCGAACAGCGTCTCAATGCGCAGCTTTTTACTCGTGGTCATCGTTCTGTGGAGCTGACTGAAAAGGGCCGTCACTTTCAGAACAGCGTTGCCGTGGCACTGATGCATCTGACTAACGCAGCGGCGGAAATCCGCACCGATGATAACGCCGAACATCTGGAGATCGCTACTGATACCTCGATGGGTGCGATGTGGCTGATGCCGCGACTGGCGAAGTTCGAAGCACAGTTTCCCGGCGTCTCGCTGCGCCTGGTCGCCACCGATGTGCAATCGGAATTACTCGGCAGCCGATTTCAGATTGCACTGGCGCACGGTGAAGGAGACTGGCGCGGGCAGGTGGCAACCAAACTGTTTGGTGAAGAAGTGTTTCCGGTTTGCGCGCCGTCCTATCTGCAGGCGCGCGATGGAGTGCTCATCGCCACTGATCTGCCCGATTGCGATCTGCTCGATCTGGAATTCGAGCAGTGGAACTGGATGAACTGGGCAATCTGGCTGACAGAAATGGATCTGCCATTGCCGACCACTGCGCGGCGAATGAGCTGTAACAACTACCCGCTGCTGATCGATGCTGCCAGGCGTGGTGCCGGCGTGGCACTGGGCTGGCGAAGCCTTGTCGATGAAGATCTTGCCAGTGGTGCACTGGTCGCACCAGTCGATGCTTCAGTGAAAACCCGTTTCGCCTATTACCTGCTGCGCCCGTTTAACGATGCGCTAACACCCGTGGCGGCCCGGTTCAGGGACTGGATACTGGCGGACTGCGAATCGCAGATGGAGTGAGTGGCGCGTTGTAGTGCGCTAGTACTCTGGTGTGTTAACCGCCAGAAAGCCACGAATGTGTTGCAGTGCAAGCTGAATCTTGCGCTCGTTTTCCTTCCAGGGATACAAACTCACCTGCGCGTTTGGTGCCAACATGGCTGTCTCCATTGCAGTGGCGTAGGGATGAGCTGGAATGTCGTCGGGCAAAACCAGCACGGGTGTCTGGCAGTGGCGTACAAAGTCGCGATCGACCGTGAAGACGAAATCTGCGCGATGGGTGTACATGTTGTTGAGGTAGTCTGACACCTGGTCCATGGTTACGTCGGGCTGTTGCTCGCAGAATCGCGGCGCCCAGCCGTTGATGTTGTTCCGGTAGTAGATATCCGGAAAGCTGCTGCTGTAGCCGCTGGGGTGCACCAGTACCGCACTGGCCACGCGCGTGCTGGCGCGTTTGATTAAATTCCAGATCAACGGCCCGCCAATGCAGAATCCCAGAACCATAAACCGGTTGACGCCCAGATGGTCCATCAAGCCGATCTGATCATCGGTGAAGGCGTCCCAGGTGCGTTTGATATCCAGTGGTCCGGTCGATTGTCCGTCGTTCGCGTTGCGCAGATCCAGTGCGATAACGCGATAGTGATCGCTCAATGCGTCCAGCGGATTGAAAGCGTGCTGGTCAAGCCCGGCGATGGTGGCATTCAGGCCACCACCCGGAATAACCAGCAGCGGCGAGCCCGTACCGGCTTCCTCATAGTGTATTGTCACTGGTCCGTTTTCAAAAACCGGCATGTCAGGGATTCCTCCAGAAAGACTGTAAATAGTACCTGACTAAGTTTGTTAGACTGAAGTTACGTTTGGCAGCGAGCGGTGGCATGCAGTCAATCCGGAGGATCAATGAGAGCTGAATTTCCCGCTGGCGGACGCGATCTGGCTGAAGTCAAGCAGGCACTGGCCGCCTTGAAGGAGGGCGACGCCGATTGGCAGAGTGGTCGCGTGCCGCTGTTTGTATTCAAGGGTTCCGATGCAGCAGGTGAACTGGCGCAACACGCGTTCAATCAATACTTCACCGAGAATGCGCTGGGGCGAGTGCGGGCGTTTCCAAGCCTTGCGCGTATGGAAGACGAGATCATCGCCATGGCGCTTGATCTGTTTCATGCACCGGATAACAACGCTTGTGGTTTTGTCACCACCGGTGGTAGCGAGAGCATTATTCAGGCGGTGCAGACGTGTCGTAACCATGCGCGTGCCGCGCGTGGCAACGATAGACACCGAGGCAACCTGGTGATTCCGGTCTCGGCTCATCCCGCGTTTGATAAAGCCGCGCAGTTGATGGATCTTGAAGTGCGTCGGATAGCGGTGACGAGTAGGTTTGTTGCCGATACCTCAGCCATGGAAGCTGCCATTGACAGTGAAACGATTATGCTGGTTGGATCCGCACCGTGCTTTCCGTTCGGCGTGTTCGATCCGATAGAGGCGCTTGCCGAAGTTGCACGGCGGTGCAACGTCTGGCTGCACGTTGATGCTTGTGTCGGCGGCTATCTCGCGCCATTCGTCGCCCAAAGCGGCCGTCCCATTCCGGCTTTTGACTTCGCCGTTGATGGTGTTTCGTCATTGTCGGCAGATTTGCACAAATTCGGCTATGCGCCCAAACCCATATCCACCTTGTTCTACAGCACACAGGAATTGGCCAGGCACCACGGGTTCGAGTTCCATGACTGGCCAAACGGCAGGTTTGCTACCACCACCCTTGTTGGCACGCGTGCCGGTGGCCCGATTGCCGGCGCGTGGGCCCTATTTCAGCATCTAGGCCGTGACGGCTACACCGCTATCGCCGATGAGCTGATGACTGGAATTGAATGTTTACGTACCGGTGTTGCAGCAATTGACGGGCTCTATGTGTTGGGTGAGCCGCCCTTGTCGATTGTCGCTATTGGTGCTGGTGACATCGATATCTTTCGAGTCGCCGAGGCGATGCAGCAGAAACAATGGGTACCGGGTTTACTGCGAAGTCCGAAGGCGCTTCACCGGATGATGTCAATGCTTCACGTGCCCGGTATGTCTGATTATCTGGAGGATCTTGGCGATGCCGTTGAGATTGTGCGATCTAACGGTGGTGTGGCAAAGATTGGTGCCGAGTACTGACGGTTTGTTTGTGGTTTATACCTGTCATGCCGGACTTGCTCTGGCATCCAGATGTTCTTTTAGAGAACAAGAACTGCAATTTCGGTATCCCTTTGGTATTCGAACATCTGGTTACAGTGTACCGGAGCAAGTCCGGCGTGACGTAAGCACGGCACAACGGCTCGTATTTGCAGCTTGATCCATGGCCTAAACTCGCTAACTCAAATCGACTATCGACAGCTATTTCTTCACTCCATATTCTGAACACAACATGACGTATACGTGGCAATCGGCCATGTATTCCTAGAATGGAATGGGTAGATATGAGTCTGACAGAAAGCCAGGAACTGTTTGCGGCTGTTCACGAGAAAGCGATCAACACATTCTTCACCGCGTTCTTTACCGCTCGCCCGCGGTTCCTTCATATCGGCACACCGTTTTTCGTCTCGTCGACCAGTGTCAATCATACGCAGGTTGATGCTATCGACCTCGCGGGCGGCATTCACTTCCAGATCTTACTGAAGCAGCCGGTTGTCGATTTGCATCCCCCGTCTGGCGACTCGCTGTTGCCTCCAGGGCCAAACCAATTCTCGCTGGCTACCACCGCGAAACTAAGCGTTCTTTGCGTGAACGTGGGTAACGACAAGGAACCCAGAGGCGAGACGAAAACCACCGAGATCGAGATTTGCGCCACGGGTCACATCGAGAGAGTTTCAAACAAAATTCAGCTAGTGGTAGATGAACTGGAGATCAAGGATATCAAGCCCGACAGCCTGGAAGATATCATCGAGTGCATCATGCAAGCGGTGATCAATGATGCACTGGCGATCATCCAGATTCCCTACCAGTCGTTTTACATTCAGATCGGCACAATCATTCCATCCGGCGATCCGCCATTTATCGATGACGACACCGTCACCGCTCGTGCAAATTTTTCATAGACGGAACGCAAGGAAATCACCATGAGCAACCTGCTTGTTGCACTCGACGAGTCAGCCGCCGGAGACCTGTTGACGGTCGGGCAAAATACGCTTGGCAGCCTATCAGCCAGTGGCAACGACAGCCTTGGCCCGTTTGATGCCAACTGGAACGCAAACACTGCGTTTTCGGGTGGCACCATTGCGCTGCTGGAGCCCGACATCATTCGCATAGCGGACCTGTCAATAGACTTCAGTGCCAGCATCGGCTTTGCCATCGACCTGAACGACTTTCTTCCGGAATTTTGTCTACCCAGAGTTTGTGTTCGCATACCCTTCATCGGCGAAGTCTGCACGCCGAGAATATGTATCGACTGGCCGGTCATTCCGATAGGCCCGGTTTCCCACTCGGGTTCACTTGACATCACTGCCGATTTCAAAGTGAAAGCGGAAATGGACGGCACCGACTGGAAAATTATTGTTGTCATTGACGAGGTGCCGGAACTGTCGCTGGATGTGATCTCGACAGCGATTCTGGTCGTGCTCACCGCGGCGATCAGTGCAGCGCTGCTTCTTGTCCCGTTTATCGGGCCATTTCTCGCACTTGCAGGCGCAGCCATCGCAGCCACGCTGGGTGTCGCCGCGATAACCGGCTTGCTTGGCAGGATACTCACCCCATTGATATCAGGCCTCGAATTCGAGGTGTACAGACGCCCTCAGATACAAACCGTTATCCCTGACGCCGGACCTGCAGATCCGGTTGTCAACATACGAGTAACGAGCCTTACAAGTGCTGTACAGAGCAGCGATGAAGACGAGCTCGTCATCAAGGCAGACATCGCGCCCGTCTGATCTATCGCAGGTCGATATTCACCACAGGGAATCTCATGCAATACGCACTAGACAGCAGAACACTCGGGCCGGTCAACTGTTACATTCAGAAAGTAACGACCACTGGCAAACTCGAACTGGAAGTGGGTCCCGCGGCTGGTGGCTTCGTCACTGCTGACCAGCGGCGCGTAATCAAGGCCAAAGTGAAGCCTCGATTATCGGCGGCCGATTCTGGAAAAAAACGCAACAGCCAACACGTGGTGCCATTGAGATATGTGGACGGCAATTTCGTTTTTGAGAAACCAGAGTTAGACCTCCACGAGGGCGACTCACTTGTCTTTCATCTGGAAACGCCAAAAACACCCGCCTTCGCTGTTCAGGGTCGCATCGGTAAAATGCGCTTCAGTTCTGCCAACATGGTCGACAAGGCAGTGTTTACACATGCATTTGGCTTTCCCGGTACCTACGAATGGGTCGATGCAAACGGCTCGGGCGTCGGCGGTGTGATCACCGTACTGGAACAAACTGCCAGAACACAATCCGACGCCAGAGAACTGATGAAAACGATGGAAAACGGTGTGCTGGTTCATATCGTTGGAGACAAAGTCGAGCCTGCAGAGGTCGCCATCACCGTGGGGCAAACCGTATTCTTTGCCGTTGAAAAATCAAAGGGCATCACCATCACTGACGTATCACTGGTAAAGAAAACCGCGAGATAAAACGGCTGCATGAAAGCTGTGTACCATAGGTCTTTACAAAGTCACCAATCTTGCGGATTGACCGGTTGACTGCTGCTTTACAGAAATTCTTTTTCGACGCATATTCTGGTGATTCCGGCGTCCTGGCCAGCAGCGCCTTATTATTCGGCAGAGTCTGGCTATTGTGCCGCCGCTGCCAGATTCTGACCCTCGGCGCACATCTGCGCCTGGGTCAAATTAGTGTGAGGCACCCGCAGGTAGTGATTTGACTGCGCGGCGTAGTCGCTAACTTTGCTGCGAGCGTATCCACCAGGCGCAACGTCTCATCTTCTATCTACCGGTGGTGATATTCTCTGTCTGGTCCATTAAGTTCGTCGAATCCAGGATTGCCACTGATGTGCGGTTCGAGTTGCTGTGCAGTCGCTTTTAGATAGCGCTGGTACCCGGTAAGGTCGATTCGCGCTGACTGGTGGCGACCAGGCAGCTTGATGAGGGGTTTTTCCGGTATTTGCACCGTCCTATCGGCAGGCGCGCTGCGGTAATATGCGTGCACGGGACCTGCTCGATTGTGATTTGCCGATCTGGCGGTCTGGCAGTGCCACTGGAAGAATAGGGCGATCTGGCCGACCGAATTGGATCTGTCGCTACCCGCTAACGCGGCAAATGAGTGGTGGCAACTACCTGCTATTGATCGATGCGGCCAAGCGCGGAGCCGGCGCACGGGTGATGTCTAGCGCGGCGTCGGCCAATAGCCGTATTGCCTATTACCTGTGGCGGCCGTTCACCGATGTGCTAGCGCCGGTGGCGAATCGATTCAGGATTGGATAGTGGCGGAGTGCGGGTCTCGGTCGGCAGGCGGATGATCATTCAGTGCAGCGATGACAGTTGGTCACGCGGTACAGGACACCGATAATTGCAGCGGTGGCTGAGATTGCGCCGACAGCCGATCGAATGTATAACTTACCGCAACGCTTGCACCTGTAATCACTCAGGTTTCGCGAATGCTGCCGTAGTGTCACCATACCGTGCAGAAGGATCTCATGGAAAACGATCAATCAACCACTCGAATCATTGATCAGATATACGCATTGGTTACCACGCCGCAGGACTACGATGAGTTCATGCTGGAGCTGCAATCGCAGATAGATCAGTTACCGGGCCGCGGTGATCCGGCTAAGGCATCACTGGTCGAGCAACATCTGTCACGTGCATCGCAGCTTGTTGATATCGTTACACCGTGGCGGCGCGCCCATGATGATGGATTGACATCGGAGCTTGCGAAGAAACATCAGGCGACATTGGTGGTGGACAATAACGGTGCGATTGTCGATGCCAACATGGCCGCGCGAACGACCTATAGCCTGGGCGCCAATCCAGATCTGGACGATCTGCCACTCGAGAGATCGGATAGAGAATCGTTGCTGTCCCGAGTACGTGATGCCATACACGGCAAGTCGCGCAACAATCACCCCAACTCAATTCTGAAGCTGCACAATACCGCGACAGACGGTGTTTTTCTCGCCTCGATCTCCCCGTTTGTAGCCGAGTCCAGTGGCGACGTGTACGCGATAGTAAAAACTGGTGATATTGCGTGGCCGTCCTATCTGGGGCCGATTCTTGCCGATCTGTTCGATCTCACGCAGGCTGAAATTGAAGTCGTGCGCTTGCTGGTTCAGGGTAATCGGATTGATCAGATCGCGAATCTTCGATCGACCTCAAAGACAACCGTGCGAAGCCAGTTGCGATCTATCTATGCAAAGACCGGTACCGAGACACAGCTCGATTGTGTGCGGTTGGTGTTTGGGCTTGCCATCATGCACGATACTGACGAAGGTCAACTGCTTGCAACCCGGATACAGGCCGCACAGGAAACTCCGTTTTTCCCGCGGGATTCCCAGCTATATATACATACACTCAACAGCAAGCGGCAGATCGAATACAGCGACTTTGCGGCCAGTGATGGACAGGTGGTGCTGTTCTATCACGATCAGGCGTTTGGCGACGTCTGGTTTTGCGATGCGGTCAATACTGCCACCCGAAAGGGGCTGCGTGTGCTGGGTCCGCGGCGGCCAGGGTTTGGGCGCACGAGTCTCTACCCCGGGCAGTGGAGTGAGCCGCGCAAGTTTGCCCCCGAGGTTGTCGAGCTGCTCGACAGTCTTGAAATAGAGCATGTGACGCTTTTGACACTTAGCTCAGGGCTGGTACATGGGCTGGCGCTTGCCGAACTAATTCCCGACCGAATTGCAGCGGTTACCGCAGCGCACCCGCTACTACCGGTGCGTTGTGACGAGGACCTCGAAGGGACAAACGGATACAACTATCTGATTCCACACACTCGCTTGCATTTTCCGCAGGCGATTCGATTTCTGTGTAAGGCGGGTTTTGCCTTTGTGAGCGCGTCCGGACCAGGCGCGTTTGGTAAGGCGGTGATGCGAGCGTCGCCATGGGATGTCGAGTGGATATCGCGTGCGGATATTTTGCCGGTGATGGAAAAGGGGCGGCGAGTTCACGAACATCAGGGCTACGTTGGTAACTTTGGTGAGATCAGCTACGCCAGAGACTGGTCAAATCTGCTGATAGATTGCCCGGTACCAGTGCGACTGGTGATTGGTGAGAACGATAGAAATGTACAGTGGAAGTCTGCGCAAATGTGGAGCGACAAGCTGGTCAATGTCAGTCTGCATATATTGCCGGACAGCGGCTATATGGTTCACCATCAGCAATTCGGTCAGATACTGGAGTGGCTGGGTAACGATCTTTCGGCTGTTGGAAAGGTATCAAAGCCAGGTTAGAGCTGCAAAAAAACTGTCGGATGGCGAACTCGACCTGGCGACAGCGAGTGACGATTGTACAGTTAATTCTTGAACCCCCCATTATACCTGGCGTGCTCCGGTATCCAGTGTTTTTACGTGTAGGGCGACTGCCATTGCGGCACGCCTATGGTACGCGAACATCTGGATAGCGTGGCGAGCACAGTATGATGACGACTCGGTGCTGCGCTCGACGTTGAGTTTTCTACTGTGTGTCGCGGGCAGCACCGTTTGCACCGATTGATACTTTTGTGCAAAGCTGATCTGTGAATATTGTGATCAGTTCGCCTGACCGGTCTTGATCAGATAAGTCGCCATACCCTGCACATTAAGCGACAGCCAGTTTTCGTATTGGCCCCAGTCAATGTAGTTTTCCATCGTGACCTCGGCCTGTAACTCTTTGATCGTCTTGCCGCTCTTTAAACCATCCTGTACGGCAGCTTTCAACTCCTCCAGATAGACGCGCACGTCGGTCGCGTCAGCCTTGGTTCCCACTGCGCCATGTGCCGGTGCAAAAATTTCAAAATCCAGAGACTCGAGCTTTTTCACCTGGCTGATCCAGTCGTCGATGTTGGCCCCACCCATGTTTCGCCACGGGAGCCGCTTTGGCGCTGCAACGTCGGTGATGAACGCGACGTTTGACGGTCGAACGATTACCGTGATCAGGTCTTCTCCGTGCCCGGGCCCAAGCCAGCTCAGTTCAAATGTTGTATCGCCGGCGGTGAATTCGTGTGTGTCATCGAAGCGCAGAGTGGGTTTAACGCCATCGATCTGATCAGGTGCATTGCTTTGCGCAATAACTTCTGCGTTTTCGGCCAACACTTCACCCCCGGAGGCGTGATCGCCATGGCTGTGGCTGTAGATCAGGTGGGTAACGGGTTTGTCGGTCAGGTTGGCCACTTCCGATTTGATCCAGGCGGCAGCGTCGGCGTTGATCGGGTCTACTACCACCGCGCCTTCGCCCGTCAGTACCACCATGGAATAGTGAAAATTGTTTTGCAGTCGGTACACGCCGTCGGCGATTTCCGTGACTGAGCGCCTGGGATCGTTTTGCGCCTGTGCGGTGAGACTCTGCATGGTTAGCAGCGCCGCTACCGCCAGCGAAGACAGTAATTTCATCGGGTTTTCTCCTGTGCCGAATGCGATGATCGCAAGCTGTTGCGACAAGGCAAACAGGCTTTGGTTCCTTTTCGATGCGGAACCCGATGTTGCGTTTGAATGGTCTGCACGGAAAGGTGTTGACAGGTTTTGAGGCAGGTGACTCGTCAACGGTCCGGCAGAGGCGAGGGTTGCCAATGCCAACCCCCTGCCATTACTCGCCCTGGACTACACCCTGACTTTCGGCGTATGAGATAGGTGGATACTTTGGCGGGTTATTCGGTCCGCAGCAACTTGGCACGCAGGTCATTTTGTACGTTGGGTTGGCATTAAAGAAAAACGGTATCGAATAGCGAGAGGTCTTGCCGGTGTTGTTGTTGGCAAAGTGCTTCACGCTGAGAAAGCGATCGTTAGTCCACTGTTTAAGCAGTTCGCCGCTGTTGACGATAAACGCGTTGTCGAGCGCTGGTGCCTTTACCCAGCACTGTCGTCGCTCGCTATAAATCGACAGGCCGGGCTGGTCTTGCGCAAGTATGGTGCAAAAAGAGGTGTCCACGTGAGGTGCAATTCCGAAAGCTTCACCCTGAACAGGCACGGCCGGGTAGTGCGTCATGCGAAGCCGGTACAGCGGTTTATCGAAGGCCTCGTTAAAGAAATCTTCGGGCATGTCCAGCGCGGCCGCATAGATTGGCAGCATGCGCAAGCCCAGTTGGTTCAGCGATTGTGCGTAGTGCTCAACAGTTGATCTGAATTCCGGTAGCAGCGATGCGGCGGGCCACAGGTTATCGTCCATGCTCAGGACATTGTCTGCCTTGATGATGAATGCTTCGTTGACATTACCGGTATCGCGCGCCGGCAGTTTGCGATTGTTCAGTGGCAAATAACCGACACCACCCACCGGCCAATCTGGCTGATCCATCTGTATCGATTTTTTATCGACGGTGTCCAGTGAGTGAAACTGTTGCGTCTGTGCGAAGGCTGCATCCAGTAATTGCGACGACACGCCGTGACCCGTAATGGAGAAAAAGCCGGTTTCCTCGCAGGCGACTTTCAGTTGTGCGGCAACATCCTTCAGTGCTTGTGGGTCGCCGGATTCAAAGTATGCTGCCAGATCGATGGTTGGGATATCACCTGGCAGCGCTTCGTGGACGACCGTGGTGTCCCAGCTCTCGCTCTCGGCTTTGAGCTGGCGTTCCTTTTCCTGTGAATTGAATGTGGGGGTTGCCGCCGCAGAGCTTGTCATGATAGTGATTCCATACTGTTTGGGGATATTCAGGTGTTGTTCGCTCATTGGTATGCGAGCGATTTTGCCTGCGACAGTAACATGGCCTCAGAAACCGGATAAACCAGCAGCATCGAGCCGAATTCCCATAATTCAGTAGTCTTGTCGAACAATGTCCGCGCTGCGGTGATCTGGCGCTGACAGGTTTCTGATTGTGGTAAGAAACGGCGAATTTTTTCCTTTTAACGCAGTACGCTGCAGATTTGCAGGGACTGTGCAGTGAACTGGCAACGCGGGGGGCATTTGCGCTTTCTGGAGTGGAGGTGCGGCATCCGATTGAAAGCCCGCGCGCGACCCAAACGTTAGATACTTCAGAAAAGTAGGGCGCAGCAGCTGGC
>CAZYDV010000095.1:0-18906 GCA_964646405.1 uncultured Granulosicoccaceae bacterium | reverse complement strand
GCACTGGAGCAGGCGGCCTGCCAGGTACCGGCGGTGATTGCCGTCTCCAGCGCCATGCAGTAGTAGCCGAGCTTGCCATCGATGTGGGCGGGTTCTCGCTGGCGCATGCGGCGAGCCGGGATCACGGTCGGAATCGCTTCTCCGTCGAATCCCTCGCGCTCCCACAAGCTCCAGGCCTGACGCAGAAACTCCAGGTAACTCGCGCTGTGAATTGCCTCGACCGGGGCGAAATCCAACGCGTCCGGTGGCGCGATCGAACCGATCTGGCGCGCCTTGAGCGCCTCTGTAATGTAGTCCCAGCGTTCCGGGCACTCAAATGGCCGAACCAGTGTGCCGCCATAGAGTTCACCGTTGGGGAAATGAAGACGGTGCTCGTGGCTGGCGTAGATTTTCATGGGCGGTTCGCAGGTTGGCAGGCGGGCTCTGGGGCTAGTGGCAGATTATCAGTTTCTCGGACGCATGGCAGCGGTGGAACAGTGTCAGCTCCGACGTGCGAGCATGCTGCCTTGGCTTGTGCGTCCGCTTGCGGCATCATCGGTAACAGAATCGGGAGCGAATTGATGAACGTAGAATTGTCACAACTGGTGGCCAGTATTCCGGATGGCGCAAGGCTCGCCGTACCGCCATCGCGCAGTGGGGCAGCGATCGCCGCCACCCACGCGCTGATAGCGCGCCAGATCCGCGATCTGCATCTGGTGGCCATCCCAACTTCCGGCCTGCAGGCTGATCTGCTGATCGGTGCAGGTTGTGTTGCCACGGTTGAAAGCGCCGGCATCACACTGGACGAACACGGCCAGGCGCCGCGCTTTGTATCAGCGGTGAAAGATGGCCGTATTCAGTTGATGGACACCACATGCCCGGCATTGATTTCTGCCGTGCAGGCGGGTGAAAAGGGCATACCGTTTATACCGATGAGGGGTTTGCTCGGTTCAGATCTGCTGGCCAATCGCACCGATTACCGCGTTATTGACAACCCGATGGCAGACAGCGGCGACCCGATCGTACTGTTGCCCGCCATCGTGCCCGACGTCGCGCTGTTTCACGCGCCGTTGGCCGATCGCCACGGCAATGTCTGGATAGGCAGGATTCGCGAGTTAATGACGATGGCGCATGCAGCGAAGCAGACAGTGGTGACCGTCGAGGAAATGACCGACGACGACCTGATGCAGGATGAATTGCGCGCACCGGCGACGATTCCCGCGCACTACATCAGCGATATTGCGATTGCACAGCAGGGTGCATGGCCGCTCACGCTGCCGGCGACCTACGCGGCAGATGCAGCGGCGCTCGAGGACTATGCCACTGTGGCCCGCACTCAATCCGGTTTCGACCACTACCTGCAACGATCACAACCGGTACTGCATGCGACAGCCAGCTGAAGTGGACTACAGTCGCGAAGAACTGCTGATTTGCACCATTGCCCGTTTGCTCGAAGGCGTTGATCACATCGCGGTTGGCGTCTCGTCACCGATTCCGGGTTCGGCTGCACTATTGCAACGCGAGCGCTCGGCGGGTGCAACCCGGGTGACGGTGCTGAACAGCCGTGCCTTGCAGGCGCTGAACGATGGTGTCAGCGAATTGTTCGATATGGCAGCTCAGGGCCGGGTCGGCGCATTTTTTCTAAGCGGCGGGCAAATCGATGGTCAGGGCAATATTAATCTGGTCGGGGTGGGTGACTACCCGCAGATGAAGGTGCGCTGGTCGGGCTCGTTCGGCTCGGCGATGCTGTACTTTCTTGTACCGCGGGTTATTCTGTTTCGCGAGGAGCATACCCGCCGAACCATGGTCGACAAGGTTGATTTTATCAGCGCACCGGGCACCAGCGAGGACGGCGTGTTCCGACCAGGCGGTCCGCACGCGATGATCACCAACCTCTGTGCGTTTGCGTTCGATCGTGCGAAGGGGGCATTCCGACTGCAGAGCATTCACCCCGGGCACACACTGGAGGAAGTGCTAGACAACACCGGGTTTGCCTTTGATTACGGTGCAGATGTGCCAGTCACTGTGGCACCCGATGAGGACTCACTGGCCACACTGCGTGGGCGACTGGCCACGCAGATTGCAGATCCCTATCCGAAATTCGCCGAACGTGTCTGGGGTGTGGCATCCGCCCAATAATGCTGAGCTCGACTCCGGCCGCCAGTCAAACACATCACTGCCAGCGGTAGCTTAACTGTAGAGCCGTACCGGGCAACGTGCCCGGTACGGTTTTGCCTTAGTGGCTGCCAGTTACTACTGGCGTGTGATTTCGATGCGCATGATGGCATCGCTGCCAGCGAAATCGAAGTTTCCGGTTCCGGTCTGTCCGGGATGTGCACCGGTTACGCCGTTTTCGTCTTCGTGCATATTGGCGCCGCTACCACCACAGGGCATGACCCAGTATTCAGCATCCAGTGTGTTGACCTCGGTGCCGGCATCGTAGGGTACGACGTCGAAACTGAGAGTCTCGCTACCGGTTGGCAGTGCATGAGAGTTCGTGCCAGTGAAACCATCGTTGGTACAAACGACCATGCTGACCGCGCTGAACACACCGGTATCGGCTGAGGTTTCGAGGGTCAGTGTGGCCGTCTCACCCGGTTGCATCGGGCCAGGATTTTCAGCATCGACAAAACCGACACCGGCTGCAGATACTTCTGCCAGCGATGAAGCGAGTGCCACCATCGGATCATTGTTGCCGTTTTCGGCGATTTGCTGCAGTTGAACGCTGGCTTCTGTTCCAATCGAGAACAGTGTGACCGAGCCTTCGTGGATCGCTGCGACAGGAGGCGTCATCGGCTGGCCGGTGCTCAGGTTGGTGAAGCTGATGTCAAAGGTGCCTGCAATCGGCTCGACTCGCTCGACTTCGATGCGCAACGCCGGCGCAGTGCCGTCGAAATCGAACTCTTCAACGCCAGTTTGACCCAGGTGTGGGCCGATGAAGCCGTTTTCGTCTTCGTGCAGGTTGTCACCACTGCCACCGCATGGCGGTACCCAGTAGTCGGCGTCCAGCGTGTTGACCTCGGTACCGGCATCGTAGGGCACTGCTTCGAATACCAGTGGCTCATCACCGTTGGGCAGTGCATGGGAGTCAGTGCCCGAGAAGCCATCGTTGGTGCAGACGATCATGTTTGCGATACTCAAGACCTGGCGCGTAGAGGTGGTTCCAAGCGTCACGGTGGCGGTTTCGCCTGGACCGAACGGGCCAGGTGCTGCGGGATTGGCGAATGCCACGCCGGCAGCCGACACCGTATCCAGAGAACCCGCCAGGGCAACCATTGGGCCGTTGTCGCCATTCTCGGCAATGGCCTGCAGCTCGGCGCTGGCGGCCTCGCCAATCTGGAACAGGTGAGTGCCCGCGTCATGCAGTGCGACTACCGGTGGTGTCATCGGTTGGCCCGTGGTCAGGTTGGTGACCGAGATGCGAAACAGGCCGGGAGGAGTGATCTCTTCGACCAGTTCCACTTCAACGCGAATCACTGGTGCAGATCCGTCGAAGTCGAAGGCATCAACGCCTGTCTGACCCGGGTGTGCAGCGGTGACGCCGTCGATTTCGGGTTCATGCAAGTTTTCGCCGCTTCCACCGCAGGGGGGAACCCAGTAGTCGGCGTCGAGTGTGTTGACTTCGGTGCCCGCATCGTAGGGCAGGGCCTCAAATACCAATGGCTCGTCACCGGTAGGCAAGGCGTGAGAATCGGTGCCCGAGAAGCCGTCATTGGTGCAGACGATCATGTTGGCAATACTCAGTACCTGGCCAGCAGCCACAGTCTCCAGCGTAACACTGGCGGTCTCGCCCGGTTGAAATGGGCCCGGTGCGTCAGGGTCGGCAAACGCTACGCCAGCAGCGCTGACTGAGTCGAGTGATCCGGCCAGCGCGACCATCGGTGCGTTATTGCCGTTCTCGGCGATTTCCTGGAGTTCAGTGCTTGCCGCCTCGCCAATCTGGAACAGGTGCGTGCCGGCATCATGCAGCGCGACCACCGGTGGTGTCATTGGCTGCCCGGTTGTCAGGTTGGTGACAGATATTCTGTAGACGCCTGCTGGTGCCGGGCCATCGTCACCACCCGGCGGTGTGCCGGGGCCGTCATCAGAGCCGGAATCACTGCCTGATGAGCAGCTGATCAGTGCTAGTGCGCTGCAGGCAAGCAACGCTGCTGCGGTTTTTCGAAACATAGTTTATCTCTTCAACAAGGGTGAGTAGAGGCTGGGTAGGCCGGTCAGACGATTACGCTCGCCATCGAGAGTTCGGCAAAGTTTTCGAAAATAAGTTGTCACAAAAGTATCGCATTATGGTTACCGAAATGAATGATCCGAGAGATATCCGTTTGAGAGATGAGCGACGTTGATCAGGTGGCTACCCAAGGATGTATATAGCACTTCAGCGCTGAACTGCAGGCAGGAATACGCCGCCAACGATTCCTGTCATTTATCCGGCAGACCTGAAGTGAACAAGCGCCTGGCAGTCTATCGCACTGGTGCACTGGTGCACTGGTGCGCCGATGGCTGAGCGTCAGGCCTGTGTCCAGCTGGATAGAAAATTTGCCGCGGCGATGCCTGGAAAGAAAAAGTATCCGCCTCCCATCATGGTGACCAGCTCGTTCAGGGTCTCTCGCTGACCGATTGGATGGGCGGCGATAGTGAATTGTCTGTTTTTGCCGAGCAGCGGATCGGATTCATCTCTGAGGGTTTCGAATCGATTGTTCTGAATCCAGTTCTGTTGGATGAACTCGAACTGTCGATTAATCTGTGTGTTGAAGCAAAGGAACATCAGCCCTTTGTCCGATTCGTCCTCGAAGGTTCGGCCGCGGCGTAAGATCCTGTGCTGGCTGATGGTTCGGTTTGACACCTTCGGGTCGGTGCGCAGCGAATCGCGAGGATTGGCTCTGCGGGCATGGGATCCAATCGGACAGTGGAAGCCGTGGCGGTCGTTGAGAGTGTAGGCAAATGCATTCACGTCCGGGGCGGGCTCTGAGGCCGTGTGCGGTTGGGGTAGCAAGGGTTCGCCAGAAGGTTTTCGACCGATCATTTTGTTGGCGATCGATTGATCGATTGCCGAGAACCTGTCCGTCTCGGCCCTGAACTGCTGAACCACGAGAAACGAACCGTATTTACCCAAATCCCGACGCAGTCCGAAGTCATCGTGCAGAAACGGTAGGTGTTCCGCCTGCGGAAAGTCGATAGGGACGCTCGGTGACATTGCCAGCTGACCGAGTGAATTGGGGAATCCCAATAAAAATTCACCCGGTTCCACAGGCTCCTGACTGAAACCCGGACGGTGTTTTCGTTGAATCAATTCCGGGTTGGATACGCCATCGAGGAATCCGAAAGGGCCGTTTTGATTCTCGGTGGTATAGCTCAAGTCCAGCAGCACGCGCGCACTTGTCGCAACCGCGTGGTCGATGGCGTCGGTCAATGTCTCGTCTGACTGGTATTTATCTGATGGAGTGAGATGGACCAGAAACAAGTCGGCGATGTGCTCGGTGCCGCCCCATCGCCAGGCACTGTCAGTCTCTCCAATGACGCCTCTTGCTCGCTTGCTGCTGATATCGCCGACGAACACGGCCGGAAAGGTATCCAGAGTCGAGGGAAAATGAAATGACTCGAAGTGTTCGGTGTCATCGCCAAGGCCGAGTCGTTTTAAGCCTTGTGCCGATATTGCCAGGCAAAAAAGTTCTTCAGGCGGGCGCGTGTCACCCGGGGTAATTTTTGGCACCAGCTTCTGTATGGCCGATTGAGTGGCTTGTCGGCTATCAAACTTCAACGCAAGATAACGGCTTCGTGGCAGCTGTTGTCGAAATCCGGCCAGCAGCAATGCCTGAATCTTTGGCCTGAGTTTGTCAATGTCATAGCCCGGCCTCATGATTTAGATAGTTCCTTCCCGGTGTGAAAAAGCGTCAGCAGATCGCTTTCCTCACCTTCGTTCACGGTGCCCGCAAGTGCTTGTCGCAGACGCATTTGTTCTTCAATCTGATCCAGTGACAGCTCCGGGTAGGCGCAGTAGTGAAAAAGCGTTGGCGATTGGCTGCTTCGGGCGTAGCGTTTGAATTCCTCGTTACGGCTGGCACCCCCCGTTATCATCCACTCGGTGCGCGGGAATCCGACTGTCGGCCCCCAGATCAGATTGAGCTCTGTCGAGGCTTGATCGATGAACTCGTCGAGGTAGGAATCAAACGGTCCATCGTAATTACTAAGAAAGATCAAAAAATGATGGCCCGCGTGTTTGACAAGCACCCAGCGGGCAAAGTGAATGGACGGAATGCCCATCAGGGTGCCTTTGTGTGAAGACATATATAAGGCGAGTCGAGTCGCCATCAGCACGAGCCTCAGTGCGATCACCCGCTGCGGGTGAACCCGCGTGACACTCAGCAAGTGATTTTGGTATTTATCGGGCCGATCCTCGAACTGGGCGATCTTTTCGAGCTTTGCAGCTGATGGCGGACGGCGAGCCAATTGTTCGCGTTCCAGTGATCGGACTTTGGCAAACTCAAATGCGAACCCGTGTAGTGCGACGATGGGGATGACTGCAAAAAGCATGAGCACGGCCGTGACGGTGGAAGCGGGGTCGATATCGATAACAGGGGCGATTAGCACAGGGGCGGCAATCCAGATGAAGTCTGGCTTGGTCATACCACCCTGAAGCCGAGCTTCGAACAGGGCAGAGCCCGCGGTGATCATGATCGCAACCGTCGTCACGACGAGTGTCGTGGCACGCTCGGCGGGGTGGCCGTCGGGCAAAAGCCAGTGCAGGCCCAGCACCGCAACCAGACCGAGCAGTGACAGCAGCGTGGATTGCCGCGTCAGTTCCTCAAGCGGGGATAACGGATGCCTGAAAACGAAAGGCGCCAGGGCCGGGCCGGGCCAGATAAGCACCGTGAAGACCAGGTACAGCAACAGGGCGAACAAACCTGAAAAGGTCAGAGATCCCGTCAACCAGACCACCAGGCCGACGACGGCCAGCGTCAGGCAGGTAAGGGCGAGGGTTTTTAGTTGATCGCCACCGTCGCGTGCGAAAACGGCGGAGCGACGGCCGCTGCGTCTGTGATCGACGTACAACATGAGTGTGACAACGATGGCCACAAACGCCAGTAGTAGAACGGCATCGAGATAGTGGACAGATAAACCGATATCTGAATTTTGCCACAGACGGGTCAACACCCAGGTACAGAGAATCAGAAATGCCAGGATGGCTTTTCTGACGACCGTCGTCGCAAAGGGGCCAAAGCGGACTCTGAATTTTCGTGGGTAGTCTCGGGTACCATGTTGCTTCTTGAGGGAGGCAAAAATACTTGACGGCGCGTCTTCTACAGGTGTCTTCAAGGAGCGAACGCTGGCACCGACCTTCTGAGTGAGTGCTTCGTTTTTCCAGATGTCACTGACGGAAACGCCAACCAGAGCGTTGTAATAGGCGCCGGTACCCCAATCGTATTCGTGTAAAAACGGTTGCAGTTGGTTTTCACCGCCATTGTGCCACTGGGCTGGGCCCATCGAGTAGAGCGTTTGAATGGTATCCGGTTGTGCCGCAGACCAGGCATTGGCGAACTCAGCCAGCGTGCCGTCGTAGTTAGCCTCGATCAGAATATGGGTCGGCAGTTCATTGTCGATGCTCAAACTAACCAGTGCAATCGATATGAAGTGCAACCCGGGCAGGGATACCGGCTGTGGCAGTGCGGTGATTTTTGCCTGTGCCGATTGTGCATCGATGTGCAGCGGCACCAGTGTTGTAATGCCGCCCTGATTGCTATCGTACACCCGATGCTCCACTTGCCAGTTTGATGCGATACCGGGTGAGCGCCCAGGATTCGAATTGGGATGAGTCGGTATGGGCGCCGGCCAGAATATTTTCCCGCAACAAAGCTTTTATCATGCTGCGCAGGAACATCTCGGCCAAAAGACTTCCATAGCACCGGTGCAGGCCATAGCCAAAATGCACGTAACTGTCGGCCGGACGATCGAGACGAAAATCATTCGGGCACGGAAACGCAGATTCGTCAAACATGGCCGACGATAAGCCGACCAGCACTCTCGTGCCGCGACGAAGTGTCTTACCGCCGCTGGCGGGAGTCAGAGTGACATCCCGCAGGGTGTAGCGCCGGATGAACACCAGTACCGGGGCGAAGCGCAAACTCTCGCGCACCAGTTGATCGATCAGAAAATCCGAGTTGCAAGTCTGGGTGTCGACGGCCTGTTTGATCTGTTTTTGCAGATCCTGATCATTGACCAATCGATCGACCACCTGACCCAACCCGCGGGCGACGGTGGCAGACGCCGCCAGCGACAATCCCGCAACGCTTCCGGTCGCGCTGGTTATTGTCGGGTTGCTGCTCTGGTGCAAACGGGCAGCAAGATCCGTCTCCTCGGGGAAACGCTTGCGGCTGTTGGCAAGCTCGATAATCGCATCGGCGGCTCTTTGTGCACGGCCAGAGATCTCGCCATCGATCAACGCGGATCCCAGGGTCCGAAGTTGTTGGCGAAAGTCCAGCAGTTGCTCATCATCTGGCGTAAATCCGAAAAAGTGTCTGGCGACCACCTGCGCCACCACCGGTTCTGCAAAATCTGCGACGACGTCAAATTGATCGCTGCCGTGTCTGGCTTTCAGGCGCTCGGTGATGACCCGTTGGGTATCGTGTTCCAGGCTCTCCCTGAATGGTTTGCAGAAAGCATGATCAAGGGCCTCCTTGTCGCAGCGGTAGGCTTTACTGTCGTCCATGTAGAGCAGCACCGGGCCGGTGGCGAAACCATCCATGTTCGCCTCGCGGATCGTGAAGTCTCTGGAGTTTGACAGAATTTCTGTGACGGCTGAGTTGCCCAGGGCGAACGCCGAATTTCCCAGTTGATAAACCTGCTGTCGGTCTCTAAACGCCTTGAGGGCGATCCTCATGATCTCGGGGCGGCGTGTCAGCCAGTGGCTCAATAGTCTGCGGATCATTTTGGTCTGGGTGATAGAGGTCGGTCTGATCTGGGTTGTGAATTACTAGTGAAACGTCATGGCAAGGGTGTCGCACTGTAGAGAAAGTACCTTGGCAAACATTGGCGTGCCATGATCTATATGCACCACTGTTGGTTGACATAAATTTTGATCGGGCAGTACCGTCAGGTGTGGTGCCGGGTGCGAATTGTTGGAGCATTGTCTGCCCGGCCACGAAAATTAAACTGGCTTTTGTTTAGCCGACAGGGCTGCAATCCACGGTTGTGGTTGTCAGATCCATAGGGTGTATCTACAGGGGTAGTGCAAAGGAGTGGGATACATAGCATCGGTCAGCGTCAGTAGTATGAAATGGCTATAAAACACTGTGAACGAAGATTGAGTAAGCTCGATAAAGACTGGTGGTCGTACGCGGGTGACCCCGGTTCCTCCCGCTATAGACAATCCTGCATAGGCAAAGATGATGTACAGCGACTGACAGTCCGCAGCGTATGGGACTTGCCGCTGGATCACGCCATGCTGGCACCGCGCGAAACGACTCAGTTCGGCCCTAACGAGGGTACACCGCTGAAGGTCGGCAACGCACTGTATACCGTATGTGCGCCGAGTATTGTCGCCCGGTTCGATCTGGATTCGATGCAGGCAGCGAAGACCGCAAACGGTGATCCGATCGTCTATGACCCGGAGTTGTACCGGGAGGCTGCACCGCACATGATCGGATTTGTACATCGCGGACTCACTTACTGGAAGCAGGGTCAACTTGAACGAATTTTTCTCGCCTGCGGTGATGCCACACTCAGGGCGCTGGATCTCGATCTGAGACCGATTGAAGAATTCGGCAACAAGGGAACGGTCGATGTCGCGCCGAACCCCGCGCCACGCCTGCTTACCATGACATCTCCACCGGCGGTGTGCGGCGATGTGGTGATTGTCGGGTCGGCCATTGGTGACCTCAACCAGACGCACGCGCCTGCGCGCGGTGATGTCAGGGCCTATCACGCCGTGTCAGGCGCACCACTGTGGACGTTCGAGACGATTCCCTCCGGTGACACGATTCTGGGGCAGTCAATCGAGTCCGACTGGGGGGCTGGCTCGAATCGCAGGAACGGTCACGCGAATGTCTGGGCGCCGATGTCGGTCGATGAAGATGCAGGCCTTGTCTACCTGCCGGTCTCGAGTGCCTACAACGATGCCTATGGCGGAGATCGTCCCGGAGACAATCGCCATTCGCAGTCAATTGTCGCGTTGGATGTAAAAACCGGACAGGTCCGATGGGAATTTCAATTCATCAGACACGACTTGTGTGACTACGATCCGCCGGCGGCACCGGTTCTTATCGATGTGACTGACAACGGCACCGTGCACAAGCTTGTGGTGCAGGTGACCAAGCAGGCTTTTGCCTACGTACTGGACCGGCACACCGGTGAGCCCCGATGGCCCATTATCGATCGCCCCGTGCCCCGGTCGTCGATCCCTGGAGAGTGCGCTTGCGCCACACAGCCGATACCAACAATACCCAAACCGTTTGATCAGCAGGGCCTGTATGTGGAGAAGGGGCTCGATGCGCACGGTGAAAGTATCGAGCCGAACGTTAACAGTCTGTCTGAAACGCTGCGCGAGCAGATACTCGAAGTTCTGCAGTCCTATCAGCACGGCCCGTTGTTTACGCCGCCCACTGAGCGGACGCAGGACAATGGCGGCACGATCCAGTTTCCTGGCTACCTTGGCGGTGCGAGCTGGGCAGGGGCTGTGGCCGATCCGGTGCGCCAGTGCATGTATGTGAGTTCCATCACCCGGGCCAATGTCAACGCAGTGGAGTTGGATGCTGAGAGCGAAACCTGGTTTACAGCCGGGTACAAGAGTTGGACGGTGCGCGATTCGAAGGGCGAGCCGTTTCCCTATCCGCTGCTTCAGCCTCCGTGGGGACGCATTACCGCAATCGATCTGGTATCCGGTGAGCACCTTTGGCAACAGCCAGTTGGCGAAGGACCGCGCCAGGCGTTGGCGCAGGCTTTCGATGATATCAATTTGCCGGACGGTGAGCTCGGCTGGCCAAGGCGCGTGCATCTGCTCGGCACGCCCCATGTTTTGTTTGCCGCGCAGGAAGCGGATCGCAAGCCCACCGGGTTGAATGTCGAGTCGCATGTGGTGCAGTACAGTTTCGAGCCCGACAAACCCGAGTTGCGTGCCTATGATCCGGACAATGGGGCGCTACTAACCGCGCTGAATTTGCCACAGCATGCGCAAGGTGCACTGATGCATTTCAGCCATAAAGGGCGTGAATATATCGCGATACCGACCGGTGGTTTTGATCTGCCCGCGCAGATTGTCATCGTCGGTATGGGTGACGCTTAGCGTCGGCCGGTCGTTAACGAGAGTTTCATCATGAACCATCCGCACTTTGATCCCGCTACGCTTGCCGACAGAGAGCCGGTGTTGTACCGACGATTTCTCTACAAGGGGCTGTCGCGTTACACCACCATCTCAACAGGTGAGCAATCGGTCGACTATGAGACCATTTCGATCGTTCAGTCCTTTTTCAAAGAGGGCGATCGCTACGGATTGATTCCCAAATACAAACTGGGCTACATACTCGGCAACGGAGATCTGGGGCTGAAATTATCGTTGCAGCCGGGAGCGACGAGTCCGCACCGGGCCGTAACACCATCGCTGCCGTTGCAGATACGTGTTTCCATCGGTGGAGACAATGCCATTGGCGGTCTCTATCAACATTACGAACAGCCGGTTGCGGGAACTGTGGAGATGTGGAGTGATGCCGATTGGAGTGGTGAGAAATGCTGGCGCTATTCGGGGTTCTGGGGCGGGCCGGTCGAACGGCCTTATACCGACCCGCTGGGTGTTTTGCCACCCACCGGGAATGGAGGGCCACACGCAATGGTCGTGGACGGCTGGGGGCTCAAAACGGGGCGTCAGATCGTGCGGACCATGAGCTATAGCACTATCGTCGATGAAGAGCGGGTTGCGATATTTGTCCGATCAAGTGAACTCACCGCCGTCACCGTCGATGAGCAGACAACCGAGTTCGACACCTTCTACGACTGATCGACTGCCTGAGCTAATTCAGCCTGCAGCATCTTTCACTGCCATTAAAAAGTGCGCACGGTGTTGTTCAAAGCGTGTCTCTGGATACACTTGAAAAGCCGATTCGGCGGCTTTTAGACCGAAAGACGCGTTTTGTTGCTGCAGTGCCAGTTGGCAGGCCTTGTCGAATAGTCTGTTGGCGGCCTCATCGCCACCTTGCAGGCGCGTGGCGATCAGCGCCTGCAGTCTAAGGTGTTCGACCCAAAACCAGCGTTCACCCGTTTTGTCCACGATTGCTTGCGCGCGCGCAAGCAACTGGCTGGCACGGCTCGGGTTGTCTCCAAAGGTTAGCTCGACTTCGGCGAGACTGGTGAGCCAGAACGGCATCAGATACCTGAAACCCATTTGACTGATTCTGGCCTCGGACTCCAGCGCGGTGTTCATTAGTCTGGTGTTTTGCTCAAGATGCATCTGCGCCAGGCTGGCATAGAACAGTCCGGTTGCCACGGCACCGGCGATTTTTTCCATCTCGGCCATCGCGCGGCCATAGTGCAGGGAGGTTTTCCAGTCGCCGAGCAGTGCGTGTGCCATAGCGCCGGCATATTGTGCCGCGAGAAAGATCGATTGGCCGCTTTTAACTTCATGGCTGCGTTCGATCGCACGTGCTGATGCCGCGTGGCAGCCGTCGAGATCGCCAATGCACCACAGCGTCTGTACACGACAGCTCTCCAGGCCGATGATTGCGTCGGCCGCGTAGGCGAAGCCGACACTGTGGCGCCGGATAGTTTTTGCGGCGGCGTCGGCCTCTGTCAATAACGCTTGGGAGCGATAAAAATCTGCCAGATTGAACGTGCTCCACGCGGCGTTGATATGCGCGGCAGTGGTCGCGCCGGCATCGCCATGCTGCCTTGCCAGCTGGATAAATTCTTCGGAGTATTTCAACGCCTGGTCATGCTTGCCGATCGCCTGCGTGTTGATCCAGCGGCCGTAGAAAAAAGGGAAGATTCTCGCATCAACTCCAATCTGCTGCGATAGCGCAATAGCCTCATCCATGGTCTTCTGCACGCGTCGTGAACCATAGCTGACCGAGCCCAACAGTGCGGGCAGCATACGCAGCAACAATTCCTGTCGCGATTGCAGCACGGTTTTGTCAGACGATGGCGATGGCAGAAGGGCGAGCGCCGCCTCCAGGTGCGCTGTCGCCTCAAGATAGGCGCCATTTCGGGTGGCGGTTCGAGCTGCTTCCTGCCATTTGAGAATGCTCTCCTGTCGGCGGTCGGCAATGCCCAGGTGCCGCGCGATGATCTCTGCCGGTGCGTGCCCGATGTCGATGAGCGAATCTGCCACCAGGCCGTGGTAGTGACACTTTTCCTCCTCGAGCAATGTTTCATAAGCACAATCACGTAGCAGCGCATGTCTGAAGGACAGTGAAGGTTCGGGCTCAAGACGCTCGAGGAAAAGACCCTTGTCGCGCAAGGCGGTGATGTGCTGGTGAACCAGTTCATTCGGCAACTCACTCACGGCTTCGAGCACGCCGATGGAAAAGCTTTTGCCTATGACGGAGGCAAGCTGTGCTGTGGCGCGCGCCGCGCCGACGCTGTCGAGGCTGGCGATCAACAGATCGTTCAAACGCGGGGTCATCGCCTGTGCGTGTAGCGGTTCGTCGGCTGCCAGGTGTGCGCGCGTGACCTCTTCGAGATACATCGGGACACCGTCGCACTGAGTGACGATTGCATCGACGACGGCCGGTGGCAAATCCACGCTGGAATCGACTGCCTCCACCAGTTGTGCGCACATGGATGGGTCCAGCGGCTGCAACTCGACGACGTCTGCGCCATCGGCGAATTCGGGCAATATCAGCCCAGAGCGAGCGGTCAGCACAATCATGAAATGTTGGTCTGGCAACTCCTTTGTCAGGAACCTGATCAACTGCAATGTCGTTGGGTCAATCCAGTGAATGTCTTCGACGATTGCCAGCAACGGAGACTGCGCGGCCTGCGAGGCGACGATATCTCGCAACAACTCGAACAATCGCTGCTTCCTCTGTTCGGCAGGTACACGTGCAATCGGGTGATCGGGCGCCATCGCCGGGCCCAGTAGCCAGTCAAGGTAGTTGTCGGCCTGTTCGATCTGGGTATCGACGCTACTCAACAGACCGGCGATGGCGTCGCGACGTTCTTTATCTGTTGCTTTGTCAGTCAAGCCCAGCGACCGCGCCGTGTGGCGAGACACCGGATACAACGCGCTGTTGCTATGGTATGGGGAACAGCTAAACACCATCGCTGATTGCGCCATCGGCAATAAATAACGCAATTCATGTATCAGTCGCGACTTGCCTATGCCGGCGTCACCGGTGACCCAAATCGTCTGCAATTGAGCCTCGTCGCAACAGCGGCTCCAGGCTTGCGACAGCAGATTCAATTCTGCCTCGCGACCCACCAGCGGCAACTCGGTTCGGCGCGAGATTGCTCCGGTGTCTTTGGCGAGACTGATGACGCGCCACGAGCCCTGCGCCGACGCAAAGCCCGCCAGTTCTTTTTCACCACAATAGATGGCGATCGCAATGTCACTGGTCAGTGCGTGGGTTGTTTCCGATATTCTGATTTCACTGGGGTTGGCGCTTTCTGACAACCGTGCGGCATGGCTGACGACCATACCGGCATTGATCATCTCGGGGGATTCCGGATCGACAGCGCCGACGATACTGCGAGCGGTTGACACACCGGTGCGCACCTGCAGACGGTCGGTCGAGTCGACCTGCGCCAGATTGCGGTTGATTTGCAACGCCGCGCGCACCGCACGTTCGGCTTCTCGCTCGCGGGCAATCGGAAAACCGAAACAGGCGACGACCTCGTCGTGATGTGAGTACATGACGTTGCCGCCAAATTGCTCCACCGCGTCTCGACAGGCTCGACGAAAAGCGTTTTTCAGCGGGATGGCGCGCTCGTCGCCCAACTTTTGCCCAAGCGCTGTGGATCCCACAAGATCGACAAACAACACGGTGACCTGTCGAATTTGCGGGTGGTTGAGTAGTCGCTTGCTCGCCTGCTGCTGTCGCATGCGACGGTTGATGAACTCGACAAACTCCTCGGGAATATCCTCTTCTGACATCGCGGTCCTGGACCATGTCTCAAAGTCGAGATCACTGGCCGGGAAGATATCGGCCAGTTGAGTCACTGCGTCGTTTCCGTACTGCGCTAACCAGTCTCGAATATCAGGCATGCAGGGTCTGTCTCTGCCAGTTTGACTCTATGATCCTCATGTCTACGCACAAACTCAAGTGCGGCGATGCGATTCAGCACATCGCTGCACAAATTGATGGTCTCTGTTTTCGGTTTCGTCGCGTTTTTACGGCCAACGATGCGTGGCTGTAGATTGGCGCGATTGGGGTTCTTGTTAACGTGGCTCGGGATGATCGTCTTCGGCGGGTGCGTGGTTGAGTCGATGCACAGTCTGTTGAATCACAGAGGTAAACAGCCTGGCCTCCGGTTCGGTGGGTGCAGCTTTCATCAGCATCTTGCGAAGCGCAAAGAACGCGTTCCAGTTCTTTTTCGACAGATCGAAATTCAGCGTCTCAAGCCAAAGCCGCAGTGGCCCGTCGATGGACTGCATCGGCGCTGACGGCGACGCCGGCTGCTGTAGCGTCAGGGTCGGCATTTGCGATAGCACCAGCAGCACCGCGTGTGACAGATTTAGACTCTTCAGCGGGCCGGGTATGTTCAACGCGCAAGTCTGATGCGCCCACAACAGGTCTGCACGCGAGAGCCCATGGTCTTCGGCACCGAAGATCAGTGATACCGGTCGACCATCCTGCAGGGCTGGCCACTGGTGCAACGCTTCCATACTGGCGACCGCTCGACGTTTGCCCTCGCGTCGGCTGAAGGCGATGCGTGGCCCTTCGGCTTCGTGTTCGGCGTAGTGTTCCCAGCTGGTATAGCTCACGCACTCGCGCAGTGGTTGCTGGCCCTGCGCGGCCCCCTGACTGGCGTTGGCGTCGAGTTCACATTGTGGATCGATCAGGATCAGCCGCTGATGTCCGAAATTGCTCATCGCACGCGCGACCATACCGATGTTGCGCGGATACTTGGGCCGCACCAGGATCACGGTACAGGCGTGGGGCAGCGTCATTGCGGCGTTTTCTCAAGGGGTGTTTCCGGACTTGATCGAAGATCGAATATGTCCTCAATATCGCCGAGCAGATGCTGAAAGTCCGGGTTGTAGGTGGTTCGCGCGACCGGGGTTCCGTCGGGCGAAGGCGTGTGTTGCGCGCCAAACCAGTGACCGCGCGCGCGCATGCAGGCGATGAATATCGGGTACTCGTTACCATTGCAGACCAGCACTTTGCCGGTACGACCAAAAAGCGGGTTCTCGGGTCTGTACATAATACCCAGATGCGACTGGTTGATGATGCGCGCGTGCGGATCGGCGATGTCTCGATAGCGCTCGAATTCAGTCTCTGCGGGCAGTGGTGATGTTCGGTACACGATCAGTCGTCTGCGCGGATGCGTAAAGCGACGATGAAAAACGCGCTTCGTGTAGTCGGTATCGACAACCGAGTCGTACTCGGTGGCCACCATCAGCACCGGCAGTGCCAGTCTGCGCTGCCGCCAGCGATGCTTCAGTAGCGATGTCAGGCGGTAGAACTGCCAGCCGGAATTCACCGGAATGGAGTTGTACTTGATCGGGTTGTCCTCGAGGATCATGCCGCCGAAGACCCAGGGCTTGAACTTCGCGTAGATGCCCGACCACCGCAGGTAGTGGTTGAGCCTGCTGTGGAAGGCTGGCGAAATCATCAAAAGCCCGGCGATATCCTTCTGCTCCAGTGCCAATAGTGTTGCGATCACCGCGCCCATTGAAAAACCACCCAAATACATCGGGACGTCCGGTTCGCGCCAAAGGGCAAGATGCGCGCGAGCGGTGTTGATCCAGTCACGATGTGAGACATCGAGCATGGCCCTGGGGGTGGAGCCGTGGCCCTCGAACAGCACCGCTCGCGTATCGAAGCCTCGCGCCGACAATGCAAGTGCCAGATCGCGCCACACGTACGGTGAGTCGTTCAGGCCATGAAACAACAGGAACTTGCCGCGATAGGGCTGCTCCGGATCGGCCTTTATCTCAAAGGGCAGATTTAGTGCAGTTTGATTCGCATCGCGCTGAGCCATGCCTGATCGTGACAAAAACTCAGCGATCGCCTGGGTCTGTCGAGTGAAATCATCATCCAGCGGGGGCAACCGGTGCAGCGGGATATCGAGCCGGTCACTGTGTTTGCTCGCGTACTCAAAACCCAGGCCAGAGCCATCCTCGGCAGTCGGGCTGCAGGCAGAGCAGGTTGCGATGACCAGTAGCCGGCAGACAAAGATGGCCAGTGCGCGCAACCGATGTGCCATCGCCAGCAGACTCGGCTGGCAGCCCGATGCACGTCTATCGAAGCTGGCTATCCTTGCTGCCGCGCCGGTTGTAGCCAATGGTGCTGGCTTGTTGTTCATCTTCTGCCTGTTGACATGACACGCACAGCGCCACGCCCGGCACCGCAATGCGCCGTGCCTCGGGGATCTCTGCGTCGCAGTGTTGGCAGTGGCTCAAGCCTGGACCACTGGGTAGTTGCTGTCGCGCTCGTTTGACCGCATCTTCCACACTCGCGTCGATCTGGTCTTGTACCGCGCCGTCGCGCGACCAGCCTCCGGCCATGATGTGTCTCCCGTTGAGTTGGATTTGTCCGGATCAAGTCAGTCGTTTGCCTGGCAGTGGTGCGCGGCGTCTGACATCGGGATGCGCGCGATGGATTTTAGCAACAGGTGAAATCGACAGACTGAGCAACGGAGTGTGGCAGGTTTGAGCGAAATGGCGATAGCTTAGCCGCCGGCTTCGGTACTCGCATGGTTTTTCAGCACCATCAGCGCATCGGCTGCGATGATGCGCTCGCCGGTTGCCAGCAGGGGATTGATATCGATCGATTCAATCTGTTCGGCGTGCGCGGCCGCAAACCACGACAGTTGCGACAGCGTCTCGGCCAGCGCATCGACGTTGCACGCTGGCGCCCCCCGGACACCATCGAGCACGGCTCTGCCACGAATTTCATTGATCATAAGATGTGCCTCGGCTTTGTCAAATGGCGCGAGCCGGAAACTGACGTCTTTTAAAACCTCGACGAATACGCCGCCCAGACCGAACATCACCGCGGGACCGAACACCGGATCTGTCGTGACGCCGGCGACGAGCTCCACACCGTCTGTGACCATCTCGCACACAATGACGCCGTCGATTGTCGCATCCGGTCGCAGGCGAGTGGCGCGCTCGATCAGTTCTGCATAGCCGCTGGCGATACTGTCGGCGTCATCGAGGTTCAGCAGCACGCCACCGATTTCGGTCTTGTGCAGGATGTCCGCCGAAGAGATTTTCAGTACCACCGGTGTGGCGAGATCGCGCCAGCATTGAACGGCCTGTTCGGCCGAGGTTGCCAGCGCCTCGCGCGTGACGCAGATGCCGGACTCGCCAAGCAGGCGTTTAGCCTGCATTTCATCGATACGCGCAAGTTCAATTGCCGCGCTATTGGTGGCTGCTGGCGGCAGTTTTGCGCGTGCCGCGCGCGAAAAACTCGCGCCGAATCGCGTCAGCGCCGCCAGCGCGGAAACGGCGTGCGCCGGGTCCTCGAAACAGGGCATACCGATCGCCTCGTAACACGCTGATACTTCGTCTGGCACCAGCATGCTTGCGACGATGACCTCGTTCGGAAACTCGCGTCGAATACGCTCGCACACGGCCAGTGTCGATTCACGAGTGAAAGCACTGGCGGGTACGCTGGTCAGGAACAACACATGGCTGTGATAGTTGCCCTCGGTTAACGTCAGGCGCAGGTTCTGCTCCATCAGCTCGGGGTTGTTCAGCGCGTTGGCGGTGAAATCGACCGGATTCAGCACACCGGCCTGGGGTATAAGCTGCTTGAGTTTTCGCTGCGTGCTGTCGGC
>CAZYDV010000094.1:0-18927 GCA_964646405.1 uncultured Granulosicoccaceae bacterium | reverse complement strand
CACCCAGGCGCTACAAACGATCCTTTTTCATGCGACGATCTAGTTTTTCTAATGAATAGAAATCTGCCTCCCTCTACGCATTGAGCGCATTGAATCACCGGTACGTCATGAGAGTCACACCATCAGCCAAAGCACTCTCTGCGGGAGCTATCCAGCCGGGGAATATCAACACCAGAGTCGCCCGCAACCAATCACCGAGGAGCCGCCAGGGCCAAGGCCTGACAATCACCACGCTCTCGATCTGCCAATCACTGCCGGTTGCAGGCTTTTTATCCTTGCCTGGGCATGCAACTGCCGCTATGCAGACATAGAACAGGGCGCTGGCGCACGGCAATATTGCGGCCAAGGATCTCTGCCTTGCTATCGAAAACCGTTCGCACTGACACAGCCTTCGGAGTAGGCTTGAGACTGGTGTATGCCAAACATATCGCTCCATCCTGGGCTTGCAGTTTTTCGCCTTTGGCTGATGGATGAACGCAATCAAACCAAACAGCGCGAAAACTCCGCGGACGCAAAACATTGAAAAACAACCCTCTATTTCAGCCCCTGCAAATTGGATCCCTAACACTACCCAATCGCATCGTGATGGCCCCGATGACCCGCTCGCTATCACCGGGGAACATCGCACACGCCGAAGTCGCGCGCTACTACCAGCAACGCGCCGCCGGCGGCACCGGACTCATCATCACCGAGGGCACCTGCGTGGGACACGTGGCCGCCAATGGCTATCCGGATGTACCCTATATCTATGGGGAAGATGCGCTTGCCGGCTGGCAGCAGGTGGTCGATGCGGTGCATGCTGTCGGTGGCAGGATCGCCCCACAACTGTGGCACGTGGGTGCCGTCAGACGCCCGGGTACCGAACCCGATCCGCAAGTGCCTGGCTTCGGCCCATCCGGTTGCGCGCGTCCAGGCAAAAAAACCGGCCACGAGATGACTCACCGCGACATCGATGACGTTGTCCAGGCGTTTGCAACCGCGGCAAAAGACGCACAGGCGATCGGCTTTGACGCCATTGAAATTCACGGTGCCCACGGCTATCTGATCGATCAGTTTTTTTGGCCGGGCACCAACCTGCGCGACGACGGCTACGGCGAGAAAAAATCCCGATTCGCGATAGAGATCATTCGCGCCATTCGTGCAGAAATCGCCGCTGACATGCCGCTGATTCTGCGCTGGTCACAATGGAAAATGCAGGATTACAACGCAAAACTTGCCGACACACCGGCACAACTCGAGACATTCCTAAGCCCCCTTGCCGAGGCCGGCGTCGATGTCTTTCACTGTAGCCAGCGTCGCTTCTGGGAACCCGAGTTCGAGGGCAGCGAACTGAATCTGGCCGGGTGGGTAAAAAAGCTGACCGATAAACCAACCATCACGGTCGGCAGCATTGGCCTGGACACCGGCTTTGTCGACGAGGCGAAACGCGGTTTCAGCAATGCGCAACCTGCAGGCCTGGACGAACTGTTGGCACGACTGTCGGCCGGGGAATTTGATCTTGCCGCTGTGGGCCGAGCCATGATCAGCAATCCCGAATGGTCCAATCTGATTCGCGATGGACACAGCGAATCACTGCGCCCGTTCGACAAAGCCGATCTCACCACCTTGTGACGAGCGAACCAAACCCATGCATATCCTGTTCATTTGTACCGGCAATATCTTTAGAAGCATGACAGCCGAATACAGCCTGCGTGCCGCCCTTGGTCCGAATTCACCCATCACTGTCAGCTCCGCCGGCACCATCGAGGCCCCTCACCCGATCGTCCCATTCGTTGCGGACTACTTACGGGCGATAGATATCGATATCTCCAGACACCAACCCAGGGTCATTACACACGACATACTCAAGGCAGCCGATCACCCGATCGCCATGGATCACCCGCACCAGAAGACGATTGCCGAGCGATTCGGCGCTCAGATACCGCTCTTCAGCCAGTTTGCCTACGGACGCGATCAACCCATGCCAGACGTTTATGAAGTTGTGCCCGATTGGCGCAACAATGAAAAAGAGGCGATCGCCTACGGTCACGAGGTCATGGATTTCATTTGCGAGGCGGCCCCGGCCATCATCACGCGCCTGACATCCCACCGCTGAATCAGTTCAGCGACACACTTGTCAACATTTACTAGATGGCGTTCACGCGCCCAATCCACAATATTGGGCCCGTAGAGACAAATTGGAGACGCAGTTTGAGCAACACCACTACAGATACAACGGCCGATCAACCCGACTTTAAGAAACGCAAAACGCTAAAAACGCTGGGTGCCGCCGCAGGGGCTGGCGGTATGGCCGCGGTTTCAACCGCTTCAGCGGCGGCCCCCCGTACGGACGCCACGGGCGCTGCATCGCAACCAACGGCGGCACACGATCACAATCTAACCATCAACATTCAACTGAACCGGGCAGATCTGGATGATTGGGTTTTAATGGAAAACCTGACCGAGCAGCCACTGATGGTTCGCGCGTTTGAACCGCGCTATGTGCAGTATCTAAACAAGGTGCTGGATCTGCACTCATTGCTCTCGCGCCAGCAACGCGGCAAGGAGCAACTGGAGATCTGGCCAAACTACGCCTGGACCCATTCGGTTCGGGGTGCAACACGCGCTCGACATCCGCTGCGCAGCGACGCTGGCAGCCACCACGCCTGTGATGCGGACAACTGCCGTTCAATTCAGTTGGCAGCTTACGTTCACGCTGATGGCCACGTGACCTTGCAGGCTCAAACGTAGTCCGCAGCGGGAGCCGCTCATGCTCAGGAGCCATCATGCTCCTGATAGGTTGCAACGCGCTACCGATGCAGCGTTACCGGCATGCGCGTAAAGCCATGTACAAAGTTTGACAGCGTACGCTGCGGCTCGCCGGTAACTTCAATCCGATCAAAGCGGGGCAATAGCTCCTCCCACAAAATCTGTAGCTGCAGCTCAGCCAGCATGCTGCCCATGCAATGGTGTATGCCGTAGCCAAAAGATAAATGGCGCCGCGGGCTCACACGATCGACAATAAATTCATCAGCCCGGTCAATGACCTCGGCATCTCGATTGGCTGATAAATACCACAGCGCAATCCGATCCCCGCGACGGATCTGCTGGCCACCGAACTCGACGTCTTCGAGCGCCGTCCGCGCCATATGCGCCAGCGGCGTCTGCCAGCGAATAATTTCGGGCACCAGGGATTTCACCAACGCGGGATTTTCCCTGAGCTTAAGATATTGATCAGGGTTTTCATTCAACGCCAGTACGCCGCCGCTCATCGAATTGCGGGTGGTGTCGTTTCCGCCCACAATCAGCAACAGCAGATTGCCACCAAACTCTTCATTGGTCATCCCCTGAGTGGCTTCTGAGTGCGCCATCATGGAGATTAAGTCTCCCTGCGGCGGTTTGTTTTTTCGTTCGTCCCACAGGCGTCGGAAATACTGCACACAGCTATCCAGTTCCCGCGCCTGCATTTCTACTGATGTAACCGGCCCATCGTCTTTCGGATGCCCGGTGCCGATATCCGACCACCAGGTCAGTTTGCTGCGCTCCTCGAATGGAAAGTCGAAAAGCGTGGCGAGCATCTGTGTGGTCAGATTGACAGATACCTGCTCAACCCAGTCGAATTCTTCACCGATCGGTAGACGATCCAGCAGCACACAAACCCGCTGCCTTATCAAAGGTTCCAGGTTGGCGAGATTCGATGGCATACCCACCGACTTCACTGTACTGCGCTGGGCATCGTGCTCCGGTGGGTCCATGGCGATGAAGCTTGCCAGGCGAATACTGCTCATCGGTGATGCCAGAGTGATCCCGCCATGCCGCTGATCTGAAGAGAAGACCTGGTGATTCAACTCGACCTGCTTGATATCCTGATAGCGCGTGATCGACCAATAGGGACCAAACCGGCTGCTGCTGCAGTAGTGCACCGGCGCCTGTTCGCGCAGCCGCTCAAAATAGGCACCGATAGAATCATTGCGAAATAGGTAACCATCACTGACGTCGATATCATCGAGTGATAGAACACCCGCCCGGTGCCTGCTTTCGTTTTGCTCCTGTCGATATTCGGTGCCGAAGATCGAACCTCGCGTCATGTCCACCAAGCGACTCGCCTCAGCCGTATCAATCAAGTGACAGAGATACTACCACGGACAGCCCGGGACCGAGTGCGCCCACCGCCACCATTCGCCGCCGAGCGGATCTGCAACGAAAAACGCCCGGCGCAAGGCCGGGCGTTCGCGTTGACTTCAAATTTTTGAGTCAGTGGCTATTCATCGATCACACTGTAGATCGTGTGTTCTTTCTCAACCGGGTACAACACCACTTCAACGCGTCGATTCATCTGGCGACCTTCTGCTGTGTTGTTCGATGCCATCGGCTTGTATTCGCCATATCCAACAGCGGATAGAATGGTCGGGTCGATGTTCGATTCGTTTTGCATGTGTCGAACCGCAGCCGCCGCACGGGCAACCGAAAGCTCCCAGTTGCTCTCGAAACGATAGCGCAACTTGATGCCAATTGGCACCGTGTCGGTATGCCCCTCGACCACAATCCGGCGATCTTCGAAAGTGGCGATGATAGCAGCCAGTTTCTTCAGATTCTCGCTGCCCTCTTCAGTCAGCTTGGCGCTGCCAGGATTGAAGAAATCAGCGTTGCCCAGTCGAATCGGCACTGAGTTGTCCGCGCGCGTTTGCTGCACGGTTACGTTCTCAAGCTTGGCCGCCTCTAACTCCTGAGTCAGCGATCGACTCAGCTTTTCTGCATCGGCGAGAATGGCATCGCGCTCTGCCTCTGCGGCACTCTTCTCACGCAGCAATACGTTGAGCTCGCTGCGGGCAATTCTCAGATTGCCTTTGGTCTCGGCCAGTTCGATGCCAAGCTGCTTGGCTTTTTCGTTGGCCGCAAGCTCAGCCTGCTCGGCCGCCGTCAGGCGTTGTCGGTAGTCTGCGATCAGCCCCTGCAAGCGATTGATCTCAGCATTGGCCGCATCGGCGGTTTTTCCAAGCTCCTGCAACTGCGCCTCTGTGCTTTGCAATTGCACACCCTGCTGACGCGCTGCAACCTGTAGCTGGTCCCGCTCACCGATCAGCGATTTAATCTGATCGCTCAGATTCGTATTTTTCTGCGCGTGCTCGGCTAACTCCCAATTAGAGTCGACCTGCAGGCGAGTTACTTCGTCACCCAGTTCCGTTACACGATTGTTCAGATCTCGCACCGCACGATCGCGATCGGCAATACCCTGCTCGAGCTCAGCCTTGCTTGCCTGCAGCTTATCGCGAGCGACGCTCAGGTCTGCCATCTGCCGCTTCAGACGCTCGTGTGATTTGTTTAAGTCGCCGTGCTCACGAGACAGCTCAGCCAGTTCTGCCTCTATTGCACGCTTTTGCGTGTCGAGCTTGCGATTGGAATCACGCAGATCGGCATGGTTCTTTTTCAATCTGGCGTGTGTTTTGTCGAGCTTCTGTTGTGCGCGCGTCAGATCTTCAAGGTCACCGGTCAGTGCCGCGTTCTGTACCTTGACTGTCTTGTTATCTTTGATCGCACTGGTAAGCTGCTTGTTCACGGCTGTGTGTGCGTTGTCCAACAGACCATGCTTGTCACCCAGCGAGGCGAGATTATTTGCAAGCGTGCGCTTTTCGGCTCGCAACTCAGCGTTGGCCTTTACTCTATCTGCCAGTTGCTCCTGCAATCCTCGGTGCTTTTGCCCAAGAATCGCATGTTCTTTATTCAACGCAGCCAATTGTGATTCAAGATCAAGGTTTTCTGCGTCGAGCGATTCGTTAGCCGCTTTAGCCTTCGACAATTGCGCCTTCAACTTGCCACGTTCATTGTCGACGCGCGCCAGCTGCCCGATCACATCGTCCAGATCCTTTTGCAATGCCAGCTTCTGATTACCCAAATCATCTCTGGCGGAGCTGATACCGGCGAGCTGCTGTTCCAGCCCTTGCCGCACATTGCCCAGCAGTGAAAGCTGTTGCGCCCGCTCGCCATTGACCTCTTGTGCTTTCGCCAGGTTGCCTTTGAGCATTTTTACCCGCGCCTGCGCATCGTCGCGCTGGCGGGTGGTGTCATCAAGGTTTGCCAGCGTCTGTTTCAGTTCGGCGCGCAGACGAGCCGCATTCGCCTTGGCGTCGGCAAGCCGGGTGTTCAGCGCATCAATTTCGCCATTGGACTTGGCAAGTTCTGCCTTGGCACGAGCCAGATCATCCTGTTTGGCCTTCAGCGACGTGGCGGTACGGTTGATTCTCGCCTGAAGCTTTCCGTTTTCGTGATGACCACTGGCCAGTTGATTGTCCAGATCGTGCACTTGCGCAGTGAGTTTTTCACGCTCACCAGCCAGATTTTCCAACTGCTTGCCCAACCGAGCAAGCTCGTTATCGCGATCCTTGATCTTCGCCTGAGCGGCGTTGTCTTTAGATTCGTGGTCACGTTTGAGCTGTGCGATCTCATTCATCGCACCGTCGTGATCGGCGGCAGTCTGTACCAGACGGTTGTTTAGATTGTCTTTGTCCGACTCCAGCGCCGTACGATAGGCCTGAGCAGTGCGAAGCTGCCCCTCCAGATCGGCCAATTGGTCACGCAAGTCAGCAATTTCCACCTCGGCGTTTTGATGCCGTGTCTCGGCAATGTAGCGCGCCTCAATCATCTCCTTAATACGCTCTGCCATCACATCAATTTCCTGATGCTGGGCATCGACCAGAGCCTGCGACTTTTGCGAGATTCTCACCGTGGTGACCGTCCCGTCGCTTGATGCGAGAGCCTGCCCCATCATGATCTCTGCTGTGCCAGCCTGATTTGGCAGCGCGGCGCCAGACAGTTCAATGCTCGCCGCTGACGCAGGGTTTTCCTGCGAAATAAGTGACTGCGAGCCGAATGTCGCCACTAGAACAGCGGTAAATATTGCACTGCGCTTTGCCAGCGTGGGCGACAATGGCGCTTTCGTGCGTGTCGGAGTCAGGTCCAGTTTCATCTTGTCAGGTTTCTCAGATAAGGTCCGTTCGCCAGAGGTTTAGTCTCTGCGGAAAGGCAGCCACGGTTATCGTGAGATCAGACACTAGCGGGCCCTGCACAACTCAGGGCTCAATTCAAAGCAGCGCCATACAGAGGACTGAAATTGCTTATGGCGCTTCCTCTGATTCTATTGACTCACGGATAAAGGCATCACACCCGCAAAGCAGGCGAATTGCATGCCTGCCACCATTCGTAGGGAAGGAAAATGTAGAAAATCGAGACAACTGACTCAAAAAACACACCAGAACGGGCATACACCCAAAGTTTTTAGGGGAAATTCACGGGTTTGGCGAGTATCAGACGCTGCAAACCACCCAGCGATGGCCATGGTTCGATACCTTAGCCGGATCTGTCGGCCATCCATCGACGCACGCGTTTTTCTATCTCGACGGGGCGCTCATGCCAACTCAGCGCCAGAGTATCATGCACCGCTTTGCCCACCTGTCGACCGGCCTCGCGTTGCAATGCGACATCGTCATCAGCCGCAGGCACAGCCACAATCACATCGCCTGCCATGGTTGGAATAGTTCCATCGGCGTTTTTCTCTGGCGTCAGCAAAGGCGTACCGCTGGCCGTGGCCCGAATGGCATCGCGGAGCAACTGTCGATACTGGGCAACACCCACATCCGTGCGGCCAAGCATCTCATCATCGTGTACGGTGATTTTGCCCTGTGACACCTGCGCCTCGTAATCACCCGGCGAGCGCTGCCCCTCCTCGTAGCTTCTCTCGGTGCCGGTCTGACCAACAAAATCAACTTTGCCCAAACCGACCTGACTTCGATCGCCCTTGCCATCCTGATCAAGGGTGTCATTGAAATGGCGCCATGCGATGATCCGGCAATGGGTATCGTTCACCGGCACCGTCCACTTGGTGATACCCACACGCGGAAAAAATTTCTCAGTCACAGCGTTTTGATAAATATCCGGTGGCTGAGCAATCGCTGGCAAAAAGACCTCGGCCGTACGCACCCACAGAAAATCCTTCCAGCGCCGTGTGTTGGTCAGATAGATACCGAGGCCCGCGCTCATCGGGTGCCACTCAACCACCGGCATCGCGCCCCAGGCTGGATTGAAATGCGCGCGTGTCACTCGTGTGTGCAAAAAGACACTGTGAAAAGGATCCATTGGATTCTCAGCCACCTGCAGCCAGTTACACGGATAGTCGATCAGATATGGCACCATTTCGTTGTCGGCTTGTGCCATGGTGTCGAATACCGGAAATTCCGGTATGTCGTCGGGTGGCCCCATCCATGCGAACACCAACCCCTTGTATTCGTGTAACGGATAGGCGCCATGGCAGATTCTTTTCGGAATCGGGCTGTTTTGCGGCTCACCGGGCACCTCCAGGATGGTGCCATCTACATCGTAGAGCCAACCGTGGTAACAGCAGCGGATACCCTTTTCGGAAATGATGCCGTATTCCAGCGAGGCGCGGCGATGGCTGCAGTACTTGTGCAACAGTCCCAACTGCCCGCTCAGATCGCGAAACAGCACCAGCTCCTCGCCCAGCACTTCAACGGCGAGCGGCAGATCGCCGACCTGCGCAGTCATGGCGATGGGCTGCCAGAACCGTCTGAAGTATTCTCCGGCCGGTGTGCCGGGCCCGGTGTGAGTCAGTTCGGGATCTTCTCGGCCAATCACTGATCGATAGTAGCCGTTGAACGGCCGACGCCTTTCTTTGATGTTGTCCATCGCTGCGCTCCACGCATTCGCTGATACAGCAGGCTGTCTTACTCGCGGTGTGTCCTGAGTGCAGACGCATTGTACAGCAGCGTCGCGCACGCGCCGCAGACGGTAATTTCTGACCCGGCCAACGCGCGGTGCATCGACACGATACCCTCACATTGAGTAGGATCTGCTTTGGCCACTGCATTTGGCCAAGGCCAGCCGATTCGATCAACTTTAATCGTATGAATACAACATGTCCCTCGCCAGTATCGCATCGATTGACGATTTGCGTTTGCGCGCTAAAAAACGTCTGCCACAATTTGCCTTTGACTTCATCGATGGCGGCGCTGATGACGAGCTGAACCTGCGCAAGAACCGCACGGCATTCGATGGCGTCGAGCTGATCCCGCGCTACCTGACAGACATCGAACAAAGATCATTAAGCGTTCGTCTGTTTGGAGATGACTATGCCGTCCCGTTCGGCGTCGCCCCCGTTGGTTTCATGAACAGCGCCTGGCCCGGGGCCGATCTGATGCTCGCCCGACTCGCCGGCGACAAGCGTCTGCCGCATGTGATCAGCACCGCCTCGTCGACCGCACTCGAGCCGCTCGCCGAGGCCGCCAACGGCTACGCCTGGTTCCAGTTGTATTATCCGTGCAATGCCAACGTCTACGGCGGGCTGATCGAACGCGCCAGGGCGGCCGGTATCAAAGTGATGATGTTGACTGTCGATGTGTCTTCACCCGGCAAACGCGATCGCGACATTCGCAACCAGCTTGCCGTGCCGTTCAAAATGACGCCCCGGGTCATTGCCGATCTGTGCCGACATCCGCGCTGGGCACTGGCGACTGCACGCAGCGGCCCGCCGGATCTGGCCAACATCCTGCCCTATACAGATGATGGCTCGCGCTCGCTTGCAAAGATGCAGGCAGAACTGATCTCATCCACCGTCAACTGGGACACCCTTCAGCGCATCCGCGACGACTGGCAAGGCAAGCTGCTGGTCAAGGGCATCCTGCATCCGGATGACGCCACCAAAGCGCTGGCCGCTGGCTGCGATGGCATTGTGGTGTCGAATCACGGCGGACGTCAGATCTCATTCGGCCCGGCCTCGATCAGCGCACTGCCTGCGATTGCAGCTGCCGTCGGCGATGCCCCCGTGCTGCTGGACAGCGGTATCCGCCGCGGATCCGATATCGTGCGCGCCAAGGCGCTCGGTGCCAGCATGGTGTTCGCGGGGCGGGCGTTTGCCTACGGCGCGGGGGCCGCAGGCGAGGATGGTGTTAAAAAGGCATACGAGATTCTGCACACCGAACTCGACCGCGCGGTAGGTCAGATCGGCTGCACACAATTTGAGGCGGTAGACGGGCGGTACCTTCGATGACGAGTGATCGCCACAGTTTTCTACCGTTAAACCATCACGCAAGTGCGGGTGCCAGCGAAGTGCAACGTTCAAACTATAATAATGAGTCGAATAATCAAAGTGTCTGATTGTAAGGGAAAACTAGTGCACACCGGCAAACAGATCCCTTTGCGACAAGCTTCGGTTACCTGGATCAAAGGACACTACGGGAGTTCGTCAGTGGGTCCACAACAGCGTTGAAGCTCTTGACATTGTCTGCGAGCTTCGCCTCGCTGTGAACGCACTGACAAACTCTCATTCTCACATTTTGAACGTTGCACTACACTAGAGCCCGCGAGAAACTGCCCGTAACAAACTCGCCTGACTACGCTCACAGATGGGCAAACTACTGTCGATCGCCAGAATATCCAACGCCGACGCGTCGGTTTCTCGCAGATTTTCCGTAATCAACTGCCATTTCTTGTCCAGATCGTTCAACAGAGAGCTACGCGAATCAGATTCGCTAGCGGCACAAGCCGCGTGCGTCAGTACCGACCATTCACCCAGCACTTTCATGTCCGCTAGTGAAGGGCCACAGCGACTATCATCGCTATCCGCACACGGATCCTGTTCGTCAGTGGGTAAAACATCAACCCACTGGCTCCAGTCAAAGTCCGGATTGACAGACTTCAGGCGGGCTATTGCATCACTGGCCCCGGCACGAAATGCACTCAACTCGACAGGCGGCACCTGCAACGATTTTGTCGCACCCGGCTGCCAGGGCATCACGGGAGCCGGCGCTCCGATCGCGGAATAGCTCGCAAATTGATCGTTCAGATCATACCTCGTTGATCCACCAGAAAAGAATTGAAACGGCAAAACAAAAAATACCAATAACGCCGCTACTGCCGCCCCGATGTAGGGCACATTTGCAGCCGTCGAGAGTTTCCCGACCACCCGACGAACCAGACCAACGCTGCGCACTTTCGGTACGACCGCCTCGACCTCGTCGTGCGATGCAGCGGCTGGTAGAGCGCCAGGTTGCAATGGTTCGGGTTGTTCTATTGACTCATCTTCAGTGTTTTTTTCAAGCCACTGCTCGGCTTCCTGCAACTCGAGCCATTGTTGGAAGTAACGAGAATCATTGGCCAGATAACTGGCAATCTCGGCACCTCTGGCCGTATCGATCTGGTCAGCGCTCCACTGGTCAATCTCAATAAGATCGGGCGGTTCGCCAAAGGGCTCTGTTCGCCCAAGCAACAGGCCCAGAGCCGCCATTTGATCCTTCTTAGGCAATTCGTCAGCGTTCTCTACGCCAGGCTCAGACCCTTGCAGCGCTTCGCTTTCCAACCATTGATCCGCATCGAGCAAGTTACGCCATTGCTCAAAATAGGTTGTCTCATTGGCTATATAGCTAAGCACCTCGCGAGCACGCGAATCAGAGAGATCCCCTCGAGCAAACTCATCAATTTCGATCAGCGTTGGCGGCTCGCCAAAGGGCTGCTCGTAGCCGAGCATCAAGCCCAATACTGCAAGTTGTTGCCCTGATTCGAGATTACCACTATTCATCACATCACCTTATTGAGTGCCAAATCACTTGAGCGGCTACCACAGTTGTTATTCTCCGGGCAATACCGCTTCCAATTGCGTTACGGTGCCTATAACGAACGTTAAAACCTCAAATTACACAGAATTACCAACACACAGCACACAACAAAACCCTGGAAATCGAGCGTATACCTCCTTGCAACCTACCAGTCACAATTCACCAATGGGCGATCAATTCACCAAAGATCGCCAGCCCGGACTAATCATGAAAAGGCGAGAATTTCCTACAAATTGGTTTTCACCGGAGATTGTGCGACCCTATCGAATACTGAACGATAACGTTAAGAACGCACAGTTCGATTCAAAAATAAGTCAAGCAAGAAATCATCGATTTAATAAATAATTTGACCCGGACAAACCAAGAACAAGAAAGCAGTGCCAAGCTATATAGTCAATCTCCTTCAAATAGATCTTTAAATCCGTTGTCTGCAAGCCACTTTCCTATTTTTGCCAACGACTTATCTCGCCTCCTTCGAAAATTCTGTGGCGCCTCATCCATCATAGCTGCGACGGACAAATCCGTGGCTCTATCCGGGTTCAATATCTGCAGCCGCAAGCGTTGTTTCTCAAAATTGTCTAACACTGCCTCGCTGCGGAACTTTTCATGAAGTTCAAGAAATCGCGGCTGCACCCTATCCCGGTTTTCCGCTACGAGCATTCTTGCCAGCGATACAAGCTCATTCACCTCCTCTACCTCAGGAGGCGTACGCTCTAAACTTTCAAACTCAAAATCGGTACGTTCACCGTCGTCGAATTCAGCGGTGGGCGGTTTCTCAAGGGAGATCGACGGCAACGGAGGCGTTAACCGTTGATCCCTGAGTTTCTCGGCCGCGTTTCCAATCAAGTCCTCGTCAAGTACTTTGCCACCGGAGAGCGTATAACGCCTCTCTCCAATCTCCACCCATCGCAGGATCCCATCGACAACGTTTTCGACCTTTTCGTTGTTACGGCAAATCCCAACGAAAATGTCGTGCGCCAAACGCTGCGAGCCCACCTCTTCTACCAGCCACTCGGGTTCCCGCGCATTACTGAATACGAACTTGCGGATGTAATCATTATAACGCCACCCGAAAGTAGTCAACATCAGTGCGTCAGACACTTTGTGAGGTGCGATTCCCTTTTCTTTAGAACCAGACGGACACCCCTGCGCCACCCAAACGCGGTGCTTGGCGATAGACTTTTGCATCGTCTCCATAACATCTTGCTGCACATCGTCTACCAAGGCCTCCAAACCGGGAATCTCTCCGCGAGTGGACCTTATCCTGTGTCTCAACAGAGCAATCCAGGACTCACTGCTGTAACGAACCTGCCAGTAAGTCGAATCGAAGCGTTCAAGCATGAATTCGTCGTTGACACTGTCAGGGGATATGCCGTCTCCACCCTTCTTTTTGTGGCGCTGCAGACACAACTGAACTTGCAACAGCACTTCTCGTTGAGCGTCTTCTAACAGGCTAGCCTGGTTCGCTAAGCGCTTGAATTTACGACCAACTTGAACTCTTTGCTCTAATATCGTCTTCCAGGCATCACTGGAATAGTGCCCATACCAATTTTCCATCCAATTTCTCGCACTGTCTGTTGCTAAGCGCGCTTTCACAACCAGCCCACAGGGACTGTCACCCGGGACTGAAAAGCTAACATCTTTGTCATAGTTTACACATGTTAACAATACAGGATCGGCCACCCGAACGCGAGTGAAAACCCTACTTCAGAGCGATCTAGCAGCTCAAATTATGAGAAAGCCGGCCCACTGTCGGCAGCTCATGCCAGCGCGACTCAAACGGCCACAATCCAGGCAAGAAATTACGCCAACCCATGGTTTTTCAGTCATGTCCAGGTGTCAATTCAGGATTCACCGTACGTTGCCATCTTACGCCCATCGGTGATCTACAAATGCTGCACAAATACAAGCTGATCCGCCACACAGCCACCCTGAGCCTCTTGTTGATGTTGACAAGTAACACGCTGGCGGCCAAAAAGCCCCCGCCAGCAAACATTGAGAGCCTTTGGCAAGCCTACGAGCAATCTTCCAAACCGAACATGCCGAAAAACAAGTTTCCCTTTCAGGCGTGTTTCGAACAAGCGGCCAGTACCTACGACTTACCGCTGACCCTCCTTTTGGCCGTTGCTCGTGGAGAAAGCGACTTCGATCCAAAAACCATCTCTAAGGCCAACGCTCGCGGCGTCATGCAGATATTGTGGCCTGAAACCGCAAAGGATCTGGGGTTCACTCGAATCGAAGAACTTCACCAGCCATGCCCGAACATTCAAGCGGGCACGCGCTACCTGCGCGGGCTGGTCGATCGATACAAAGGCAGGTATCACCGGGCACTGGCTGCCTACAACTACGGGCCAGGCAGAATAAAGCAAAGCGCGCCGATGCCGGATGGTGCCAAATGGTACAGCGGCTATATTTACGATCATCTGCAGTTTGTACTCAGCAAAGCGAACAAGCCACAAGAGCCTGAATACGATAGCAGCCGACAACTGCGGCTGACTCATTTCAGCAGACCCTATCAGGCCCAGGGATACGTCAGTCATCTCCGTGGCCTCTTGCCCGAGTTCCGATTCGACTGGTTCAAAAGCAAAGAAGATCCAGGTGATTTCGATGCCGTACTCGTCTATCGGGATGCGGCAGAAAAAACTCGTGCGCTGGCAAGAATGCGCGGGATGAATCTCATCAAATAGCGGGTGCGGGCGATTTAAACCCAAACAGCAAAAATACGATAGGGACCACTCATGAAAGCTAACACAACACATCTTCTAACCGCGCAATTGCGCAGGCTCGCATTATCGTTGCTCGCGGTTGCTGCTATGGCGACAACTGCAATCGCGGAGAACGAAAAACGAGTCACGGCAACAAGCGCTTCATACACAACATCACTGGAATTTGACTTCTATCCAGTCAAACCGAGTTTCGACGTCAGCGACCCTCTGGTCTTCAACCTGCACGCTAATCGAGACGTTTTCCTGTATGTCTACACGGTCACAAGGGAGGGAGACTATGCACTAATTCTCCCCAATCATGTGCAAAAACAGAATAAATATCCGGCCAACACAACGCTCAAAGTCCCGAACAGGAATGTGGCATTCATGGCCGACGGCAGTGTGGCCGAGGAACCGGTGTATGCCATCGCATCCACACGCTATGTGGAACTCGATATCGCCAAACAACGAAAATTTGGCAACTTTGCCATGATCAAAGAAGCGGATATGACAAAACGCTTTGGCGACAAAGGTATCATCCTCAGAGACATAGCACCTGGCCAATCAGAAACACAGGTGATCACTGAAAACCGAACCGGCTCGCAAACGCAACCAAGCGCGAACCGTGAAACGGCTGCACCAATTATCGGTGAGGCGTCACTGGTTCGGGTTGACGTCCCCATTGAAAACCATCACGCAGCAGATACCCATGCGGGCACTCCAACGGCGAGCACTCCAACGGCGAGCACAGACCCGTTGATCACATTCGTATCCACTGATCGAATCGAATACAACCCCGGAGATACGGTACATATCTTATTTGGTGCGAGCAAAGCCGGCAAGATTGAACTGTACCTGATTGATCCCGATGGCTCAGGTGACGAGACACCGATACTTACCCGCGACGTCGATGGCAAGGGATACTCAAGAGTATCGGCTACCCATGACGGCAGTACCGGAGCCCACACAATAAGAGCCGTATATGTAGCGGCAGATGGAAGTTCAAAAGGCCTTAGATTAAATTCACCCACCGAGCAAGCCGCCGTCCACAGTCAGGCCGTTGTAATCAACATTAACTAAAAGCCGGCACTCCGCGACACGGATCAACAGCAGGAGCTGGATACATGAGCCCAACTACCATTGGTTTTTTGGTCGGCAGCGTGGTTGTGGGCATCACCGCCGCGACAGTGACACTGACAAATCGAGCCGCTGAAGTCCCTCATGAGATCGACGAGACTGAGTCAATCGCAATCGCATACGGTGACAACCCTCAGCCGGCGCAACTCCGTTCAGACCTGTATACAGCCAACGGCAATGTAGACTCCCGGCCAACCAATACGCCAGTCGCGACCGATCTGACCGAGACTGAAGCGCCCACCACCACACAAGATGACTTAGCATCTTCCATCGATACCCTGTCGACAAAAGATCCCGGCGCACCGGCGTCTGGGGAAGTCGAACCATCATCAGACATCGAGATTTCGACCACTTCGATGTTGGCGGGGACACAGCATCGATCAGCAGATTCGCCGCCTGACGAGACACACACGCAAGCCCCTGCATCGCCGGAATATTCCGGGCAACCCGACACAAGCCATGAGTCCGCCGGGCGCCTCGATCGCTTCTGGGGCCCATTCAATGTCGAGAGACGCGCACATTCGTTCGCCAACCATCTCGGAAAACTGATCGGTCACGCGATGCGCGTCGAACAAGCCGAGGACGGATTCTACATTGCGTTCGAATACGCCAACGATGAAGAGAGACTGAATTTGCGCCAACGAATAACAGACGCCGGTTTGGAGCCCCACTAGCACGGCAAGCTGTCAGACCAGCACTGTGATCCACAACAAATTAACGCAACTGTGCAACTTCCGCATGAGCCGTACGTTAAAGCCAACACAAACACTCGAGCTAATAGTCCAGAGGAACTACCATGAAAAGCAAATTCGACGACCGAGCACAAGGCGTATTCCGAAACAAAAGAGCATGCTCAATCCTGATGGGACTGACTATGTTGATCGGCACAAACATCGCCTCAGCACAGGGTACGGGGCCACAAATCAGCCTGTTCCCAAAAGCAGTAACGGCAGAGCTTGCCATCACACGCGAAACGTCTCGCGAGATGGAAAACGGGCTTCGCGACATCGTCAAGCGCATGACCCGCCAAAAGGAACTCTTCGCGCAATCAAGTTGTGAAGGAGACGCGAGCAATAGCACTGGCTGCGGCGACATCCTGGAGCAGCTATCGACTACCTACGTCGCCATGCTGGACAAGATGGCGGAGAGTCTGCCCGAGCTGAAACGATCTGTTCAGAATACGGAGAAAATGCTACAAAAAAGGATCGCGAAAGAGCTGGGGCACAATAAAACCCCCCATCAACTCCAAAAAGACTTGCAAAACGACGGGAGGGATGTGCGTAGACCGTCGCGGGGCCCGACTACCAGTGGGCACAGTATGTCCGCAAGGCTCGAGCGACAATTCAAACTGATTTCACAGAATCAGAATCAGTCGGTCATGAGTCTGGCGAGCGAAATCTACCTTGATATGCGCGAAGCTTCAGGTTGGATTGAACAGATTGAAGCACAGGTGATTAGACAGAAGCAGATCGCAGAGCTCACAACCGGCTCCCTTTCGTATACACCGGAGATGGATAACACCATCAGTCAAGTCAGCACACTGTTACTGGGTGAAGGTGAAAGCGGCTTGTTTATCGAACCCCCATCCAGCACAAGTGCTGCGCCACCATCAAGTAGTGACGAAGGCTTTACAATGAATTGAAGTTCAATTTGGCCTCAGGGGACATCGGCCCCCTGAAGCCACTACAGAGTCCCTACGGAGCAAACGTGCGAAACAATAGCCAACGTCCTAACACAGTCTGCCGCCGAAACCAACCCTTTCGCTACGACAAAAAGCGTGTTTTCGCCACTGCAAATCCCACGTTGCTAGCCACTCTCGCACTCTGCGCGATACTTAGCAACCTTGTTTCATGTAGCACTACACGCCATCCGGCTATTCAACAGGTCCAAAGCGTCGAAGAGCTGGTGTTTTATGACACTGACGAGTTCGATCAACAATTAGCGTCGCTAATGCAGAAAGGTCACCGCAGCATCGAACTAGGTTTCTATGGGGATATCTCGATCAACCACATACCAAAGCGTCTCCAACGATGGTTAGCCAGAGTGAATCGATATGGGGGCGGCTATAGAATAGAAATACTCGACGACACTGAGTTCTTTCCAAAAAACGCAGGTGTCGCGCTGTCGCTGCTCATTCGCGCGTTACCGTTCGTGACGGACAACTATCGAAACAGCCTGGCAAGTAAATATAGTGCCGTGATTGAGCTACAGGCGGCTTCGGGTCACATCAAAATGATACAGTTTGACCATGCACCAACATCGACTGACACCGAACCCCTCATAAATAAATCGCGAGACTTGCTGCAGTAACGGTTTCCAATTGTATCCACGGTGCAATTCTAGCCGCAGGTTCCCTGCTGCTCAACGATATCGCCAATTTCAATAACATCGGCTTTTGCGGAATCTTTCACGAATACCCAACTATACTGGGCATTAGTGTGGTCTCTAACTATCGACGCCTTCTGTACAAACCGAACCTCCTCATCTATCCAAACCGAAGCAATTGCCAGCGAGAAATCGCCCAGACCAATTCCAATCACTTAGCGAGTTGGTCAAGACCGCAACAACACAACGAACACACAGTGAGTAAATCGAGTACCGCTATAGCAACAAAGAGCTATTTCAATCCACGATCCCTTTTCTAAGTCAGAACATCTCAAATTGACTACTTCGTACTAAAGCCTAATTGTCAGCGGGACACGCCCCTATTTGTCGCCTGGAAAAATATTATTATTTCCGGCTTCGGCCTGTCAAATCAGGGACAACAGTACGTTATAGATATTACACACACACGAGGGATCTCAAATGACGAAAATACTCAATGGCCTGGTAAAAGCAATTGCCGCAACAGGAGTACTGATTACAACCATTGCCTCGGCGCAGGCGAACCTACTGACAGACAACAGCATAGCGCTGGGTTTGGAAACAGGCACTCTGACAGGTGGTTTGAGCCTGAAAATGCCGTACACAGAGCAAATCACAGCCCAAGGCGTCATTGGTGCAATAGGTACTGTAACTACGTTCTCAGCACGTGGGCTGTATCATTTTTCAAATTATCAGGCCGCGCGCGTATACGGATTCGGCAGCGCTGGATTGTGGACCTGGAACGGCAACGCAGCTTTTGGCAGCGAGACAGCGTTCGGATTTGGCGCAGGTGTCGGTCTCGACTACGACCTTCAGAAGGCATTTTCTAACATGCCGCCACTTTCGGTCAACGCAGAAGTCGGCGCCAACCTCGTCAGTTTCGATAACTACACGGGTTTTAATCCACTTTCAATCGGAGTCGGACTCCACTACCGATTCTGAGTATCGCTAAAGTATCTTTGAATTAGCCATCAGGCGCGAGAGTGCCTGGTGGCTTTTCGTATATCCATACGACCCCTGATACCAACACAGAGCTGACCATCGAACCAGGCCGACAACCCACCGCATCCACAGCGGCACACATCCCAGATTCAACTTGTAAGTGCATAACTTGTCAATCA
>CAZYDV010000093.1:9213-18987 GCA_964646405.1 uncultured Granulosicoccaceae bacterium | reverse complement strand
ACCCGCCGCTGCCGATCAAGTGGACGATGACGACGGCCTGACGGTCATGGTGTCTGCCGCGCAGTCCGAGGCACTCTGGCAGAAGCAACTAGAGGAATCACTGCCCACTCTGGACGTCCTTGAGGGCGTCGATGCCGGCAGTCAGTTCGTGCTTCCGTTCGATGTGACAACCATCGGTCGCAGTGAGTCAAATGGTGTCGCGCTGCGTGAGGAGGGTTCCTCCCGTGTGCACTGCGAGATTGAATTCGTGCGGCCGAATTTTGTCGTTCGCGATCTGCAGAGTACCAACGGCACGCTGCACAACGGAGCGCCCGTTGACGTAGCGATTTTGTCGTTCGGCGATACCATTACCATATCTGACACCGTGTTGCAGTTTGGCTGCAAGGGTTTTGCGCTGGCCGAGGAGGATAGTTATGCCGCGATTGAGGCGTTTGAGCAATGTCTCGATGTCGAGCCCGACTTTCTTCCCGCGGTGAAGAATCTCGCCTTCCTGATGGAGCGGGATATCCGCCGCAAAAAAGAGGCGCAGCCGCTTTGGGAGCGAGTGGCGAAACTCGAAAAGATCGCAGGTGGTTAAGTTGAAGCAGCCGAGACTAGTGCGATGAAGATGGATGACGGTGCGGCGGACCAGAAACTGTCGCTCGACATGACGCCGCTGATCGATATCGTCTTTTTACTGGTGTTGTTCTTTGCCGTAAGCACCTCGTTTATCAGTGGCGAAGATCTTCAGTTGCTAAAGGACAATGTGCTGAATCTGGGCCAGGAGGTAGATCAGCTCGAGCAGGACAAGCTGGCAGAAAAACAGCGCGCTCAGGACACTCAGACGCAACTTAATCAGACGCTGGCTGAACGCGATCGTGCAATCGCGAACCTGCAATCCGAACTCAATGCTGCGCGCAACCTGGCGGCCTCAACACAACAATCACTGTCTCAGTTACAGCAGAAGCAATCCGCGCTGCAGGTGCAACTGAGTGATCTGAACGACAACCGTGATCGCCTGCAGCAACAGTTGGAAAGCCGAGACAGTGAAAACAACAGACTGCTGGCGGCCAGTGAAGCGGCCAAGGTGGCGGCGGCGCAGCAAATCGCGGCACTGACTTCGAAACAGGATGAGCTCTCGTTGCAGAACAGCCGCGCGCAGACGTTGTTCGATACCACTCGAAGTGATCTTGAGCGCGCGCGCTCCGACAACGCTGCGTTGACATCTGAACGCGATGACCTGAAAAGGCAACTCGATGCCGAGAGCGATCGGGTGCAGGAGATTACGGCACAGGCTGAACTCACGCAACAGCAGTCGCAGGAGTCGTTGCAGGCAGTGCAGGAAGAAAATCGCACTATGCTGGCTGAGCTCGATAAATTTCGCGAGATTGCCGAACTCGATCAGGAACAGATCGAACGAATTATTCGCGCGCAAAAACAGATCAGTGAAGGGCTTGGCGATTACCTTGCCGACAACAAACTCGGAATCAAGCGTGATCAACAGCAACTGATCCTGCAACTGTCTGATCAGATTCTGTTCGCCTCCGGTAGGGCGGTGCTCAAACCACAGGGACTGGAAGTACTGCGAGATCTGGGCAAAATGCTCTCAGAGCGCATGGGCGATCTACAGGTTCAAATCGGTGGTCACACTGACAACATACCGGTCGGTGGCGTATCCGGGCCCCTGTCTGACAATTGGGGCCTCAGTGCTGCGCGCGCAGTGAACGTGGTGCGTTTTTTTGAAGAGGAACTGGGCGTTGATGCAGAGCGTTTGTCTGCGGTGGGCTATGGTGAGCACCACCCGGTAGGCGACAACGCAACCGCCGAGGGACGCTCGCGGAACCGGCGAATCGAAATTGTCCTGCTGCCCCGTTAACGGCCGCATCAATCCTGAATCCTTAGACGGAATAATATCGTGAGTTCTATCAGCTACCTTTTTTCTGCCGGTGGATTGCTTGTCTATCCGTTGCTGTTGTTACTGGTCGCAGGCGTGATCATCATATTTATCAAAGCCATTCAGTTACGACGCAGTCGTACTATCGCACCAGATATGGTCGATAAAATCGAGAACATGCTGATTGATCGCAAGATTCCCGAGGCGACCGCCTTGTGCAAGCAGGGCAAGTCGCCAATGAGTCGGGTGCTGATGTCTGGTATCGTCAACTACGAGAAGAGCGAGGCCGAGCTTAAAGAAATTCTCGAAGAGGCCGGGCGTCAGGAAGTACCCGGCATTCGCGCTTGGCTTCCAACGCTTGGCACTATCGCAAGCGTCGCGCCGCTGTTGGGTCTGCTCGGCACGGTGGTCGGCATGATCGAGGTATTTTCTACCCTGTCTGAGGAGACGACGGTGAACCCATCGATGCTCGCCGGCGGCATATCCAAAGCACTGTTAACGACTGCGATCGGTATGGTCATCGCGATGCCAACGCTTGCCGCGTACAATTTCTTTATCGCCAAGGTGCAAACACTGATTATCGAAATGGAGAAGACGTCGCTTAGAATTATTGCCGCGCTGAAACGATCCTGAAATTTGTTCTTTATACGACGTTGCGTTTGGGCGCTGCCAGCTACCAGTCTTTGGGTAGCTTTTTCAGAATGTAGATCACCCCATCGCGGATATCGATGTATTCGCCCTTTGACAGCTCAGCCAGAATCTTGCTGACCATCTCGCGCGATGAGCCGATCATCGCGCTAATTTCCTGGTGAGAGAATTTTCTGGGTAATACGCGCGTGCCGTCCCCGTCCAGTTCACTCAACTCCAGCAGTTTGTTGGTCAGCCGTCGGTAGACATTATCCAGTGCCAGGCTGCGCACGGCTGCGGTTTCGTGGCGCAGGCGTCGTGTCAGCGAGCGAATGATGGTAATCGGGATCTCTGGATTGAAGCGCAGTATCGACAGAAAATCTGATTTCGACATACTGTGCACGACTGTTTTTGACAAGGTCACTGCCGATGCCGAGCGCGGTGCATCATCCAGCAGGGCAATATCACCGATGTAGCTGCCGGGACCTTTGAGATACAACACCATTTCGTCGCCATCATCATCGCTGACAAACACCTTGGCCGAGCCGGATTCGATAATCAGCAAACTCTCGCCCGATTCACCCTCTGTCATCAGTACTGCATTCTTGTTGTAGGTCATCCGCCGGCAACGGGACGACAGCTCATAGAGTGCCGACTCGTTCAGATCTGCAAACGTCGGGATCGTTTTGAGTAGTTCAGGAAGATTGGTCAATGTCGTCGTCCTTTGGGACTATACGGACCGGCCCGATTATTGCCGATACACAATTCCTCACCTTACGCCTGGGTATCGATTGTGAGCGCGGTACTGTTCACTCACACCAGTATCCGTTGATTCTATTACACCGAAGCGATTGATCAAAATTCAACCCTGAAGCCGCCCTTCAACCAATGTTGAGTGATGGTTTCATGCCCGGCTTGCCCTTCGTAGAAGAAGTATGCGCTCTTGCCGTTGGCGAATACGGCAGAGCCGCCCAGTCCATAGTTCACGACAGCGCGATCGTTTCTATCAGCCTCTACCGAGAAGGGTGTCTGCGTGGGATCGTGCTGGAATGTTGCGGTAATGCCATCGGGTCGGTCTTCGGCCTCGAACTGTGCCTCGAGGCGAAACTGTGGCACGAATATGCCTCTGCTGGTGTTGAAGTTTTTCGATAACTGGCCGCCCAGTGCCAGCTGCGTGGATCGTATGCGATGGCTGTCGACATCCAGTACGTAGCCTGCGCCCGGCGCATCGGCCACACTTGCTCGCTCGCGGTAGGCATCGACGTCTGCAGTGGTGTACGACAATCTGCCGTAGGGCCCGAACAACAAACCGTCAAAATTGAAATTCCAGCCTGCGCCCAGGGTCAGTGCGATCGAATCGGCATTGGTGCTGCCAACACCGAATTGTTCGGTGTCGGTATTCACCAGTGGACTGTTGGTGGTCGGGTCGTTTAGGTCCAGATTGATCCGACGCCTGATGTCGAAAGAGTTCTGACCCAGTTCGAGCACGCCGTCGACATAGCCCGCACCGTCCTTATACCAGGTGCCAAACATAGTGAGATAGGTGCCATCGAGCGATGACTTGCCGCCGTCGGCAGTGAAGTTACTCTCGTGGTTGGTGTGGCCCAGTGCGCCACCGACGACCATGTTGTCCTGTAGGCGGTAGTCGACACCGGCGGTGACTCCGCGTGTGTCGAAATCCTGGCCCACTTCGTTTTCCGTGCTGTCCGCCTTACCGATCGAAGCGGCGCCGTTGAGAAAAAATCCCCAGTTGGAAATAAAATCTGAATCGGCAGCACCGCCGCCACTCAGGATTTCATCAACCGCAGCGCCGGTGACATTGCCCGGGATATTCTCACCAAACAGTTTCAGTTGCAGACCGGATGCGTCGACGCCAGCCTGGCGGCCGGATCTGATCGCATTGATGCGCGAGTAGACGTTGGTGACCTGAATATCTGCCACATCGATAACCGCGTCGCCAAAGGTGAAGATTTCCTCAGGCATCAGGCGTTGCAACGCAGCGCGTATTTCCTGCTCTGATTCGTCTTCAAGGCTGCACAGTGTCAAAAAGTCCTGGGCGGCAAAGGTTTGCTCTGTGGTGACTTCTCCGTTCTCGATCGCATCGCAGGAGATATCGATCGATCGTGCGATCCGCGCCTGGTTTTCGGTCAGCTCCTCAGTCGGCTGCAATCCAGCGCGGATATTAAATACCACGTCGCCGTCGCGTGTCGGGATTTCGGGGGCCGCGATCAGCGGTTGGCGTTTGGCTGCTTGCGATACCACATTGACGGTAGGAGAGGCGCGCACGCCAATAAAACCTCGACGCAACACCCTCACTGAAATTTCCGTGACGCCGTTTGCGTCGGCCACTGTGCGGGCGGTAGTGCCCAGCACTTGACCGTTTCCATCGACGAGTTCAGCGACGTCGGGCGTGGGGCTGGCCGGATCGGGCACAATGGTCCAAGTGACATCGGCTGCCGGTATCGCCTGGGTACCGGATAGATCAACCACTCGAACCGTCATTGGATCGAGTAGTTCCGGGGGCCTTGCCTGTTGGTCATCGCCGGAAATGATCTCAAGCGCGTAAATCGGCTGCAGGGGGGTATCGTCGCCGCCGAGCAGACCGCGCGATTCATTGTCGCGAATATCGATTTCCATGCTGGCGGCCGGTGTTTGCACCAGCGGTGTCGCAGGCGGATTGAGTAGACTGGAGGGCCACTGTGTCATGGCCGTGCCTAACTGGACCGTCAGCGTTTCGTTCAACTCAACGATGTTGTCGTCATTGATGATGACGCTGATTGTCTGTTCGCTGGTGTCGCCAGCCTGCCACACCAGCGTGCCGTCCTGTGCTTGAAAGTCGGCGCTCGAGGCAGTATCGCCGTCGACACCCACTGTGAAGGGCAGGGTAACAATACTTTGCGCATCGCCGCTGCGTGTAAGTGAGAAGGTCACCGTACCGATATCTTCAGTGACAATCTGACTATTGGGGCCTGCAAAACTCAAGATCACAGGCTCGGCAGTGGTGCTGTCTGTGATCGTCAGTGTCGCTGGGCTATCGATCGCGACAGACTCCGGGCTTGCTGAATCCAGATTGATGATGGCCGTCTCCGACCCTTCGATCAGTGTATCGGCGATTACATCGATGAAGATGCTGCGCTCCCCGGATTCACCATTACCCCACAACAAAGTACCGCTGTTGGCGGCGAAATCTTCGCCGCTGGTTGCCGTGCCCCCGATAACTGAAAAGTTGACGCTGGCCGCGCCGATCAGTGGGCCATCTCCAATCGCAGAACGGGTTAGCGTAATGGTGGCGGAACCAGCATTCTCGGCAACGGTAAAGTCGTTGGCGCTAAACAGAATCTGCCCCGTGTCTGATGAGTCGGTAATGGTGACAATGGCGTTTTGAAAGTCGCCGAGGGTGCCACCGTTGTCCACTGAATCCAGTGAAACACTAAACGTCTCATCGGGCTCGATGTCAGCGTCCTGCGCGATCGCAATTTGTATGATCTTTTGTGATTCGCCATCCTCCCAGGTTAGAAGACCGTTGGCAGGGGAGGTGAGGGTGAAGTCAGCAGGCGTATTTGCACTGCCACTGCTGACACTAAAGTCAAGCGTTGCCGGTCCATCAGTGCCGTCGCGAGTGACAACGATATCCAGCGACTGCTGTGATTCGGGGACACTAAAGCTGTTACTTACCAGCGTAAATGTCCCGGGTTCAGTCGAATCTTCAATGGTGACGATTGTCTGTCCGCCATTTATCGCCACACCCTGTGTGGCGTCGAACAAATTGACAAGAAACTGCTCTTCGCCGACATCGGCAGTCGCGTTAATCGGGATTGTGATCGTCTGTTGGGTCACACCGTTGCCAAACAGCAGTGTGCCATTGGTACTGGTGTAGTCCTCTGGTGCAGTCGCAGTGTCGTCGGCGGTGCTGAAGTTAACGCTCAATTCGCCCTGTGCCGGTGCACTGCGATTGACTGTCAGGGTAACCTGACCGGCGTTCTCGGCCACGCTGACCGTAGAGGTGGCAAATGCCAGTTGGCCTGGATTGGTGGTATCGACTATCGTGACGGTCGCGGTCGAGACACCCAGCTGATTGCTGTCGCTGGGAGACGGGTTGCTGAGGGTCACCTGAATCAGCTCATCACCCTCATTAAATTGTTCATCTGCCAGCGTTTGGACCGGTATCAGGCGGCTGCTGGTGTCGCCGGCGGGCCAGGTAAAGGAGCCAGAGACAATTTCGTTAAAGTCGCTGCCCGGTGTAGCGCCATCGGGGCTGCCGCTGGTCACCGAATAGTTCACGGTCGCGTCACCGGAAAAAATCATTTCACCGCCGCTGCGCAACACTTCTATTTCGATCAGTTGTCCTTCATCGACGCTCGCACTGTTGGTGGCCAGCGATATGGTGCTCTGTTCTGTCAAATCCTGAATGGTGACCGTGGCGGTATCGATCGGGCCTATGCCGCCGGCGCCCAGCCCGGTGCCGCCATTGGTCCGCGCGTTTTGCAGCGTGATGGTGAAGATCTCGGACGGGTCGATCTGATTGTCAAAGAGCAGGTTGATATCGATCGCCTGCGGTGAGTCCTCTCCGGCGACCCAGGACAAGGTGCCGATCGGATTGCTGACGTCGTTAAAGTCCTGGCCCTGAGTGGCAGTGCCGTTGTTGATTACATAGTCGACCAAAAGGCCACCGTCGGTGCCGCCGGTTCGAGCAACCAGCACCTGGACTGTGCCATCGGATTCATTAAATTCCCAATCCGCCTTGGTGAACTGGGCCTGTCCGGGGGCGGTGCTGTCGTTGAGCGTGAAGGCCACGCTATCCGGTGAGCCGATCAATGCGGCGTCGCCGCCGTTTAATGTGGCATCTTGCAGTTCAATCTGCAAAGTTTCTGCAGGCTCAAGGGTGGTATCGCCAATAAACTCGAGCGTGATCACCTGGATGCCATCGACGCCGTCTGCCCAGCTTACTTGTCTGACACCTTGCGAATCTGCCGCCGGTGAGAGGATATTGAAGTCACTGCCCTCGCTGGCGCTACCGGAAAATTCGATCGCAACGGTGATCGCGCCTGCCGAACCACCGGTGCGCTGCACGTTGATCGTCTGGGTGCCGGCATTCTCGGGGAAAGTGCCACCTTGTCCGCCCGCGAATGCGATCGTGCCGTTAGACTCGGGAAGCCGGCTACTGCCGCTGATATTGAGCGTCGTACTATCGTTTGCTGTGCCATTGAAAAAACTAATGCTCAACGGTTCAGAGAAGTTCGCCGGTTCTCCTCCGATGGGAGAGAACTGGATAGAGACGCTGCAATCGACCGTCGCGCCGGCGTTCAGCGCGGTTGGACAATCCGTGGCGGTTACAGTGAATGGCGCGCTGCCGGCAAGCGAGATTAAAGTGATGTCGTTTCCGGATTCGTCTGCGCTGTTTTGCAGGGTGATGTCAAAGTCTTGAGTGGTGGTATCTCCAATGACGATCTCATCAGGAAATACCAGACTTCCGTTTGCCAGCAATGACGATGGCCCGGCATCGTCATTCACAATGGTGATCTGGCGTGACAACAGGCCATTCGGTGTGACGGTGCTGAACTCGACGGTTTCATCCGGTTCAACGGTGTTGTCGTTGCCGATGGTCACGCTAATGGTTTTGGCGCCGGTTTCGCCGGCGTTCCACGTCAGTGAAAAACCGTCTATGTCACTAAATCCCGGATCGTTTGAATCGACGTCGAAATCAAATTCGTCGGCGCTGCCGGCAAAATTGAGGTTTAGCGTTACCGTGCCCGGCGTTTCGCTCTCCGGGCTGTCGAGGCTGCGCGTGATGGTGATGTCGACGGTATCGAGATCGTCCTCATCACCGCTGATCGCGCTGCTGTCTGCAAGACTGAAAGTGCCGTCGACTTCGTTGCTCTGCGTGGTGGCGGCAATGGCAACCGAAAGCGGTGCCGATAGCGGGTTCTCGTCATAGTCGATCACTACATCATCGCTGGCATCGTCGCTGCCGTCCGCCGGGCTATAGCTGATTTCGATTTCACAATTGGCACCGCCGGCAAGACTCGCCGGACAATCGCTGGCGTCCACCGATAGCGGTGCCGAAAGCGTTGAGATAGAGATATTGTTGGCAGGCTCTCCACCGACATTGGTGAGAATAAACGATGCAGTGGTTTGCGTGCCGGCGTCGGTGTTCAGCGCGAGGCTCAGGGTACTAAGCTGCAGCTCGGCAGGCGTTGTTGCAATGTCGTCGTTCAGAATGGTGATGGTGACATCGTTAGCGCTGGCGGCAGCGATCGGTGGCGCTGCGTTCAGATTGGCAGGTTTCAGACCCGAGCGTTTGGCGATGGCGAAAAGCGCAATATTGAGGGTTTCATCCGGCTCTACATCGGTATCGGGATTCACTTCGATCGAGAAAGTTTTTTCACCCGTTTCGCCATCGAGCCAGGTGATCGAAATACCTTCACCGGTCGACACGCCGGCATCTGTAGAACTGGCGGTGTAGTCATCGTCGTTCGCCGTGCCGGTCAACAGCAGATCGATCGTGACCTGATCCGCCGTTTCAATCGAGGCGTCTATCGTCCGGGAAACGGTGACATCAATGGTGCCCAGGCTGTCTTCCGCACCGCTGGTGTCAACTGGATTGACTATCGCAATGGTGCCTTGTGTGCCCGTCAGCGTCGGCGAGGCAGTGATGGTCAGATCGATATCAGCACCGGTATTCTCGGTATAGTCCACACTGATCGATGTGCTGACCGCGTCAGTCGCGCCCTGTGGAGAGTAGACAATTTCTATCGTGCAGGCTTCACCGGCTGGCAAGGTGGTGCCGCACGCCTCTTCGAGTGCGGCGTTGATGGCCAGCGGTTCATCGACCACGGTGATAGTGATACCACTGGCATCTTCTTCGCCAATGTTGCTGATGGTAAATTCGCCGAAAGCGTCGCCTCCCACCGGTGCCGACAATGCCAGGCTCAAAGGCGTGGCGACCAGTGTGGCAGGTTCCGGCAGGGCGTCGTCGTTGAGAATTTCAATGTTGACTTCAGTGGCAGTCGCAGCGGCCAGTGTGGGTCGCGCCGCTTTGATCTGCGAGGGCTTCAGTCCGGATCGACGCAACTTGGCGTCTGATATGACGATGTTGCTGGCCAGTGTCAGCGTCAGTGTTTCATCAGCTTCTGGATCGTCGTCGTCGATCACGTTGACGGTGAATACCTTATTGGCAAGATCCCCGGAACCCCAGTTGATGGTCACGACCCCATCGGAACCGACAGAGATAGCCGCATCGGACGATGCGATCTCGTAGTCGTCGGCGTCTGCCG
>CAZYDV010000093.1:0-9113 GCA_964646405.1 uncultured Granulosicoccaceae bacterium | reverse complement strand
GTGTGGGAGCGACATCGTCGTTGAGAATTTCGATGTTGACTTCAGTGGCAGTCGCTGCAGCCAGTGTGGGTCGCGCCGGTTTGACCTGCGATGGCTTCAATCCAGACCGATGCGAGTTGATTTTCATTGAGCCCGTGTCACTGGCCAGTGTCAGCGTCAGTGTTTCATCGGCTTCCGGTTCATCGTCGTCGATCACACTGACGGTGAATACCTTATTGGCAAGATCTCCGGCCGCCCAGTTGATGGTCACCACCCCATCAGAGCCGACAGAGATAGCCGCATCGGACGATGCGATCTCGTAGTCGTCGGCGTCTGCCGTGCCACTTGGCGTGACGGTGGTCTCGGCCAGTACGGCAGTTTCAGTGCTGGCATCAATGGTTCTGGTGACGGTGTAGGTCTGCGTGCCGATGTTAGATTCTTCATCGCTAATGTCGGTGGGTGTCTGATACGCGATGGTGCCAACGACCGGGTTGGCCTGGGCCGTTGCGATGATTTCAGCGTTGGGTATGTCGCTGGCGGGATTTTCGCTGAAATCCACGAAAAGACTGGTGGTGACTGAATCGGATACCGTATCCGGACTGAAAACAACGCTAATGGTGCAACTGTCGCCGGCTGCCAGCGTGGTGGTACAGGCGTTGGTGACCGTGTCGTCAATCGCAAGGGGGGCGGCCAGTGCGCTAATCGTAATGCCGGTAGCAGCGGAACCGCCGTTGTTTGTCACGGTGTAGTCGCTGCCGGAAGAGGTGCCAGCGAACGCGGTAATGGTGGCAGAGTCAGGGGCAATAGCCAGATCCGGCGGATCGAGTGCCGCAGAGGTGCCGGTCAGGGCGACTTCGAGCGATTGGTTGTTGCCCGATGTGCCAGCGCCGTCGTTGTACAGAATAGTGAGCGTATCCGTTAGGGTGCTGCCCGGGGTTAGTGGTGTGAACTCGATTTGGATTGCACAACCGACTTGTTCGAGGTCTTCTCCCGCGCAACCAGGTTCACTGGCAAAGGCGAACTGAGTGCCGTTAGCGAACGAGAAATCCATGCCGGTATCGACGACATTTCCGGTGTTGCTGATGTCCAGCAAATTTAGTTCTCGCGTCACCGTGCTGCCGACAGCGGTTTCCGGAAAGGTCATCGCGTTTTGCGTGTCATCTTCGTCAAAGCCTGCCAGTTGGCCGGGTACAAAGGCATCATCTTCAGTAATAGTGATTTCGATTTCCGCCAACACATCGCCCATGGCTGCCGCGATCGGCGGCGCTTTGCCCGAGACTTTTCCCGAGGGGAAAAGTCTCGCATCTTCAATTGCCCGGATCGTGAACGTTCTGTCGCCCTGACCGGGGGTGTCGTTGTCCAGGATGGCAACATCAAACGTGAAGCTGCCACCGACTGCCAGCACGGTTTCGTCGTCGATAGTGGTGTAGTCGACATCGGCGGTAGCGGTGCCGGCCAGATCGGCGAGATTTACGCGTACCTGGAACTGTGTAAACGTGTCTGTGCGACTTAGCGTGACGCCTAAAGTGCCGGCATCTTCACTGACAGAAGACGAGGCGACTGAAAAATCGAACGTAGGCACGGCCTCTTCCAGTGTGCCGCTAACACCGATACTGCCATCGGTGACCGGGCCTGCCGCCGGACTCGTATACTGGCCCTGTATCGTGTCGGTGAATGTGCCAGATGTATTGGATCCGCCAAACTCAACAGCGGCGACGCATTGTGCGCCCGGGGCAATGGTTGATCCTGTGCCGCAGGCGGTGCCGAAACTTGTGCAGGAAGAGAGGGAATCGACGATATCCACGAAAAACGGTGGGCTGTTGGCCACTGATTTGAGAATCACGCCCTCGAGTGTGACGTCACCGGTATTGCGTGCCGCAAAGCACTGCGTGCCGATCAGAAACTGATTGATGGTGCCGAAATCACCGGCGCCGCCAGACAGTGCCACTACGTCGAGCGCGGGGGTTGTTCCCTCAACAACACCCGAGATGTTGAATGTATCGCCTAACTCAAAGTTATCCGCATCCGGTTCGAAAAAGTTTGCCTGCAGCGTTTCTGAAAAACTGCCTGGTATGGTCGAGCTGAAAGTGACGTCTGCCCCGCAGGATGCGCCGCTCGCCAGGGAGGAGCCAGAATTACCGCAATTACTATCCGTGAAACTCGGGCAAACAAACCCTTCGTTGTCAACGGTGAATTCGCCGGATGCGGCGGTCGGTAGATTAAAGTTAACTTGAGAAAGTGGGCCGCCGCTGGTGTTCTGAACAACGAAACAAAACGTCACCGAATCCCCCGGGGCAACCGAGCCAAAATTGCCTGATGGATCGCCATCGGCCACACTGATAGTCAGTTGCGCCAACGCGGGTAGGGGTAGGCCCAGGCCGCTTGCCAGTAAGACGGCCGGGAGTGATGGCAGCAATGAGCGGCCAGTGAAAAATGCGCGTGTATACGCTATCAGCGAAGAAACCACGTTTCGAATCAAATCCATCCCGTCAACTCGCAAATCGGGGCTTACAGAGTCACTCTCTGCATTGGTAGCCCAGTGTCGTACTTCCAGGTTGTAGACCGGGTTGTATTGCGCGCGATGTTTCGATATCAACCAGCGCAATAAACCAAGGGTCAATTATCGTCCCAAGGATTGCATGGTTGAAACGAAAAGGGTATCCCTGACAAGCGGTATTTTTACAGTTTTCGGATTAAACCTGTGATGCGGCAAGCGCTATCGAAGTGTGCATAAGCTCACTTACTGCGGGAGTAGCCGGACAGAAAAATCGCCGATTTATGCGATGCGTTCGATTGATTGGTGTCGGTAAAATTACCGTGCGCTGGATGCATGTGCGATGGGCTGGCACAGTGTAATGACTCGATTCGAACAGCGGCAGAGCGGTGAATAAGGGCCGATCGGTCTTTCCGTCGCACGACGGGTCGGGTTGATGATAGGGTCGCAAAGTCCTGTGCACAGCGCGCAGCTTGCGGCATTGCGGCTTAACAGGTGACGTGCAACTGTTATGATCGAATCGGTCAATACTTCGGATACCACAAGCGGTCACTGCGTCAATGAGCAACGAATCGAAAGAGCCGATCCCCGGTTACCGAATTCTCGATAATCTCGGTTCGGGCGGATTTGCGCGGGTTTATCTGGCCGAGCAACAAGCGCTTGAGCGACAGGTCGCGCTGAAAGTTATGTCGCCAAAGCTCGCTAATGATGTCGAGTACTGCGAGCGCTTCATTCGTGAGGGTCGCACCCTTGCCAAGCTCAGCGATCACCCGGATATTGTGACCATTTTCGATATCGGTCAGGTCGATCAGTTTTATTTCATGGCAATGGAGATGTTGGGTGGCAACGACCTGAAAGACCTGCTCGGGCCCGCCGGCTATGTAGAATCACCTGATTTTGACTCCGCCAACGAGATCATCCGAACCGTCGCACGTGCGCTGGGGCACGCCCACAAGCGGGGCGTAGTGCACCGTGACATCAAGCCCGCCAACGTCCTGTTCAATCATTCCGGCAAGGCGATTTTGTCAGACTTCGGTATCGCCAAATCACTTCAGCAAACCGACGAAACGCTCACCGCGATTGGCACGCAGATCGGTACACCGAGCTATATGAGTCCTGAGCAGTGTCGTGGCGAGGCGGAGATCGACGGCCGTTCAGATTTGTACAGCATGGGGGTGATGCTCTACGAGATGCTGACGGGTAAAAAGCCCTATACCGGCTCGGATTTTATGGCGATCTGCATCAAGCACATCAACGACCCGGTACCGGTGTTGGCAGAAGAACACGCAGCCTATCAGCCATTGCTGGATGCGCTGATGGCCAAGAACCGTGATGAGCGCATCGCCACCGCCGAGGAATTCCTCGAACTGATGGACCAGCACTTCCCGGAACAACCGGCTGTCGTGGTGCAGGAGGCACCAGCCGTCAACTGGAAGTTGCCGACCAGCATCGCGGCCGCGGTGTTGATCACGGCGATCGGTGGCTGGCTGGGGTATCGGAATCTGAATCCGCCGGTCGAGGAGGCCGCGCTGCTGGCGGTACCCAGTCCGGGCCTGCCGGGCGAGGTGCACGATAAGGTACAGCGACTGCTCGACTCGGCACAAATGCACGAGATTGTCGGTCGCCACGTGGCACCACCGGGATCTAACGCACTGGATGCGTACAAAATGGTGGTCGAGATTGACGACGCCAACGAATTTGCCATTGATGCGATCAAACGTCTGGAGGCGGAGCACGGCTCCTGAGTGAGTCGGTGTCGTGAGCAATACGGAATCGTTGTAATGACGGGGTGGTACAAATGGAAAAATCAGGAATGAACGAAACAGATCAGGGCGCCGCTGTGCCCGGCGCCCGGCGCACCCGGATATGGCACGCCATTGGCGCCTTTTCGCTCAGCCTGCTGGTTGGTTGCGTCGCCGCGCCGATTGACGAGCAGACTGCCGCAGAGATAGAAAAGGTCGGCCGCGATCCGGAGCGGCTGCTGGTCGTGGATTGCCTGTTGCCCGGGCAGGTGCGCCAGCTCGGCACACGCCTGACTTACATGACGCCGCGACGTCCAATCAAGGCCTCGGCGGCCGAGTGCGAACTGCGCGGGGGTGAGTATGTGGCCTATGACCGCGCGAACTTCGCCACCTCCCTGAAGATCTGGCTGCCCAAGGCACAAAAGGGTGATCCGGAGGCGCAAACCTACGTCGGCGAAATCTACGAGAAAGGCCTTGGCACCCAGGCCGATTTCGGGCTTGCCGCCGAGTGGTATCAGCGCGCCGCTGACCAGGGTTTCTCGCGTGCCCAGATCAATCTGGGCTATCTGTTCGAAGCCGGACTGGGCGTCGAGCAGAATCTGACTGAGGCGATGAACTGGTATCGCAAGGCCTCCGGCATCGATGACGGCAATCTGGAGTACGTCAGCTCCGCCGAGCTGGTGCGACGCGAGCAGGCGGACGAAGAGTTGGTTTCGTTGCGCGAACGCGTGGTCAGCCTGCAATCACAGCTTGACAGCCGCCAGGCCGAACTGGCCAGCCAGCGCGAATCGGTTGCCTCACTGCGTGAGGCCGTTGCCGCGCGTCGCGCCGAAGCCGTCGCGGCTGCCAGCACGATATCCCGTCTGGAGTCCGAAAAGCGCGATGCGCTGGCAATCCCGGGCAAGGCGCTGGCAGAGATCGAAACGCTCAAGTCTCGTCTGGCCGCAGCGCAGGACGAGCAGTCTCGACTCACCGATCGGCTCGCCGAGCAGCAGACCGCTACACTGGCGGCACGGCGGCAGTTCGCCTCGGCCAACCGCGAGCTCAGCGAGCGCGTCGCCGAACTGGATGAGACCAATCGCCAGCTCGCACAGGCCGAGGTTCAGGTGGCTGCCGTCGGTACCGATGCGGCGCAACGCAAGCGGCTGGAAGCCGAAATCAAACGCCTGAGCGGCCAGATCGATTCTCAGCAGGGCGATCTGGACAAACTGCGACAGCGTCAGTCGGCCTCGTCTGCCGAATATGAGGCAAAGCTTGCCGCGGCCGAGCAAACCGAGCAACACCTGAAACAGAACCTTGATCAGCGCAACGGTGAAGTCGGTGACTTGCAGGCGCAGCTCGCCTCCGAGCAGCAGCGCTATCAAACCGAGATCAAGAGCCTGCAGACCCGTTTGAGTGACAGCGAAGAAGAGCGCAAGCGGGCGCTGGCGCAGGCTGAGAGCATTCGCGCTGAGATCGACACCCTGAAGGGCCAGCTCGCCAGCGCCGAGCAGGATGAGATCACGCTAAAGCAGGAGCTCAGCCGGCAGCGGATTCAAACCACTGAGGCACAACGGCGCTTCGAGCAGGCCAATAGTCAATTGGCTGAGCGCACCGCCGAACTCGATCGCACCGCGCGCAGCCTGTCTGCAGCGCGGGTAGAGCTTGCCGGCTCCTCTGATACCAGTGCAGGTCGGCGGCTGGCATTGCTGGCAGAGATCGAGCGCCTGAGCGGTGAGCTGGATCGCCAGCAGCGAGACGCCGACACCCTGCGCGCAAAGCAATCGGCGCAGTCGGCCCGTTTCGAAGCACAGCTTGCCAGCGCCCGGGCGACCGAACAGCAGTTGCAGGAGAGCCTGCAGGCGCGCAGCTCTCGGGTCGAGAGTCTGCAGGTGCAGCTCGACCGCCAACGCGATCAGTTTGCCAATACCGTGTCTGATCTCGAATCCGAGCTGTCGCTTGCCAAAGCCGGTAATGACGATTTGCTGCAGCAGGTCGATGATCTGCGCACCCGCCTGGCCGCCGCAGACAATGAACGCAATCGCCTCGACCAGACGCTGACCGAGCAGCGCGCAGAATCGGCGCGGTTGCAGCGCGAATTCGATGCAGTCAATCGAGTGTTGGGTCAAAAGAGCGCCGCCTTTGACGAAATAGAGGCGCAGTTGCGCGCCGCGCGCGCCGATCTGGAAGACACATCCGTCGCCCGCGGGAGTCAGCGCACCGAGTTGCTGGCTGAGATCGCACGGCTGGAGCAGGATGCCCAATCCACCGAGCGTGAGCTGCAAACGCTGCGGGGCCAGCAGTCGGCCGACTCGGCGCGAATCGAGGCCCAGTTGCGTCAGGCGCGAGCGGCCGAGCTGCAGTCAGAGCAACAGTTGGTGCAGCGCGATCGCGAGCTCGACGAGCTCCGTGAAAACCTCAGTGCACAGCGCGATCGCTATGAGCAAAGCGTGGCCGACCTCGAGAGCCGGCTCGCCAGCAGCCAGGCCAGCAATCAGCAACTGCAGGGTGATCTGAACACCGCTCAGCTATCGCTCGAGCAGATGCAGGTCGAGCGCGGCCGTCTCGACAACGAACTGGCTAAACAGCGCAAGGTTCGCGAACGCGCGGCGGCAGAACAGCGACGGCTGACCGATCGACTGGCCGAGGTTCAGTTGTCGGCCGGCACCGATCGGCTTGAGCTCGCCCGCTTGCGCGAGCAGATCACGCGCTCAGAGCGTGCTCTGGTCACCGCCCAACAAGAGCAGCTTCGAGTCCAGGATCGCCTGCTCGACGTCGAACTGGCAATGGCGGCTCAGGCCGCCGACAACCAGCAAAATACCGAGCAGCTCGAACAGGTCATCGCCGAGCGCGAGCAAACAGTTGAAGCACAACAGCTTGAAATTCAGCGGTTGCTGGACGAAGTGGGCAATGCGCGCGCAGCGCTTGCCGATGCCAGCGGCGGCGCCGAGCTCGAGCAAATCATGGCACAGGTGGCCGAGCGTGAAAGTGCACTTTCGTACGCGCAGAGCGAACAGGCGCGATTGACCGACAAACTCTTGGACGTGCAATTGGCTACCGCTGCCAGCGATCGACAAACCGCCGCGCAACTCGCCGAACTCGAGACAAAGCTTGCGCAAAGCGAAATGGCGTTGGCACAGAAGGAATCCGAAGTCGAGGCGCTCGAAGGGCAGGTTACACAGGCGCAGTCCCAGGCCGGGCAAGACAACGCTGACCGCGTCACCAATGTGATGGCGTTTGGGCCTTCGATCGAGATCATCGAGCCACCGCAGTTCATCACTCGCGGATTGCCAACTCTGCCGTGGCAGAGCCGGGGCGATCGCATGGATATTATCGGCCGCGTCGACCCGATTGACGATGTGCTGAGCTTGAAGATCAATGGCCAGGCGCAGCAACTCAACGACGCCGGTGTGTTTCAGTACACACACAGTAAAGGCGATACACGCGAATTGAGCATTGTTGCCATAACGCGCGATGGTGAGCGCAATCAGGTCAATTTTAATTTCTCGGTCCCGAGCGATCCGCTCGATGCGCCCGCAGCGGCAGCGCCCGAGCGCAAGGTGGCACCAAAAGATATCCCCGGTGTGAATTTCGGCAACTACTACGCCTTGATCATCGGCAATAACAACTATCCACAGCTCACCAACCTGCAGTCGGCTGAAAACGACGCTACCGTCATCGATCGCATCCTGCGTACCAAATACGGTTTCAAGACGGAGCTCCTGCTCAATGCCACTAAGGGCTCGCTGCTGACCGCGCTCAACAATCTGCGTGAGACCCTGACCAGTCGCGATAACCTGCTGATTTACTACGCCGGGCACGGTGAGCTTGATCGCAGTAACAATCGCGGCTACTGGCTGCCGGTCGATGCCTCTCCTGCCGATAACAGTAACTGGGTGTCAAATAAGTCAATTACCGACATCATCGATTCAATGAAGGCAAAGCATGTGCTGGCAGTGGTCGACTCGTGCTATTCCGGCACCTTAACCAGAACCGCCGTGCCGCGTTTGCAACAACAGTTGTCCGTGGAACTAACCGAACGCTGGTACAAGGTGGTGACCGCATCACGTGTGCGTGTGGTCTTGAGTTCCGGTGGAGTCAAGCCGGTTTACGATTCGCTGGGTCAGTCCGAGCATTCGGTTTTTGCGCAGGCGTTTATCGACGAACTTGAAAACAACGACGGCATTTTGGAAGCCTATGATCTCTATACCAGCGTACAGCGCCGGGTGACCGTAGAGGCCAGGCAATACAACGTCGAGCAAAACCCGCAATACGCGCCGATCAAACATGCCGGTCACGAGGCAGGTGAGTTTTTCTTCCTGCCGGGTAAGGTTGCTTCGTTGGAATTGCCGGAGAATTTCAGTTTGCCAGTCGCGATGTCGAACGATCATTTGTGGCGCAACGTTTTTTGAGTCAAGTGATCCACAAGGATGTAACGGTGCAATGTGACGTGCCGATATGAACGATGTTGATCTGCTGTCGATAGTTGAAAGATCGGCGACAATCGAAGAACGCTGCGGGCCTGAATACCAGCCTGTGCCTGATCACAGTGGCCGAACGACAACGCTGTTAACCATCTTTCGAAAGCGAGCCGCTGCTTCCAATGGCGAATGGTTTCGAGACCGTTTGTCCTGGGATGGGTTGGATGAAGCATCTGCGGTGAGACTTGTCGGGCCAGTCAGGCGTTGTTCCGGTGCCCGTCTGCCAGCATGGACTGATTTGCTAAAAGAATTGGTTTGCCATTGTTCTGAATACAGAATCGATGAGCTCGAACTGCGCGACGATACCGAGGAGTTGTTCGACCCCATCATCAATTGCTGGATTAAATTCGCGTGTGCAAGGCTCGAACTTTCTGATAATGGTTTCGTATCAGAAGCCGCTGTGCAGGATCTTGCGAAACTGCTAAAAAACCGACTCGA
>CAZYDV010000092.1:0-19088 GCA_964646405.1 uncultured Granulosicoccaceae bacterium | reverse complement strand
ATACCGGCCTGTCACGCCGGGGGTCGCGGGTTCGAGTCCCGTCCGCTCCGCCATTAGTGAAAAAGGGTGCCTTCCGGCACCCTTTTTTTTTGCTGGTGCTATAGTTTTCCAGTTATCCTTCTGTTTTTCGCGAACCCGAATTCAATACCCATGTTACTTGATCTCAGAGATGGTATTCGTAACTCAAAGTGGATGAAATATCTGCTTGTCGGCATCATCTGCGTACCGTTCGCGCTCTTTGGTATCAATTCGTATTTTGGCGGCGGCGGGCCGGATTACGCGGCAAAGGTCAATGGCGAGAAGGTTGGCCTGGCGGAATACAACAATGCCTATCAGTTGCAGCGTAATCAGTTACGCCAGGCCTTTGGTGGCCGGATTCCCGAAGGATTTGATGCTGCCGGCATGATTGGCCAGCAGGCAATGGATACCGTCGTTACCCGTGAGCTGCTGCGGCAGTCGACCTACAACAATAATATGGCGATTGGTGACAAGGCGCTGGCGCGAGAAATCTACACCTCGGAGGCCTTCACCGTAGATGGTGCGTTCGACAAGGAGCGCTACCAGTTGCAGTTGCAATCGCAGGGTATCAGCGCCGGCGAATTCGAGGCACAGTACCGCGGTGATTTGCTATTGCAGCAGCTCCAGGGGGCTGTGGTTGATACAGCTTTCGAACTTGAAACCGAAGCGCAACAGGTAGCATTGCTGCGTGATCAACAGCGTACGCTGTCAACGATAACTTTTCCGCTGCAACAAACTGCCGACGATATCGAAGTCGACGATGCGGCGATCGAACAGTACTACAACGACAACATCGCCAACTTTAACAATCCCGAGAAAGTTAAGATCGAGTATCTCGAATTGCGACCGGAGCACCTGACCACGGATCTGGAGGTGACCGACGAGCAATTGCAGGAGTACTTCGATTTGAATCGCAGAGAGTTTCGCAGTGCCGAGCAACGCGATGCATCGCACATATTGTTGACCCTCGACAGCGACGCCAGCACCAGTGATGCCGATGACGTTCGCGACAAGGCGCTTGAGCTAATCGCGAAGATCGATGCCGGTGAGAGCTTTGAGGATCTGGCTGCAGAGTTTTCTGATGATCCTGCATCAGGTGCCGAAGGTGGTTCGCTTGGCGCTTTCGAACGCGGCGTTATGGTTCCGCCATTTGAGGAAGCCGTTTTTGCGATGGCCGTTGGGGATATCAGTGATCCGGTTCGCTCGGATTTTGGTTACCACATCATCCGACTGAACGAAATCATCGAAGAGCAGGGTAAGTCTTTCGAGGATGTAAGAGACGAGATCGATGCACGCTATCGACGCGAGCAGGCGGATCAGCGGTTCTACGAAGTGAGAGAACAGCTATCGAACGCGACCTACGAGAATAGCGATTCGCTGGACCCTGCTGCAGATGAGACCGGTCTTGAAATCAAGGTTTCGGATTGGATTGACAGCAATACAACCGATGGAATCGGGCAACATCGGCCGGTGTTAACTGCTGCGCTGACGGAAGCTGTGTTGAACGAGGGGCAGAACTCTGACGTCATCGAAGTGGGCGAGAACCACGTCGTGGTGTTGAGATCGGTTGAACATGAACCACCCGCCCCCAAAGCGCTCGATGAAGTCAAAGATGATGTTCTGGCGCAATTGCAGCAGCAGCGCGCGCGCGAGCAACTCGATGAACTGGCGGGCACATCTATCGATGAATTGCGAGAGGGCGCAGATGCCACGGCGTTGGCTGACACACATGGCGCGATCTACGTGGAACCGGCTGCGGTGGGACGGCAGGGCAGTGATACAGACCGTGCCATCATCGCGGAATTGTTCAAAATGGCTAAACCGACCGAAGGCGAGAGCAACTATCGTCAGGTAAGCACCTCAAGCGGGGATGTGGCGATTGTTATCTTCTCTGGCATAGCCGCAGCGTCCGATGCGGAGTCGGCAAGTGACGAAGAGACGCCGGCCGTGCCATCGCTGGCGCCACGGGCAGGTGCGGCAGAATTCGCAGCCCTGGTTGGTGGATTACAGGCCGGTGCAGAGGTTGAGCAAAACGACTTCCTGCTCAACGGTGGTGGCAGTAACTATTAGGTTACCGCAGATAGATTATTGATCAGGTCAGAGTGGCATTCACTCTGACCTGCGCTACGGTTTTAGTCCATGAGACTAACTGTGCAAACTAGGGTCGTCGGACAGGCTCTTAGCCGGTTGAAGGTGGCATGGCAACGTTATTGAAGCCATTGTCAACGTAGACGATCTGTCCGGTGATGCCCGACGCAAGGTCGGAGCACAGAAACGCCGCCGTGTTGCCCACTTCATCGATGCTCACGTTGCGACGCATCGGCGATGAGTCGGCCACATAATTCAGCAATTTTTTGAAATCACCGATTCCCGCTGCGGCCAGCGTGCGAATGGGGCCAGCGGAAATAGCGTTGACCCGAATGCCATCCGGTCCGAGTGCGTGCGCCATGAATCGCGTGTTCGCCTCAAGACTCGCCTTGGCCACGCCCATGACGTTGTAGTTTGGCATGGAGCGCACAGCGCCCAGGTAACTGAGTGTCAGCAGCGCAGCATTTTCGCTCAGCATAGGGCGTGCGGCTTTAGCCAGCGCCGCGAAACTGTAAGAGCTGATATCGTGGGCAATTCGAAAACCATCCCGTGTCACTGACTCCAGATAGTCGCCCTCCAGTTGTTCACGTGGTGCAAACGCAACAGCGTGGATCAGTGCATCCAGCGACTGCCACTCGGACCCAAGGCCTGTCATCAGTTCGGTGATTTGTTCGTCTTGCTCGACGTCGCAGGGGTATACCAGCGTCGAGTTGCACTCCGCAGCCAGATCTACCACGCGATCCTTGAGGCGGTCGTTCTGGTAGGTGAAGGCGAGTTCGGCACCCTCGCGGTGCATGGCCGTGGCGATGCCCCAGGCGATCGAGCGCTTGCTCGCCACGCCAATGATTAACGCTTTCTTTCCCGCTAGAAATCCCATGTGATTCCGCCAAGGTGTGTAGTGGGCCGGGATTATACCTTAAGTACTTGCCTGGCCTTAGCAGGGTGGTGAAAAACTCCAGACCCGAGCCTGGCTGGGCGGACACGTCAGGCTGTGAGGTTGTACCGGCATGAATGCTCGACGCGTATTGCGTTCTGCGCGCCATCGTCGATTGCCGGCGCAACTCTTTGCTGATGACGGTTTAAACACCCTGTCAGGCCTTGTCATGCGCACATTGCTGTCCAGCTCCTATAATTGCCCTACCACTAAAGGGGCGGCCGCCGCCGCCGCGGAGTTCTGGCATCGAAAAGAAACTGACGTTCAGGGATATGGTTGTCCTGCTGTCAATCGCGGCAGTCGGTGTGCTGGTGTTGTTGTCGATGTATATGGTTGATCGGCAGTGGCGCATGATGGCGCAGATGCGCGCCAGCATGGCCGAGCAGGCCGATGACATTCGCAGCTTGCGCACCACGCTTGGACAATTGCAGGCGCGTGGCCCGACCATCTCTGCCGATGCGGCTGTGGCTCGGGTGCCGGCCAGTGATGGGGTTTTCACCCGTGCGGCCGATGTGACGGCGATGTCGGATTACGCGGAGGGCGATTGGCTGGTCTCCGCATTTCCGGTTGGGCTGAAGACCATCAGTCCGCTGGTGTCGTCAGATGTCTATGCAGCCACTGTGCAGGATTATGTACTGGAGTCGTTGCTGGTGCGCAGCCCGCAAACACTCGAATGGGAGGGCCTGCTGGCGCGCGACTGGCAGGTCAGCGACGATGGCCTTACCATCGAGTTTGAGCTTAGAGACAATCTGACTTTTTCTGATGGCAAACCGCTGACCGCCGACGATGTCGCATTCACATTCGAGTTTACGATGGATGAACGGATCGCGGCACCGCGACATCGGGCCACGATGGAGAAGATCAGCAGTGTAACGGCAAGCGGTGAAAATCGCGTCAGATTCGACTTTCACGAGGCCTATTTTGAAGGCCTGGGCCTGGCAGGCGAAATGAAGATTCTGCCGCGTCATTTTTATGAACGGTTCCTGGAGGATGCAGAGTCTTTTAATCAATCACGGGGTCTGCTGTTGGGCTCTGGCCCCTATCGTTTAACCGATCCGGAGAGTTGGCGGCCCGATGAGGGGCGTGTGGAACTGGTTCGAAACCAGCGTTACTGGGGAAGTGTGCAACCGCCTTACAACCGGTTGGTCTGGTCGGTAATCGAAAACGATAGCGCGAGACTGGCCGCATTCCGCAACGGCTCGGTCGATGACTACTCGTCTAAGCCGCGCGAATACAAAAAGCTGCTTGCCGATCCGCAAATCTCTGAAAGTACCGATCGTCACGAGTACATGAGCCCTACCGCCGGATACAGCTACATCGGCTGGAACTCCGAGCGCAACAGTGAGCCCACCCGGTTTGCAGACAGTCGAGTCAGGCTTGCGATGACATTGCTGACCGACCGGCAGCGTATTGTCGATGAGCTAATGCTCGGTTATGCAGAGATCGCGGTAAGTCCGTTCAATCCGCGCAGTCCGCAACACAATCCGCAGTTGCAACCCAGACAAGCCGATCTCGAACAGGCCAAAGCTCTGCTGGCGCAGGCAGGCTTTGCAGACCGGGATGGTGACGGTGTGCTGGAGGATGAGGCAGGCGCGCCGTTCGAGTTTGAGCTGGTGTATTTTCAGGACAGTGACGACACGCGTCGAATCGTCCTGTTTTTAAAGGATCTGTACGCGCGGGCGGGTGTACTGCTGGTGCCAAAACCGACCGAATGGTCAGTGATGATCGACTTGTTGAACAATCGAAACTTCGATGCCATAACCCTGGGCTGGAGTAGTGGCGTAGAGACTGATATCTATCAGATGTTTCACAGTACGCAAACCGAGGGTGGCGGAGATAATTTCGTTAATTTCAGGCACGCCGAGCTGGATCGTTTGATTGACGAGGCGCGGTCCACGGTCGATGAGGATGCGCGTATGCAGGTTTGGTGGCAGGCGGAGGCGATCCTGCATGCCGAGCAGCCTTACACATTTTTGATGCGGCGAAAGTCTTTGCAATTTATCGACAAGCGTATTCACAATGTCGCCGAGACAAAACTGGGCCTCAATCTATTGCACGTCCCGGTGGTTACCTACGTGCCGAGCGGCCTGCAAAAGTACCAGCAGTGATGGCAATTCACACAGATTGCGCTGACCAACCCGACTGCGCGAACGCGTCGTGCTGATCTATCTGCTGCGGCGAGCGCTGTTGATGATACCGACGCTGTTCGGCATTACGCTGGTGGTGTTCGCCGTCATGGCGGCGTCGCCGGGTGGGATCAGTGCGCAGGGATTGATCGAGGGCAATCTCGAGCCTGAGGCGCGTCGCGCGCTGGAGGATTACTACAACCAGAGATATGGCCTCGACGACCCGCTGCCGTTGCAGTACTGGAACTGGTTGAAAAACATCTCACCGTTCGGATCGTATCAGTCGGATTCAGATGCGCTGGCGAAAGGGTTAGTCAAAACACCCGATCTGGGCACCAGTTTTCTGTACGGGCGGCCCGTGACTGAATTGATCGCCGAGCGTTTGCCGGTGACGCTGTTGCTTAATTTCTTTTCGATTCCATTGGTGTACGTGTTTGCAGTTGCCATCGGCGTTCGGGCGGCGACTCAGCGCGGTCAGTCCTTCGATGTTGCGTCGGGCACGGCACTGCTGGCTTTATGGTCAGTGCCGGTGATGCTTGCCGGCATATTATTGATCGGGATTTTTGCCAGTGCCCAGAACTGGCACTGGTTCCCTGAGTCTGGTTTGTCAACTCGAGCGGCAGCCGAAATGCCCTTTCTGCCACATTGGGGCAGTGTCTGGCAGGTGCTCGCGTTTTTCGCTCTAAATCTCGTTTTTATTGTTATTGGTGTTTTCATCACTCGACATTCGCGGGCTGCCCGCGTGTTGCTGTTTAGCGCGCTTGGCGCGCTGGCGGGCTACGCGATGGCGACATCGATCGGCCAGACTTCCGGTTTTTGGTTGCTGCCGGTATGCATTCTTTTTCTGGCGTTGTTACTGGGCTCGATCGGCTACAGCGCTTCACGCGGGTTTTGCAGTTTATTGGCGGTATTGCTGGGCGCCGCTTGTGCTGCATGGGTGGCATTCGCCTGGTTGCAGCAGACGTTTGTCGCGGGTTTTTTGCTCGATCGGCTCTGGCATTTGGTGTTGCCAGTGATCTGTCTGTCTTTCGGTGGGCTGGCCTTTCTTGCAAAGCTCACGCGGTCGTCGATTCTGGAAAACCTGGCGGCCGACTACGCGCGTACGGCACGCGCCAAAGGTGCCAGTGAGAGTATTGTCCTGTGGCGGCACGTGTTTAGAAACAGCTTGATACCGCTGATCACGGTAGCGGCGGCGCTGTTGCCGGGATTGCTCGCAGGATCGGTCGTTGTCGAGAGTCTGTTCAGTATCGATGGTATGGGTAAACTCGCGGTCGAGGCGGTCAAAGGGCGCGATCGCGAGCTGGTATTATCGTTGACGTTAATCAGTGGTGTGCTGACGTTGCTGGGCTATCTTCTGGCAGACTTCTTCTACGCGCTGGCCGATCCAAGGGTCAGCTATGACTGATAGCGGCGCGTTGGATTCAGGCACAGATACAACCGGCACGCGCTTGACGACGCTGCAACTGGTTGTCAGGCGCAGCGGTGCAAAATTCGGTATCGCGTGGATCGGGTTGTTGGTCGTGGTGTCGATATTGGCCCCTTTTATCGCCAGCAGTCATCCGTTGCTGCTCAGTACTGCGGGCCGCGTGTCGAGCCCGTTGTTGCAGAACCTGAACGCGGTGGATATCACCTTGTTGCTGGCCGGTGTGCTCAGTCTGATTATGCTGCTGGTGCGACTACCCGTTTTAACGAAGATCGGGATCGTCGCAATTGCATCGTTGTTGTGTTTCTTAATTGGCTCGCAGCTTGTCAATCCGTCACGACTTACCGTCTACGAGCAATACCGCGAGGCCTCGCGCGCGGGTCAACTCGACTGGGTCTACAATGCCCCTGTGCCCTGGTCTCCCAAGGATTACCTTCGCGATTTCGGCGATACCGGTCTGCAGCCACCCGGAGGTCATCCAGAGCGATTGCACCTTCTGGGCACCGAGGAAAACGGCGCGGATCTGCTGAGTCGAATGGTGCACGCGAGTCGGCTTGCGCTGGGTATCGGTCTTGTCGCCACCGGTATCGCGCTGGGACTTGGCGTGCTGCTGGGAGGCCTGATGGGATACTTCAGCGGTTGGATCGACATGCTCGGCATGCGACTGGTCGAGGTGTTTGAGGCAGTGCCGACACTGTTCCTGCTGTTGACGTTTGTGGCATTTTTTGATCGCAGTCTGTACATGATGATGGTCATCATCGGACTGACCAGTTGGCCGGGCTATGCGCGCTATGTTCGCGCAGAGTTTCTGCGACTGCGGCAACTGGATTATGTTCAGGCCGCGATTGTTGCAGGTTTGCCGCTGCGCTCGATTCTGTTTCGACACATTCTCCCCAATGCTGCGGCACCAGTGCTGGTTGCTGCCAGCTTTGGTGTGGCCTCGGCGATACTGGCAGAGGCGACACTGAGCTTTCTCGGGCTGGGTCTGGTCGATGATCCCTCCTGGGGACAAATGCTCAATCAGGCGGTCCAGTCGTCTACGTTTAATTGGTGGATGGCACTGTTTCCCGGCTTTGCAATATTTATGACGGTGTTTTCGTACAATCTTATCGGTGAGGCATTGCGCGACGCATTGGACCCGCTCGTGGCGGAAAACCTGGTGGCGGGCACTGATTCCCGCTCCGGAAAGGCGTAGCACATGCTGCTGGAAGTGGCTCAGCTTGATACCTGTTTACAACTTGGCCAGCGACAGGTTTCGGTGGTTCGACAACTCGACCTTTACCTGAATCCGGGAGAGACGCTCTGCCTGGTTGGTGAGTCCGGCAGTGGTAAATCGATCACGGCTCTGTCGATCATGCGACTGTTGCCACCGATCGCCTCGCATCCGGCCGGCGAGATCCGCTTGCAGCAGCGTGGCGGCAACGGGACTGAAAATCTTCTGGCACTGGATCAACAGACTCTGACCCGTATTCGTGGGCGCAGAATGGCGATGATCTTCCAGGAGCCGATGTCATCGTTGAATCCGGTCTTTACCATCGGCGAGCAAATCGTAGAGGCGCTGCAGTTTTGTCATCCCTCGATGACGTGGGCGAGCGCCCGTGATATCGCGATTGCCACGCTGCGCGAAGTACAAATCGATGACGCACACGAACGCTTTGACGACTATCCGCACAGACTATCGGGTGGACAGCGGCAGCGCGTCATGATTGCTATGGCGCTGGTATGTGAGCCAGACGTCCTGATTGCCGACGAACCGACCACAGCACTTGATGTGACCGTGCAGGCTGAAATACTTGCGTTGATTAGAAAACTGCAGCGCGAGCGTTCGATGGCGGTGTTGTTCATCACGCACGATCTTGGCGTTGTGGCACAGATTGCCGATCGTGTGGCGGTGATGCGCGATGGAAAGATTGTCGAAACCGGCGCGCGGGAACAGGTACTGTTCCATCCAGAGCATGACTATACCCGCCAGCTTCTGGCGGCTTTGCCCGAGAATTTACCCGCAGAACTCGATACACCAGCCGCCGGAGACGTATTGGCGCGAGTGGATGATCTACACGTGCACTTTGCCAGAAGAGGCGGTCTGTTGCGTACCGTGCGCAGCCATTTGCGTGCGGTAGATGGCGTATCGCTGCAGATCAAACGCGGCGAGATCGTAGCACTGGTCGGTGAATCGGGCAGTGGCAAATCCACGCTGGGGCGCGCCTTGGTTCGCCTGATACAGCCAACGGCGGGTGACATCCATTTTGCCGGTACCAATGTGACCCGTTTTTCTCGCCGTGAGTTTCAACCCTACCGGCGCCGAATGCAATTTGTGTTTCAGGATCCTCTGTCGTCGCTGAATCCGCGGCTCAATATCGCCAGTGCATTGTGCGAGCCGATGGCTGTGCATGGCATTGGTGCGTCGCAGGAGGAGAGGGTCGAACTGGCAGCAAAGCTCTTGGAAGACGTACAACTGCCGCGTGAGTTCCTGTGGCGCTATCCGCATGAATTCTCCGGTGGACAGCGTCAGCGAGTCGGTATTGCCCGGGCACTTGCGACAGAGCCTGAGTTTATTGTTTGTGATGAAGTGACCAGCGCGCTGGATGTTTCTGTTCAGGCGGAGCTTTTGCAGCTCTTGATGAAGCTGCGCCGACGGTTCGATCTGTCGCTGCTGTTCATTACCCACAATATTTCAGTTGTCGAGTACATCAGCGACAGGACGGCCGTAATGCACAAGGGTAAACTGGTAGAGGTTGGCGATACAGAACAGGTTTGCGGTAACCCTGCCGAGCCATACACGCGCCGTCTGATCAGTGCCGTGCCACGTATTGGTACGGCGTTGGGTGGATCATCACTGTGATTGAAATTGAACGCAAATTTCTGTTCGCCGGCGAACAATGGCCTCGCGTTGAGCGCACGATTCTAATCAGGCAGGGCTATCTTGCTTCTCGCGACAATGTGGTGTGCAGAGTCCGACAAAAAGACGATCAGTATTTTTTGTCGGTCAAAGCGCTTATTGATGTCACCAGTAATTTTGATTTCGAATATGAAATACCGGCCGTGGATGGCGATGTGATGTTGCAAAAACTGTGTGATCGGCCACCGCTGTCCAAACGTCGTCACCATGTGCTGCACAACGATATGCTGTGGGAAATCGATCAATTCGATGGTCAGAACGCGGGGCTGGTCGTGGCTGAGATCGAATTGCCCAGTGCCGATACCGTGCTTGATCTGCCAGCGTGGGCAGGGCGGGAAGTCACTGATGATTATCGCTACCGGAATAGCAATTTATATCTCAGTCCCTGGTCTGGCTGGCGAGACGACGTCAATTAGCAGCTGGAGATGTCAATTGCAGGTGCTCGGCGATGATCGCGCTGTAGATGTTGGTCAGTGCTTCGAGGTCATCGCAACTGACGCGTTCATCTACCTGATGAATCGTCGCGTTGATCGGCCCGAACTCAATCACTTGTGCACCAGTAGGCGCAATGAATCGACCGTCTGAAGTGCCGCCACTGGTCGAGAGTTCAGGCTCGATGCCCTTGATCTGTTTGATGGCGCGTGAAGCCATCTCTGCAAGCGTACCGCTACCTGTCATGAAGGGTTCTCCAGACAGGCGCCAGGTCAGGTCATAGTGGGCCTGATGTCGATCAAGTATCGATACCACGGTCTGCTTTAACTGCTCGGCAGTCACTTCGGTTGAGTAGCGAAAATTAAATTTCAATTGCAACGTGGCCGGAATGACGTTGTCTGCGCCGGTGCCGGCAGTGATGTTGGAAATTTGAAAGGTAGTCGGCGGAAAGTGCTGATTGCCATTGTCCCATTGATGTGCAGCGAGCTCGTTGAGCACGGGTGCTATGGCGTGCACCGGATTGTTGGCCAGATGTGCATAGGCGACGTGACCCTGCACCCCGTGCACGGTCACCTGTCCGTTCAACGAACCTCGTCTGCCCACCTTGATGGTGTCGCCAAGTGACTCGGTGCAGGTTGGCTCCCCGACGATACAGGCATCGATTTGGCAACCGCGCGCGCTCAGGTGCTGTACCACGCGGCGAGTCCCATCGACGGCAGGGCCCTCTTCGTCACTGGTTATTAATAGCCCCAGTCTGGCAGGCGTCGGCCGGTTATCTGCAGAAGTCAGTACACGCTCGCACGCGATAATCCACGCGGCGATACTGCTTTTCATGTCGGCGGCGCCGCGACCGTGTAGCATGCCACCGTCTACCGCCGCATCGAAGGGTGGGTGTTTCCAGTCTGCCTCATTGCCGGGCGGCACGACGTCCGTATGACCGGCAAAGACCAGCAGCGGTCCCGTGCTGCCAAAGGTTGACCACAGGTTCTCAACTTCGCCAAACGGCAGGTGTTCGTTGGTGAAGCCAAGCGCGGCTATGCGTTCGGCTATGAGTGTTTGACAGCCCGCGTCTGCCGGCGTAACGGAGCGGCGGGCGATCAGCGCTCGCGCAAGGTCGATTGTGGGAGTCACGATTGTTCTGTGAGGTGGTGGGTCAGGGATTCGTGCAGGAGTGTCAGCAATTCGGGATCAGTGATCTTGTTGTTCTCACTGTCCTGAATATGGAAAACGTCTTCTGCCTTTTCGCCAAAGGTTGCGATGTTAGCGGCAATCACTCGGACTTTATTTACGGTTAGCGCATGTCCAATCATGCTCAGCAGGCCGGGACGGTCGATGGTGGTAATCGCAAGGCTTGTGTAATTGGTAGCGGAGTCATTGTCGAACTCGATGATCGGCTCGACGGTAAAATGTTGCAGGCGACGCGGCGCTGGCAGAACGCTGAGTGCGGGTTTGCTGTCGTTGTCTGCTAACGCTTCTATGAGGCTGTCGCGGATCGCATCTGAACGGGTCTGTTCCGAGATCGGACTGCCGTCGCGCTCGAGAACAAAGAACGTATCTAATGCCTTGCCACTGTGAGAAGTCATAATTTGCGCGTTGACGATCGTCAGCCCCAACCGATCCAGCACCGCAGCCACATTGGCAAACAGATATTCGCGATCGTCGGTGTGGATGAAAATCTCGGTGGAACCGCGCTCCAGCGTGTGGCGCAATGCCACCAGCGGCGATCGACCTTTGTGCGAGGCGATGTTCTCTGTGTGCCAGCGTATTTCATCGGCGCTGTAACGCAGAAAGTACGTGTCGAGCCAATCCTTCCAGTATCGATCAATTTTGGCTTTGGAAGTTTTGCTGGTGCTTAACAGTTCGCGCGCCATGACCTTTTTCTCGTGGATCAGGTCGAGCTTATCGATCGGATTGTCGAGACCTCTGGCCAGTGCATGCTGTGTATTGTCGTACAGTTGGCGCAGCAGGTTTTCTTTCCAGCTGTTCCACAGTTCCGGGTTGGTGCCGCGTATGTCGGCCACGGTCAGCAAGTAGAGAAAGTCGAGGTAGCGTTGCGAGCCCACCAGGCTTGCGAATGTCTGTACCACCTGCGGATCGGAAATGTCCTTGCGCTGAGCAGTCATCGACATATCCAGATGGTGGCGAACGGTCCAGACAACCAGTCGTGAGTCGGCGGCACTCAGGCCGTGGCGCTGGCAGAAGTGATCGGCATCCTCGGCGCCCAGTATTGAATGGTCGCCACCACGACCTTTGGCAATGTCGTGAAACAGGGCGGTGATGTAGAGCAGTTCGGGTTTGTCGACGTTGTCCATGATCGCTGAGCAATGCGGGAATTCGTCGCGGTGTTGGGGTAGCGCAAAACGTCGCAGGTTGCGGATCACCATAATCGTGTGTTCATCTACGGTGTAGATGTGGAAGAGGTCGTACTGCATTCGCCCGACGATTTTCTCAAACGCGGGCAGGTAACCGGCCAGCACCCCGTAGCGGTTCATCATGCGGAGCTTGCGGGTGATCTTTTGCGGTTCACGGAAGAGCTGCATAAAAAGGTCACGCGCAATCATGTCGGCGCGGAACCCGCTGTTAATCAGGTGCAGGTTGCTGCGCAGTAGCCGCAACGTGTTCGCGCCTATGCCCTGTATGTCTTCGTGCGCGGCAAATTCCTGAAAGAGTTCCAGAATCGCCGGCGGGTAGTTTTCGAAGACTTTCGGGTGCGCTGCCTCCAGGTAATGATTGCGCGCGACAAAACGTTTGTTCAGCGTGCTGTCCACTTCACTCGATCCCGGGACGAACGCGTTCTGCATTAGCTGTAGCAGCATGGAGGACAGTCGTTCCAGTCGCGACACCGTGCGATAGTACTGCTGCATGAATTTTTCGATTGGTTCGTTGCCGGGCTCATCCGGATAGCCAAATGCCAGCGCCAGGTTGCGCTGGAAATCGAACAGCAGTCGATCTTCCTTGCGCTTGCCCATGTGATGCAGCAGAAAACGAATTCGCCACAGGTGATTGCGACCGGCAATCAGTTCGGTGAGCTCGGATTCGGTCAGGTACTGGTCGGCCACCAGCGCCTGTAAATCGGGTGATCCGTATTGGCGAATCAACAACCACTGGATCGTGTGGATATCGCGCAGCGCGCCGGGGCTTTCCTTGAGGTTGGGTTCAAGTCGATAAGCGGTGTTCTGGAACTTGATGTGGCGCTCGCGCAGCTCCTGGCGCTTGGCAATAAAAAACTCAGAGGCGGACCAGATTCTGTCCGGCGCAACCTGCTGGCAAAGATCAGCGTGCAGCTTCGGGCTGCCGGCCAGCAGGCGACACTCGAGCAGGTTGGTTATGGTGTGCAGGTCGCGTATCGCCTCTTCGACGCAGGTTGCGATGTCGCGCACGCTGTGGCCAACATCCATCCCGACATCCCACAGCGCCGTCACAAACTCCCCGATGGCCGAATCCATTTCGGTGTAATCGGTTGCGGTCAGGATCAGGATGTCGATGTCAGAACGCGGATGGAGTTCCTCCCGGCCATAACCGCCGACCGCGATCAGGCTCAGCTGTTGTGACGCTTGGTGGGGGATATGGTGGGCCCACAGACGCTGCAGTAACTGATCGGTAAAGTGCGATTGGTGGGCGACGAGATCGGTTGCCAGTGCGCCGTCATGATAGGCACGCAACAGTATTTCGTTGCCTGCCTGCAGTGCACTCTTGCAGGCGACTATGGAGCAATTCGCGGCGTCGACTGAGGCCAGCTGGACGCCAAGCTGATCCAGGTCGTCGCTACCAATGGTGGCGGGGTCGTGCGAGTTGATGATGGCTACTCCCGAGCGCGTCGAGATCAGAATTCTGTTGGTGACAGAGTCAGCAGCTCGTAGCCGTCCTCAGTGACCAGCACCGTGTGTTCCCACTGTGCAGACAAGCTGCGATCCTTGGTGACGACGGTCCAGTCGTCGGCCAGCAGTTTCACGTGCCGTTTGCCTTGATTAATCATTGGCTCGATAGTGAACACCATGCCGGCAGCGAGTTTCAGGCCGGTACCGCTGGCGCCATAGTGCAGCACCTGAGGTTCTTCGTGAAAGGAGCGTCCGATCCCGTGGCCGCAATATTCCCGCACGACCGAGCAGCGCTCGCGTTCGGCGAAAGTCTGTATGGCGTGCCCGATATCGCCCAGCGTCGCGCCGGGTTTGACGACGGCGATGCCGCGATTGAGGCACTCCAGCGCCACATCGCAGATTCTGCGGCCCTTGATGCTCGGTTCACCCACGTGAAACATGCGGCTGGTGTCGCCGTGATATCCATCCTTGATCACGGTGATATCGATGTTGACGATATCGGTCTTTTTCAGGACTCGTTCACCCGGAATGCCGTGGCAGACTTGATGATTGATCGATGTGCAGATCGATTTGGGAAAGCCGCGATAGTTCAGCGGCGCGGGAACGGCATCGAGTTTGCCGGTGATGTACTCGTGGCATAGCGTGTTGAGCGCCTCGGTGGTCACGCCGGGCTTGACGTGTTCAGTAATCATGTCGAGCACCTCGGCCGCCATTCGGCCGGCAACCCGCATGTGCTCGACGTCGGCCGGCGTTTTGATCGGAACTGAAAGTGGCGGTGCCATCGAGCGGGTGTATCCTGAGATTGAGGGTGTCGTATTGTCACCCGTATGCGATGCGGATGGAACCGTTGTGCACCGCGCTGGCATCATTTTTGGTGTGGCTGCAGACAAAGGCCGTTCTGGCGTGAGCGAAGTTTGCGGAACCGAATGGATTGCGATGGTCGCCGGACTGACGATGACAGGCCGGCAGAACCCCGGTACAGGATTCCCGTCAGGGTATGGATAAGTCGTAAAAAGTCACATATACTTGGCGGTTAACTGGTTGAAGAACCAGTATTCACTGGTGGCGCTGAGCCACCAAATTCTCACACTCCTGTAAACCTGTTTGTCGGGTGCTCGCCTTGCGCGAGTTGGCAACGGGATGGAGTGGAGGCTCAACCCAACTCAAAAGAGAAAACCATGTCAAAAGTCAGTATGCGGCAAATGCTCGAAGCAGGCGTGCATTTCGGCCACCAAACGCGCTTCTGGTGCCCGAAAATGGCACCCTACATCTACGGCGAGCGCAACCGGATTCATATATTCAACCTCGAGAACACCGTCCCGGCGCTCGATGATGCATTGAATTTCCTGGGTAAGTTGTCTTCAAAGAACGGCAGAGTGCTGTTCGTTGGTACCAAGCGCGCCGCACGCGAAGCGATCAAAGACGCGGCGAATGCCTGCAACATGCCTTATGTGAACCGTCGCTGGCCAGGCGGCATGATGACCAATTTCAAGACGGTCAAGCAGTCGGTTAAGCGAATGCTTGAGCTCGAAGAGATGTTCACCAGTGGTGGTGAAGAGCGCCTGAGCAAAAAAGAAGCCCTGACACTGCGCCGTGAACTCGAGAAACTCGAGAAGAGCCTGGGTGGTATCAAGAAGATGGAACGGCTTCCCGATGCGCTGTTTGTCATCGACACCGGGCACGAGAAGATTGCGATCGCGGAAGCTCGAAAGTTGGGCATTCCGATTGTCGCAGTGGTTGACAGCAACAACTCGCCCGATGATATCGACTATGTGATTCCCGGCAACGACGATGCCGTCCGCGCGATTCAATTGTTTTCTGATGCCGCGGCCGACGCTGTACAAAATGGCAAGACAGCAGGTGCGGTTGGCAAGACGGGTGAATTTGTTGAAGAGCAACCCGCAGCCGCAGCAGATCCGGCACCTGTCGCCGATGCGGCACCGGCGCCTGCTGCAGAGCCTGCGGCTGCCGCAGAACCCGCGCCCGCCGCAGAACCCGCAGCCGCACAGGCTGACGCGACTGCGACTGACACAACGGCGGCGCCCGCACCGGCAGCGGACCCGGCACCTGCACCTGCACCTGCACCTGCCGCCGCTGAAGCTGCTCCGGCAGCGGATCCAGTGCCAGCAGCAGCGGATGCCGCCCCCGCGGCAGACGATGCGAGCAAGCCGGAAGCCTGATATTCACCAGGCTCAGTAAGCCTCTGGTGCCCCGTCTTATCATGGGGTACGCCGCAGGCAATCAGTAGAATTCACCGCCGGGACTCCAGTGCCCGGCGTCGTGTAATACAGGATAAATGACAACACTATGGCTATTACAGCTGCACAGGTAAAAGAACTGCGCGAGCGCACCGGCGCTGGCATGATGGAGTGCAAGAAGGCGCTGGTTGAGGCCGATGGCAACATGGACACGGCGATCGAGCAGATGCGGATCTCCGGTCTGGCCAAAGCGGACAAAAAAGCCGGCCGTACCGCCGCGGAAGGCGTGATTGCGACTGCCTGTTCGGATGACGGTAAAGCCATCGCGATGGTCGAGATTAACTGCGAGACCGATTTCGTTGCCAAGGGCGATGACTTCGTTGGCTTCGCCAACTCGGTTTGCGCCGCGGTGCTGGCCGACAACCCGGCTGATGTCGAAGCGCTTGGCGATGCGTCCAGTGGCGGCAAGACGCTTGAGCACACGCGTCAGGAACTGGTGGCCAAGCTGGGTGAGAACATCCAGATTCGCCGATTCGCCCGACACGAAAGCGGCGGCGGTACCGTCGGTGAGTACATGCACGGGCAACGCATTGGCGTCATTACCGAAGTTGCAGGTGGCGACGAATCACTGCCACGCGATATCGCAATGCATGTGGCCGCCAGTCGACCGGTCTGCATAGGTGCAGATGACGTACCTGCCGAGATGCTCGACAAAGAAAAGCAGATCCTGGAAGCCGAAGCGGCCGATAGTGGCAAGCCTGCGGAGATCATCGAGAAGATGGTCCAGGGTCGCCTGCGCAAGTACCTGGCAGAGATCACGCTGATGGGGCAGCCGTTCGTCAAGGATCCCGATCAAACGGTTGAAAAACTGCTGAAGGCCAGCAGCGCGTCAGTGGCTTACTTTGCCCGATTCGAGGTCGGCGAAGGCATCGAGAAGAAGCAGGAGAACTTTGCCGAAGAGGTAATGGCGCAAGTCAAGGGCGAGTAGACAGATCGCCGCCAGCCGAAAGCCTGGTGTCAACCGAGAACCGCGCGGGCAATGCCGCCTGCGTGTGCAGGGTGGCGGCACGCCTGAGCCTGCAATTGTTGCTTTTCGAAAAGCCGGGCCATGTCCGGCTTTTTTTTGCGGCAAAATAGCGTGAGTCGTGGGCCGCTATTCGCGTGCGCCTGCCGGGTCGGCCAAAACGCTGCCCCAGTGCATGCTGGTGTCGATAGGTCACGACCCAACGAGGTTTGTTATTTTTTACTGTTTGGGCGCTCGGGTGTTGACCGAGGCGCTCGCGTAGAGCCAGGAGACGGGTAGAAATGATTGACGATATTGCCAAGGATGCCGGGGTGCGGATGGGCAAGAGTGTCGAGGTGCTGCAAAAAGAGTTCAGCCGCATCAGAACCGGTCGTGCTCATACCAGCCTGCTCGATCACATCAAGGTGGACTACTACGGTAGCGCGACACCGCTGAATCAGGTGGCCAAACTCACGATCGAAGACGCCAGAACACTCAGTGTCACGCCGTGGGAGAAAGATCTGGTGAGTCCGATAGAAAAGGCCATCATCAATTCTGATCTGGGACTGAATCCATCGACGGCCGGCACGGTAATACGCATACCGATGCCACCGCTGACTGAAGAACGCCGCCGCGATCTGGTGCGCGTGGTCAGTCAGGAGGCTGAAAGTGCACGTGTCAACGTACGCAATATTCGTCGCGATGCCAACAGTGATCTGAAGGAATTGCAACGCGAGAAGGAAATCTCCGAGGACGACGAACGCCGGGGACAGGACCTTGTCCAAAAGGTGACGGACGAGTACGTCGCCCGGGTCGACGAGCTGCTGGAGGCCAAGAAGGCCGAACTGATGGAAGTCTGATGGACATCACTCCGGTGACGCTGAGGTTCTGCCGGTGAGCGCTGGTTCGCTCGATAAAATGCCGGAGCATATTGCCGTGATCATGGATGGCAACGGGCGCTGGGCACAAAAGCGCGGGTTGGGGCGTAGCGCCGGGCATCAGGCGGGTGTCAAGGCCACCAGACAGTTGGTCGAAGGCTGTGCGCGACGCGAGATCAAGGTGCTGACCGTTTTCGCGTTCAGCAGCGAAAACTGGAAGCGTCCTGAGCAGGAGGTCAGTTTTCTGATGGAGCTGTTCCGCGGCACCCTGCGTGGTGAGGTCGATAAACTGCACGAGAACAACATACGGGTGCGATTCATCGGCGATCTGACCGGATTCCGGACTGGCTTGCAGAACGACATGCTGGCGGCAGATCAAAAAACATCGGGCAATACCGGGATGCGACTGAACATCGCTGTCAACTATGGCGGCCGCTGGGAACTGACCCGAGCCATGGAGACAATCGCAAGTCAGGTAGAGCGGGGCGAGTTGAAGGCGGCAGATGTCGATAGCAAACTGTTATCGCGGCACACCTGTATTGGCGACGACCCGGAGCCTGACCTGTTTATCCGCACCGGTGGTGAGCAGCGTTTGAGCAACTATCTGCTCTGGCATCTGGCATACACCGAACTCTTTTTTACCGATACACTCTGGCCGGATTTCGGAGTGGACGAACTCGATCGCGCGATCGGTTTTTTTAATGGCAGAGAACGTCGGTTCGGGCAGACTGGCGAGCAAATTCGGGATCGAGAAAACAATGCTTAAACAGAGAATTATCACCGGGCTGGTGTTGGCTGTACTCATACTGTGGGCAGTGCTTGGCTGGTCAGATTTCTGGTATGGCGCACTGCTGTTGGTCGGGGCGCTGCTGTGTGTGCGGGAGTGGGGCAATCTGTGCAACCTCGGCGATTCGCCTCTGGCGCAGTGGGGCTTAATTGGCGGCATGGCCGTTCTGACCTTACTGGCCATGTGGGTATCGTCGATCGGCATGCTGACACCGCTGGTGCTGGCCGGTGTGTTGCTATGGGGCGCGATCGCGCTCGACCTCTATCTTCGGCCGGTACTCGCTGACGACGGTAATCCTCGATACGGCGCACTGGCACAGGGATGCTTTACTGTATTATTGGCAGTCATTTGTCTGTACTGGCTGCGCACGCGGCCGCTCGGGCCGGGCTACGTCATCTATATCATCGTGCTGGTCGCCTGTGCCGATATAGGCGCCTACTTCGCTGGCAAGCGATTCGGCAAGCGCAAACTGGCCGAACAGATC
>CAZYDV010000091.1:0-19143 GCA_964646405.1 uncultured Granulosicoccaceae bacterium | reverse complement strand
ATCGCTGTGATCAGCGATTCCAGTCGCTGATCGAAGTCGCCGGCGCCAGCCGCCATGGGGTCGATTACGATTAGCATTTGCGCGGTGCGGGGCGGTGCGCCGTCGGCGGTGAAAAAGGATGTCGCCTCAAACCCGAAGTGGGAACTCGTCAGCCCGGCCACCAATATCTCGATCATCATTGCGAGCATCGCGCCCTTGGCCCCGCCGATCGCCTCCATTGATCCGTCGAGGCCTGCCTGTGCGTCGGTCGTCGGATTACCGCTGGCATCCCGCGCCCATCCGGTTGGAATCGCTTCACCGCGTTGTGCCGCGACCATCACTTTGCCGCGCGCAACCGTTGATAGCGACAGATCGATGACCAGCGGCGGTTGACTGCTGCGCGGAGCGGCGAAGGCGATCGGGTTCGTGCCGAACAACGGCTGACTACCGCCCGCCGGGGCGATGGCCTTTGGTGAGTTTCCTGTCATGATCGCGATCTGTCCGCCGGCCGCTATTTCTTCAACGGCAAGCCCGGCGGCACCAAAATGATGGGAGTTACCGATCAACGCGCAGCAGATGGCGTTTTGCCGCGCGGCTTTGGCACAAGACTCGACCGCGAGTTCGATTGCCGGATAGGCAAAACCGTTTCCGGCATCAATGCGAATCATCGAGGGCGCGATGATCGAGCATTCGGGTTTAGCAAATCCTTGAACCTTACCGCTCGCCGCTTGTCCACAGTAGGCGTGCAATCGCGACAAGCCGTGACCGCCGAGCCCCTGGGCCTCTGCGGCAACAAGGGCCTTTGCGACGGCCGTCGCATTGCCCGGTGAGGTCTTGTGATGGCAAAGCGCGTCAATCATTAGTTGTGACAGATTTTCGAGTTTTATTTGTACGCTCATGATCGTTCCAGGAATAAAAAGCAGGTTTGATTCGTTACTGACACGGAGGGTGGGTTCAGGGCTGTACAGACTTGAATACCCTGTTATTTGTAAGGTATCTGCAATATGAATTCACGTAGTATTCACGTGATCGCTGTCAGTCTGTACGTTGGCGATTCTACAAGTTGAGGCGAAACAATTCCCAGATGGAAAACCAGATCGACGAAGGGGCACTGCATTCGCTTATCAGTCTGAAGCTAAACGTGGTTCAGGCGAAGATCAGCCGGCAGGTGGGTCAAGCGGTGCAGAAACTTGCAGATTTACGTTTGCCGGAATGGCGTATTCTGGCGCTGATCGCTCGCGGCGGGCCGTTGAGTCAGGCCGATGTCAGAGTGCGCATCGGCATGGACAAAGGGCAGATTAGCAGAACCGTCAAGTCGATGTTAAAAAACGGCCTGCTCGTCGCAGATACAAGCAACGGACAGTCTCGCAATGTACTGCTCGACCTGAGCGACGCCGGTCGCGAGAAGTTTGACCGCGTGCACACGATGATGGAAGCACGCAACGAGCAATTGCTGTCGGGGCTCTCGCGTGAAGAACAATCCAGTCTCTACGTTGGCCTCAGTCGCATTGAAAGCGTGGTCGATTCCCTGTCTAACGAGCCCATTGAAGCGCCGGCAGGCAGAGCAGTGGAGTCGGTATCGCAAGCCTATGCAGGCAGTGGCAGTAGTACCGGGGTACTAACGGGCGAATAGCCGGCAACTACTTCGCCGGACAGGTTTTGAACACACCCACTGCAGCGCGATCGCGCTGCTGCATATTGCGGCGCATGGCGCCGACGAAATCGCCACACCTTTTGTGGAAGCGGCCTGCGCCACTCTGGGTACTCGCCTGCAAGTTGCCCCGGGCGCATATCCAATGGGCGAACGATTTGTGATGTGGTTGAATCGATTGCCGGTGTGATTTGATACAGTCCGGCCAACCCCGCCCGGCGCTTTCGCAATCTTGGCAAACTGCAAGCAAAACCAGTCGCACACTGCCGGTCTGTTCTGTCATCAGACGAAGCGCTCCTGCTCGGATCCGAGCCAGTGATCGGACCATCAGGTTTGGATGTCAATCAGTCGAACAGCGTTGCGCTTAAAGATCTGCAATTGCGCTACCGAGTGTGCACCCTTGGCTATGCCAGTGCCATGCGGTTGAAATCGGCCTCAAGCATTGTAGATCGTAACGATTTCGACCTGCTGCCCCGGCAGGCGGCTCGGCTAATCCGGGACAGTGACAAGCTGGTGCGCGATTCGCTGGAGCCTGCCTTTATCGATGGGGGGCTGCTGTCGAATCGACTCGGCGGTAAAACAATCTGCACACAGCCATTGTTATCGCGCCGGGGTGTACTGGCAGGCCTGGAGGTGCAGATCGTCGATATGGCGCTGTTGCCGGCGGCGCAGCAGAATATGTTTGTCAGTCTGCTGCAGATGCGCGAGCTGACCGCCCATGCGCCATGGGGGGTGCTGGTTCATCGCGACTATCAAACACTCTATACCAACAATAACTGGCTTAAACTGCACGATCTGACCGAGGCGCCTGTCAGCGCTCAGCTAAAGGGCTGGCTGGATGCCGCCTCCGAGCATCAGTCTTCGGTCTACGAGGCAGGGCAATTGCTGCGCGTGCATCGGCTGCCGGTGCGGTGGAATGGCCTGCCAGCCGAGGCCCTCTACGTGTCGGCAAACGTCGATGCGATCGAAAACACCCAACCGCAGGGTAGCCGAGCCTATATCGAACGGCGCAGGGGGCATCGGCGTCAAAGCAACGAGACGGGTAAGCCAGCCCAGGGTGCCATCGCGCCGCCACAGCCACTGATTTTTGATTCGCTGCCTAATCCGATGATGATTTGCGACGGCTGGACGTTGCGCTACAACAACCCGGCCGCTGCGGCACTTTTCACGGGCGAGTTGACTGCGGGTGGCGATATCAGTCAGCTGTTCACGGATCGCGATCGCGCGCAAATTGAGGCCGGTACGCGCCATCGCAATCACTTGAACGAGCCAGTGCACCTGACCACGCAATTCTCAGGCGCGCGCCATCACGTCGCCGTCAGCATGCTGGAATGGCATGGACAATTGCGCAGTCTGTTTAGCCTGCAGCGCGTGCCTGCTGGCAACCCGCAACCGGAAGCAGCACAGGACGATTTGATCCGCCTGCGCGATTTTGCGCATGCTGCGGCCGACTTTCTGATTGAAGTAGATGCCGACTTTCGCGTCACCCGCTACGATCCACTGGCGCACTCGGCGGCAGCGTTCGATGCGTCGACCTTAAACGGGCGAACGCTGGCGGAGCTCGCTCGCAACATGGCGGTGCCGGACAGTCAGGGCGTTTGGGATGACATCCTCAGCGACATGAAACGCCACCAGATGTTGCGCGATCGCGAACTGCAATGGCAGACCGGTGACGGGCGCGTTGCCGTGTTGCGTATGTCGGCGGTGCCAGTGTTTGATGGCGATGGCCAGTTTGTTGGTTATCGCGGCGGTGGACGTGACATCACGCGCAACTACGAAGAGTCCGTGGCCGTGGCCTATCACGCCAGCCACGATGCGCTGACCGGCTTGGTCAATCGTCGCGAGTTTGAGAAAAGGTGTGATGAAGCGGTTGCATCGGCGCGCAATGGCAATAGTACCCACGCGCTGTGTTTTATCGATCTCGACAACTTCAAAACCGTTAACGACACGAGTGGGCATCTGGCCGGAGATGAACTGCTGCGCCAGTTGTCAGCCATGTTTACAGGCCTTGTGCGAAAAAGTGATGTGCTGGCCAGACTGGGTGGAGACGAATTCGGCGTGCTGGTATTTAACGTCGGTCTGAACGAGGCGTTGCGCTTGGCGAACCAGATTCGCGCCGAGGTCGAGAACTTTCAGTTCCTGTGGGAAGACAATCGATTCTCGGTGGGCGCGAGCATTGGTCTTGTGATCGTCGATGAGCGCTGGGAGTCCCGATCGGCTGTGTTCGGCGCGGCAGATTCTGCCTGCTACGATGCGAAAAATCAGGGCCGCAATCGGGTGGCTGTGTTTCAGGCCGACGAAAACCAACGCGAAGCGCGCAGCGGTGAGCGACCGTGGGTAGAACTGATCAATTCGGCGCTGGATGAAGGGCGGATTCGCCTGATGATGCAGCAAATCAAGCCACTGGCGGACGATGATCAGTCCGGCCGCTATGCCGAGTTGCTCATGCGCATCATGACACCGGACAACGAACTGGTGAGCCCGCGTGCATTCCTGCCGGCAGCAGAGCGCTACGGGTTGGCGGCGCGGATTGATCTGGCTGTGGTCGATGCGGCGCTGGGGTGGCTTTCGAGCCAGCCGCACATGACCGAAAGTCTGCGCATGTGCGGCATTAATCTGATCGGTCAGTCCTTCGCCGATGAAGAATTCACCCGTCTTTTGATGAAGAAACTATCGAGTGCCAAAGTCAATGTATCGCGCATCTGTTTTGAGGTGACCGAGACGGCGACCATTGCCAACCTGACCGTCGCCTCCGGCTTCATGAAAAAGGTCGGTGAGCTCGGCTGTCAGTTTTCTCTCGATGATTTTGGCAGCGGCTTGTCGTCGTTTGCCTATCTGAAAAATCTGCCGGTCAGCTATCTGAAAATCGATGGTCTGTTTGTCCGGGACATTCTCGAAGATCCGATCGATTTTGCGATGGTCAAGGCGATTAATGACATTGGCCAGACGCTAGGCAAGAAGACGATCGCCGAGTATGTCGAAAATGAAGCCGTGCTCGACAAACTCAGGGATATGGGCGTCGACTTCGCCCAGGGCTACCACATCGGCAAGCCCACGATGATTGACTCGCAATAAATGACGCTCGCGCGGCTATTTTTTTCCGCGTCGCCAGGTGTGAAATTTCTCTACCCAGCCCAGTAGTTTTTGCGGCGCATTGGCCCGTTTCCAGTTGCCGGCGGCGAATTTGTTTGCCTCGGCCATTGTCGGGTAGCTGTGGATGGTGCCCAGAATCTTGTTTAGACCCAGCTTGTGCTTCATCGCGAAAACATATTCGGTCAAGAGGTCGCCCGCGTGTGCGCCAACGATGGTCGCGCCCAGTATTTTGTCTTTGCCCGGTACGGTGAGTACCTTGACCAGGCCGTAATCGCTGCTGTCTGCGACGGCGCGGTCGAGCGAGCCGATGTCATAAGTGGTGACTTCATGGGGAATGTTTTTTTCTTTCGCTTCAGTCTCGTTTAGCCCCACGCGTGCGACTTCCGGATCAGTGAAGGTGGCCCACGGCACGACTGAGTAGTCGACGCGGAACTTTTTCACCATGCCGAACAGGCTGTTGACGGCGGCGAACCACGCCTGGTGCGAGGCGGTGTGGGTGAATTGGTACGGCCCGGTGACATCTCCTACCGCCAGAATGCTCGGGAAGTTGGTGCGCAGAAAGTCGTCGGTCGCGACGGTGGTGTTTTTGCGCAACTCGACGCCGAGCTCTTCGAGCCCGAACCCTTCTACGTTTGGCTTGCGCCCAATAGCGACCATCAGCCCGTCAAACGGAAGTTCCAGCGTCTCGCCGTCGCGCTCGCAGACCAGCAATTGCTTGTCACCGTCGCGTCGACATTCAACCGCACGCGTGCCGGTCAGTACCTGCATCGACTCGGCTTCGAAACGCTTTTGGATCATGTCCGAGATATCTTCGTCCTCGCGAACCATGATCCGCGGGGCCATCTCGACCAGCGAGACCTCACTGCCAAGTCGGGCGAAAGACTGAGCCAGCTCGCAACCAATGGGGCCACCGCCGAGTACCACCATACGACGCGGTTGCTCGCGCAAGTCCCAAAGCGTGTCCGAGTTATACCAGCTAACTTGATCCAGGCCGTTGATCGGTGGTACGAACGGGCGGGCGCCAGTCGCCAGAACGATGTTTCTCGCGGTGATGGTCTGGCCGTTCACTTCGACCGCCCAGGGGCTGACCACGCGTGCCTCGCCCATGATGCAGTCGACACCCAGGCCGGTGAAGCGTTCGACGGAATCGTGTGGTTCGATTCGTTTGATGATGCCCTGCACGCGTTCCATGACCTCGGCGAAGTCGAATTCGGCACTGGCGGTGTGGACACCATATTTTTTTGAATTTGCCACATCCGACAGGAATTTCGCCGAACGGATCAGCGCCTTGGACGGCACACAGCCGGTGTTCAGGCAATCACCACCCATTTTGTGGCGTTCGATCAACGTCACGCGTGCCTTAACTGCCGCGGCGATCAGTGCTGTGACCAGGCCACCGGAACCGGCGCCGATGACGATGACGTTGGTGTCGAAGTGGCTCGGTTGTTCGTACGGACCGCTCATAGGGCTGCGACCTTATTCTGTTTGTAGTAAGCGATGATTTTCTTGGCCACGATCGGGAAGATACCCAGCAGCACAAATGCGCCGATCAGTCCGGGCGAGAGAATATCCTTCAGCGATTCGATTTTAGACAATTGCGCACCTGCGTTGACAAATACTGCAGTGCCCGGGAGCATGCCCAATTGGCTGACGATCGCATAGATACCGGTTTTGATTGGCGTCAGGCCCATCAGCAGGTTGATGACGAAAAATGGCACCGCCGGGATCAGACGCAGGGTGAACAAATAAAACGCCCCTTCTTCCTCTACACCGCGATTGATAGCACTAAGCTGGTTGCCGAACTTGGCCTGAACCGACTCCCTGAAGAGAAAGCGCGAGACCAGAAACGCGATGGTGGCGCCCAGTGTTGAGGCAAAAGACACCAGCACCAGGCCCGTCAGAAATCCGAAAATTGCGCCTGCCGCAAGGGTGAGAATCGCAGCACCAGGCAGCGACAGTGCGGCGACCAGCACATAGGCGGCGAAAAAGCCGGCGAGCGTCAGCAGTCGGTTCTGTGCGTAGAAAGCGAGTATAGTCTGGTGTTTTTCCTTCAGAAAATCGAGCGATAGATATTGCCCGAGGTCGAACAAAAAAAACGCTGCTATCAGTGCAACCGCCGCCAGCAACACGATTATTTTTGTCTTGTTCATGTCTGTAAACTCTGCAAAATCTGAGACAGCGGAAAGTCCGTCGAACCCGCGGCCGAGGTCGTTTTGTCTATTGTTGCCCGGGTTGTTGCAACCTGTCGAACCGGGCGGTGATCACGCTGATCTGCCGGCGCTTGGTCGGTTGCTTAGCAGGGCGGAGGTGGCAAACGCCGACGCCCGCTCGTTTGAGCAATTGGTGCTCGATTGGTTCAATGTCAACTTGCCTGCGTGTACTACCTGTGCGGCAATTCTGGGTGCGCACCGGGAGGTACCTGACCTGGCTCGAGCTGGCGAACAGTCGAGTCTGCTTTTTCGAGCCGATCCGGTCTATCAACAAATTGATATGCATAGTGTTTTGCTCGGTGATCCGATTCTGCTCGATCTATCCATCGACGAGGCGCAGGCGCTGGTCGACGCGCTCAATAAGCACCTCGCCGTCGATGCATTGCAGCTGACGGCGGGTGCGGCCCAGCGGTGGTATCTGCACGGTAACCGGGGTCTGGAGATACAGACCACGAGCCTCACCGCCGCCATTGGTCACAACATCGGCACCACTCGTGCCAGCGGGGTTGATGCCGGTTACTGGCAGCGGCTGCTCACTGAGTGTCAGATGATTCTGTTCGATCATCCGGTCAATCTCGAGCGTGAAAAGCGCGGGCAGTTGCCGGTCAATTCACTGTGGTTGTGGGGTGAAGGCAGCATGCCTGACCTCATTGGCAGCCCTGTCGATCGGCAGGTTATCGGCGATGATTTCTACACCCGAAGCCTCGCACAATTCACCCAGGCGACCTGGCACGACCGGCTGCCAGACGATCTTATCAGCTCGGGCGCAAGCCTGGTTGTCGAACGCCGTCTGCAAACGGCCGTCAACACCGGCGATGCCGCCTTGCGCCAGCGTGTGCTGGGCGAGCTGGAAACATCGCTATTCGCCCCTTTGTGGAAACGACTGGCCGCCACTGGAATCGCCGAGCTTGACCTGTGGACTGGGACCCACTGGTGGCGGCTGGACTATCGAGCGCGGCGCAGGTTCTGGATTCGCCCGCGTCCGTTTGATCGCTTTCTGGAGCCTGTCAATGACCGGTGATACCGTGCGGCGTCGGGCATACGACGCGCAATTGGCGGGCCAGTTACATGGCTGCAGCTTTATCGGGCGCGTGCTGGCAGCCCGGGGTGTACAGTCCACCGGCGACTTGCAATTGGCCCTGAACGGGATGCTCCGGCCCGATAGCATGGTCGACCTGCCGCGCGCTGTGACGCTACTGCACGAATCAATCACCGCCGGCAGACGCATCCTGATCATCGGTGACTACGATGCCGATGGCGCCGCCAGCACCGCAATCGCCGTTCACGCACTGCGCGCGATGGGTGCCACCAACGTCGATTGGCTGGTGCCCAATCGATTCGAGTTCGGCTACGGACTGTCGCGTCAGATTGTCGAAATAGCGACACCTCGTGAGCCCGACCTGATCGTCACCGTCGACAACGGCATCGCCTCGCACGACGGCGTCGAGGCCGCGCGAGCCGCGGGCATCAAAGTGCTGGTCACCGATCATCATCTGCCACCCGACGAGCTGCCGGCAGCCGACGCGCTGGTCAATCCCAACAGGCTGGATGACGACAGTGGCGGTGGCAATCTGTGCGGCGCCGGTGTCATCTTTTATGTGCTGGCGGTACTGTGCCGGCGGCTTGGCGATGACGGCTGGTTCGAAAAGCAGCGGCTTGCGCGACCTGTCATGGCCGACTATCTGGACCTGGTGGCGATTGCCACGGTCGCCGATGTGGTACCGCTGGATCGTAATAACCGCATTCTGGTCGAACAGGGCCTGCGGCGGATTCGCGCTGGCCGCACCCGGCCGGGGGTGCTGGCTTTGTTCATCGTTGCCGGTCGCGACCACAGGCTCGCCCGCGCCGAAGATCTGGGATTTTGTATCGGTCCTCGACTGAACGCGGCTGGCCGGCTGGACGATATCAGCATCGGCATTGAATGCCTGTTGAGCAGCGGCGAGGTCAACGCGACAAAAATTGCCCGCCAGCTCGACACCCTCAACCGGCAGCGACGTGAAATCGAGGGTGGCATGCGTGAAGTTGCTCTGGAACAGGTCGATGCCATTCTGCAGGCACACAGCGAAAAACAGTTCCCCGAGGCGATCAGTCTGTACCGCGAAGATTGGCACGAGGGCGTCGTCGGAATTGTGGCCGGTCGGATTCGTGAACACTGTAACCGCCCGGTGTTTGCCTTCGCCAAGTCTGGCAATGGAGAGCTCAAGGGATCTGGCAGATCGATACCCGGTGTGCACCTGCGCGATGTGCTGAGCGCGATCGCCGCCACCACACCTGGTTTGTTAAAGAAGTTTGGCGGCCACGCCATGGCCGCCGGCCTGAGTCTCGCTGAGCGCGACCTGGCACGATTTGATCAGTGTTTTCGCGTTGAGGTCACGCGCGTGCTCGACGGGCGTTTGCCCGAGCGCGAGTGGTTGACAGACGGCTGTCTCGACGACGACGATTTCAACCTCGATCACGCCCGCGAACTGGAGCTGCTGCAACCCTGGGGTCAGGGGTTTCCGGCGCCGCTGTTCGACGACACCTTCGAAATCACCGATATCAGACCGGTCGGCACCAGTCATTCGCGACTGCGTTTGAAGCGTTGCGATGGCGGGCGCGAGCTGGCCGCCATTGCGTTCAACCAGCGCGTTGATCCAGCACAGGCACGACGCTGGCAGGTGGTTTATTCACTCGGTGTCAATCGCTACTCAGGCAGTGAGTCGCTGCAGCTTGGCGTGCAGTACATGGCGCCACTGGACGATGAATCGACGACTGACGGAAGTTGATCAGCGTGGCACAGCGTCACGCGCTAGAATAGTAACCATCTGACACACCCAAAACTGACGGGAAGTAATGGAAATCAATCCGGCATTGAACAAGATCGAAGAGCTTCGCGAGCGCGGTGATGCGCTGAGGGGGTATCTTTGACTACGATACCAAGCGCGAGCAACTCGAAGAAGTTCAGATGGAGCTCGAAGACCCGGCGGTCTGGAATGAACCCGAACGCGCTCAGGCGCTAGGGCGGCAGCGTGCGCAACTTGAAACCGTCGTCGAGTTGCTGAGTTCTCTCGGCAGCGGTCTTGACGATGCCGCCGAACTCGTCGAAATGGCGCGCGAGGAAGAAGACCAGGAAACGCTTGATTCGGTCGAGCAGGATTTACAGGCGCTGGAGAGCAAGGTCGCAAAGCTCGAGTTCCAGCGCATGTTCAGCGGCGAACACGACAGCGCCAACGCCTTTATCGATATCCAGTCCGGCTCCGGTGGCACCGAGGCACAGGACTGGGCGGAAATGCTGTTGCGCATGTACTTGCGCTGGGGCGAGGCGCACGGCTTTCGCACCGAGTTGATGGAGGCTTCACCGGGTGATGTCGCCGGTATCAAATCGGCAACGGTACGGTTTGAAGGCGAGTACGCATTTGGCTGGCTGCGCACCGAGACCGGTGTGCATCGACTGGTGCGAAAATCCCCGTTCGATTCAGGCAGCCGCCGGCACACATCATTTGCGGCCGTATTCGTTGCGCCGGAGATAGACGACAGCGTCGAGATCGAAATCAATCCTGCCGATCTGCGCATCGACGTCTATCGCGCGTCGGGTGCTGGCGGTCAGCACGTCAACCGAACCGAATCGGCGGTTCGAATTACGCACGGACCGACAGGTGTGGTCGTGCAATGTCAGAATGACCGGTCACAGCATAAGAACAAGGATCAGGCGATGAAACAGCTCAAGGCAAAGTTGTATGAGTTGGAGATGCAAAAGCGTCGCGGTGATCAACAGGAACTTGAAGACAGCAAGTCCGATATCGGGTGGGGCAGCCAGATTCGCAACTATGTACTCGACCAGTCCCGCATTAAAGACTTGCGTACCAATGTTGAAACCGGCAATACCCAGGCGGTGCTCGACGGTGCACTCGACCCCTTTATCGAGGCCAGTCTCAAGAGCGGACTCTGAGCCATCTGGCAGGCTACTATTGGCCGGCCGTCATTGGATAGCAAACCTACATTCGGCCGCACTCGGTCAAACGGAACACCATGGCAAACGAAGAAGAAAACCAGTTGATCGCCCAGCGGCGGGAGAAACTGACAGCAATCCGCGAGCGCGGGCCAGCGTTTCCGAACGACTTCCGGCCGGCTGATCTGGCGCTGGATATTCTCGAGGAACACCAGCATCGCGATCGCGAATACTTCGACAGTCACGAAGAAAAAGTCTCCATCGCGGGGCGGTTGATGGCAAAGCGCGTCATGGGGAAGGCAAGCTTTGCCCAGCTTCAGGATTCCTCTGGCAGGATTCAATTGTTTTTACAGGGTGCTGCGACCGGTGAGGAGCAATACGCCGAGTTCAAACAAATGGATGTTGGCGATGTGCTAGGCATCGAGGGCAAGCTGTTTTTCACCAAGACGGGTGAGTTGACGATCAAAGTCTCGTCGGTGCGGTTGTTGACTAAATCGCTGCGACCACTGCCCGAAAAATGGCACGGCCTGACCGATACCGAACAGCGCTACCGCCAGCGTTATCTCGACATGATCATGAACGAACAGGTGCGTGAAACTTTTCGTTTGCGTGCGGCGATCGTCCAGTACATTCGCGAATTTTTCAATGCGCGCAAGTATATTGAAGTTGAGACACCGATGATGCAGGTGATCCCAGGCGGCGCTGCAGCGCGGCCGTTTATCACGCATCACAACGCATTGGATATGGATCTTTTTTTGCGCATCGCGCCGGAACTGTATCTCAAGCGCCTGGTGGTTGGCGGCTTTGAGCGCGTATTCGAAATCAATCGCAATTTTCGCAACGAGGGTCTGTCAACACGGCATAACCCTGAATTCACCATGCTCGAGTTTTATCAGGCTTACGCCGACTACAACGACCTGATGGATCTGACCGAAACACTGTTGCGCGAAATTGCAGAACAAGTTGTTGGCAGCACCACGATCGAGGCGCCAGAGGGCGAGGGCAGCTACGACTTTGCCAAGCCATTCGAACGCCTGACGATGGCCGAGGCCATCATCCGCTACAACCCGGACATCTACGCCGGCGATATCGACGAGCTGGCGGCCATGCAGTCGATAGCGCGCAACAAGGGGATTGCGATAAAGGACAATTGGGGGGTTGGCAAACTGCAGACCGAAATTTTCGAGGCGACAGTAGAACATCGACTCAACGATCCCACCTTCATCACCGCGTACCCCGCAGAAGTGTCACCACTGGCCAGACGCAACGATGACAACCCGCAGGTCACCGATCGATTCGAATTCTTTGTTGGCGGCCGAGAGTTGGCGAATGGTTTTTCTGAGTTAAACGACGCCGAGGATCAGGCCGCACGTTTCCGCGACCAGGTCGCAAATCTGGAGTCCGGTGATGATGAGGCGATGCATTATGATGCAGACTACATTCGAGCGCTCGAGTATGGTTTACCGCCGACCGCCGGCGAAGGTATTGGCATCGACCGCCTGGTGATGTTGTTTACCGGTTCACCGTCGATACGCGATGTGATTTTGTTTCCGCACATGCGTGCCGAACGGTCGAGCCACCCGTGACTGTTCACAGCACGCCTGTCGCACTCGTAGGCGGTGTCGGTCGTACTCAAATACCCGTGTATGTTCCGTGCGACCTCCTACCCCACGAGCACGACAGTCGCACTGTGAACAGGCACGTACAGAGCGCCTCTTTTGGCGTGAACGCTTACAACCACCCTACGGGGTGAACCGCTGTTCAAAAATGGAGTATTCGCTGTGGAAGTAACCCTGCCTGCAGAAGCGTCATCGGCGCTGCAACAGTATTTCGGATTCGATCAATTCAGACCCGGTCAGCGCGATGTTATCGCCCACTTACTGGCCGGTCGGTCCGCCGCCGCGGTGTTTCCGACCGGTGGTGGCAAGTCGCTCTGTTATCAGCTACCCGCGCTGTTGCTGGATGGCCTGACGATCGTCGTCTCGCCACTGATCGCGTTGATGAAAGATCAGATCGATGCGCTGGCAGCGCGTGGCATCGTCGCCCGTCGTCTCGACTCAAGCCTTGATCTGGAGGGTTACCGGCAGGTCATGAGTGAAATTCGCAACGGTGAATTGCGGCTGTTGTATGTCGCGCCGGAACGTTTCAATAACGAGCGTTTTCGACACGCCATCAGCGAGCGTCGGATCGCATTGTTTGCGATTGACGAGGCACATTGCATTTCCGAGTGGGGACACAACTTCCGCCCCGACTACCTGAAGCTTGTACAATTTGCCAAAACGATCAAAGCCGAGCGCGTGCTGGCGCTGACCGCCACTGCCACGCGTGCGGTACTCGATGATATCTGTCGGGTGTTCGAAATCGACAGCGACAGTACAGTCAACACCGGCTTCTATCGTTCTAATCTGGCGTTGTACGCCACCGCAGTCAGTGAAGCCGAAAGAGATGGCTATTTACTGGAACAGATCGCCGCACGTCCGGTTGGATCGGCAATAGTCTACGTCACTTTGCAAAAGACCGCCGAGCGTGTGGCGCAATTACTGGGTGAGTCGGGCCATGCGACTCAACACTACCACGCCGGTATGAAAGACGATGCCCGTAGTGCGGTGCAGGAGTGGTTCATCAAATCTGACAATGCCATCGTGGTTGCGACAATCGCTTTTGGTATGGGTATCGACAAATCCGATATTCGCTATGTGTATCACTACAATCTACCGAAGAGTCTGGAGAACTATTCGCAGGAGATCGGTCGTGCCGGCCGTGACGGTGAAGAATCTATTTGCCACCTTTTTGCGTGTGCTGAAGACGTTATCCCGTTACAAAATTTTATCTACGGCGACACGCCGGCACCACGCGCAATCGAGGCCTTTGTCGATACTGTGTTCAGTCAACCTGATGATTTCGACATTTCGCTTTTCGAGTTGTCGCGCCAGTGCGACATCCGTCCTCTGGTGTTGCGCACCCTGTTGACGGGGCTTGAGTTGCAAGGCTACCTCACCGGCGGAACGCCGTTTTATGCCGACTATCAATTCAAACCGCTGCAAAGCTCGGCCGAGATCCTGCAGCAATTCGAGGGTGAGCGGCGAGACTTTTTAGCTGCGCTGTTTCGTCAGGCAAGCCTTTCGCGAATCTGGTTCAAAATCGACCTGGAACGCGCCGCCGAAGCGATGCAACAGCCGCGAAAACGTTTGGTCGATGCGCTCGATTATCTGGGCGAACGGGGCCTTCTCGAAGTGAAAGTGTCCGGGGTTCGCAATCGCTACCGTATCGAGCGTCGCCCGCCATCCAATCAGGCGTTCGCGCGTGAGCTGGTCGATGCCGCGTTGCTGCGTGAGCGTCGTGAACTACAGCGATTGCAAGAGGTGTTCGACTGGATTGCACTCGACGGCTGTCAGTCATCGGCACTGTCCGAACGTTTTGAAAACCCTCTGGATCGACCCTGTGGGCACTGTGGCTGGTGCAGACAGCGCACTGCGGTCAGCCTGCCCGAACTACAAACGGCAGCACTTGAAGCCTCCCTCGTTGAGCAGGCGCGGCAACTACAGCGCGATCATCCCGACGTGTTGCGATCGAATATCGAGCTTGCGCGAGTGCTTTGTGGTGTAACATCACCGGCGATAGGGCGGGCTAAGCTTGGCGCCTCGACGATTTTCGGCGTGGCGGAGGCCATTCCCTTCCAGACTGTGCTCGATCAACTCAAGGCTTAATGGTATCGCTGCGGACTTGGCACACGGGTCCGCTGTTTGCTGCATCCCACAACCCTCCCGGGAACACACTTGCCTAAAAACCTCACCGGTGTGGCGTGCGCACTGGGTGCCTGGTTCATGTTTTCGCTGAACGATATTGGCATCAAGTATCTGAGCGGTGACTATGCATTGCATCAGATTGTGCTGATTCGCGCGCTGACCGGTATGGCGTTTACGCTCGCGGTGTTCGTGCCGCTTGAGGGAGGCTTAAACGTCCTGAAAACGAGACGACCCGTGATGCACCTGGTGCGCGGATTCTGCGTGGTATGTGCGAATCTCGCTTTCTTCACCGGGCTTGCCACGATCAGCCTGCCAGAGGCGAGCGCCATCTTCTTTGTGGCGCCGCTGTTTATCACAGCGTTGTCGGCAATTTTTCTGGGTGAGCCAGTGGGGCCGCGTCGATGGTTTGCCGTATTGATCGGCTTTCTCGGCGTATTGGTTATGTTGCGTCCGGGTTCAGATGCGTTTCGAGTCGCCGCGCTCTTGCCGCTCTTTGCTGCAGCGGCTTATGCCACACTGCAAATCCTGACTCGCTCGATGGGTGCTACCGAAAAAGCCTCGACGATGAGTTTCTACATTCAACTGGTGTTCGTGCTGGTGTGTGCGCTATCCGGTTTGCTGTTGAGCGATGGACGCTATGCACCGGGCGACAACCCATCACTGGATTTTCTGCTGCGCCAATGGCAATGGCCAGTCTGGCGCGATTTCGGGATTATGATTGGTTTAGGGCTGTCCAGTGGTATCGGTGGATATCTGATCAGTCAGGCCTATCGGCTCAGTGAGGCCACTGTGATCGCACCCTTCGAATATCTGGCACTGCTACTGGCGATTTTCTGGGGCATTACGCTTTTTGGCGAGTGGCCGGATTGGCTGGCCTGGATCGGCATCGCACTGATACTTTTCTCCGGGCTCTATGTGTTCTGGCGCGAGGTAGTGCTCGATCGGCAATTTGTCATCAAACATCCCATGCCGCGCAACCGCTAGAACATTTCCAGCCCGGCGTAGGGTGCTTGCCTCAGCGAGTTCAGCCTGTCTTGTAATGAGCCACTGTGAACTTCGAGCTTGTGTCCTTCGGGATCGAGAAAATAGATGGAGCGGCCTTCGCTGCGGTTGTCCTTCCATTCGCTAACACCGGCTTTGCGCAGGCGTTCAGCAACGGAGTCGAAATCCGCGTCACCGACATTAAAGGCAATGTGTGTGTAGTCGCGAGCGGGCATCGCATCGTCGCAAGACAGGCAAATCCACAGGTCGCCGCTGGTTAGATAGGCACCGTTGTCCCAGCGCGCATGCGGCACGAGTTCCAGTAGCTTGACGTAGAAATTAAACGCGCGATCCAGATCGCGGACTGCGAGCGTGATGTGATTGATGCCGTTAATCACAGGCATAGGAATGATCTTGGCCTTTTGTAGCGCGAGCTTTCAGCCTGAGCCGCCCTAGGTGATTGAGGAATTGAGTTCGTCGACGTAGCGCGCCAGCGTGTCATCGCAACTATCCACCGCCAGCCGCGCGGCATCACCGTATTGTGCGCGTAATGATGCAGAATCATGGAAGCGGAAAAATTGTTCGTCGAGTTCCTTTTGATTATGCACGAGCTGCAATGCGTTGAAGGAATTCAGCAACTCGGCTTCCTCGGTAAAATTATGCAGATGCGCACCACTCAACACCGCTTTGCCCCAGGCGGCAGGCTCCAGCAGATTGTGGCCTCCAACCGGCGCCAGAGAGCCCCCGACATAGACAAAACTGGCGGCAACGATCAGCGATTCGACCTCGCCGATGGTGTCCGCCAGGTAGACGGAGCGACCGGCTAGTGGCTGTTGCGCCTTGCTGCGCACCGCAACCCCAATACCCAGTGCGGTGAGTTCGGATACGATATCTGCGCTGCGCTGCGGGTGACGTGGCACGATGACCATCAATGCCTGTTTTGGTAGTCGCAGTAATGCCTGTGCCAGCATGCCCTCTTCGGGCGCGTGCGTCGACACCGCCAGGCAATATTCGCGACCAGCAAGCTCGGGCAGCGGGCGGGCATTCGAATCGCAAATCGCTGCGAGCTTGATGTTGCCGCACAAGACGATTTTTTCCGCATCGACACCCAGTTGTGTAAACCCCTCGACATCGGTCTGCGCGCGCGCAAGGATGCGATCGACACGGGAGAGGGCATCGCCCAGCAGGTGGCGAATGGCGGTGGGCTGATTCAGCGTGCGCGCACTGAGTCGACCATTGACAATAATCAAAGGCGCCTCGAGCCGGGATGCCGCGTGATACAGATTGGGCCAGATCTCAGTCTCTGCTACCAGCAGTGCGCGGGGACCGACGCGATCGACAAACCTGCCAGTCAGCCACGGCCAGTCGATCGGACAGTAGCAATAGCGAATGTTGGAAAGCCGATGTTTTTCGACCAGGCGCGCGGCCTCGGGCGTGTTGGTTGTCAGCACGCAGTGCGTGGCACTGGACGACCGTAAAAGGTGTTCAAGCAATGGCAGCATCGCTTTGACTTCACCGATTGAGGCGGCGTGAACCCACAGCGGCGGTTCTGGCGTCGGCTCGATCGCCCGGTACGCAAACAGTCGTTGCAGGACAAAGCGCACGCCGCCACGACGTTTGAATGCCTGCCAGAGGGTAAAGCCCGCAATCGGCAGTGCCAGAAGCAAAAGCGCGAGGTTGTAGAGAATAAGGCGAAGTCGGACCATGAAAACCGTTTGGTGATACCGCGCGGGACGGGCGGCATCATACTATCGATTGTCTATTTGCGCCCAACTGCCAGGTCCTGTGTCGCAGTTGGTCACGGGGTGCCCCAACGTGGTGTTCACCCTTAGACACCGCAGTGGAAGCACCGCAGTGGTAAAGTGGCGAGAGGCGAGGCATGGGAGTGGCTCGCGAATCGATGGCTCCATTTCAACAGGCGACAGGAACTTAGTTCATCATGACACCGGCTCAGATCGCGCAGGCGGCACAATCCCTCTTTGACGCGGAGACAAAAGGCACGCAACGCGGTTTGTTGTCGATTGAGTATCCAGACATCACGCTTGACGACGCCTATGCCGTACAGGCGGCGCTGGTCGGCCTAAAACGCGAGTCCCGACTGCTGATTCGCGGCTGGAAAATCGGACTGACCTCGCGTGCGATGCAGGCGGCGCTAAATATCGAGACGCCCGACTCCGGCGTGTTGTTCGACAACATGTTGTTCGAAAATGGCGGGCGAGTAGCGGCCGATCGATTCATTCAGCCGCGTATCGAGGCGGAGATTGCGTTCGTTATGAAGCGCGATCTCGACCCGCACAATCTCGATTTGTATGGTGTGATGAATGCCACCGAGTACGTCTGTCCGGCGCTTGAGATTCTCGACACCCGAATTCTGCGCCAGGATCCGGCGAGTGGTCGAGCGCGCACCATCCACGACACCGTCGCAGACAATGCGGCGAACGCCGGTATTGTGCTGGGCGGTAACCCTTTGGTTCCGGCAGACCTCGATCTGGCCAGGGTTGGCGTGGTGTTGTCACGCAATGCATGCATAGAGGAGACTGGACTCGGCGCAGGCGTGCTCGGACATCCGGCCCAGGGTATTGTGTGGCTGGCCAGACGACTGGCGCAGTATGGTCAGCAGATCAGAGCTGGCGAAATCGTGATCTCGGGCTCGTTTATCCGGCCGGTAGAAGCGCCCCACGGCTCGACGATACATGCCGACTACGGCGATTTCGGCAGTGTGAGTATATTTTTCGAGTGATAATTAAACGGATTTTTTTCCGGCCGAGGTGCGGGAATGCCGGTGAAATTCGGTGACATGTGCCAGAAATCGGTGTAAAAACGTGCCAGTTTGGACGATTGATATTGCGATTTGCCATACAACTGCATTATGTTGGCGAGTGCAAGGAACGTCGCGCCGGGCAGCAGGTCCGCTGAGCCAGTCACTGGTTCGGGACACCTCAGCCGTGCGTATCCACCGCCAGCGTGTTGAACAACAGGGTGACAATGCATACAACCAGCAATTGCCAGCGCGAGCTCCAACCCGATGGCCAGCTCGATCAGTCGACCTTACTGTCTCTGGAAGAGTACCATCTGCTGGTCAAGCAGCTGGCGGACCAGATCGAGACGCTAGAAGATTCGCGCGCAAGCCTGTTGGCCGAGCGCGATACAGCTCGGCGCAAGCTTAAGATACAGCATCGCCTGATCGAGCACTTGCGAGGCCGGCTTGAGGTCGTTACCGGATTGGACATTCATACCGCTGACGCCGAGGCGCCACTAGCATCGGAGAGCCGACACAAGGCTACCCGATCTCTGTCGCTGGGCCGGGCGGTCAAACGTTTTCGTTTTGATCGCAGCGAGGTGGCCGCCGAGCCGGAAATCCAGGACAACATCCCGGCGATCGATCCGGCCGAATTTCTCCCGATTGATGATCACACAGGTGGGTCTGTCTGGGTGCGTACCTTGCGCCAGGCTGGCAGCCGTTGCCGCAGTTTTGTATCGGGCTGTACTCATTCGCTTGAGCACTATGCCCATGGTCACGGCAGTCGCGCTCGCACCTGACACCGCGCATTGAAA
>CAZYDV010000090.1:0-19149 GCA_964646405.1 uncultured Granulosicoccaceae bacterium | reverse complement strand
ATCAGGTTTTGCGTCTCTTCGCTGAGCCCGTCCCACACCTTGCCATTGACGGCCATGAAGGTAGCCGCATAGCCCAGGCGCACCTGAATGTTGTGCGAGACCACTTGCCACCACTTGGCGTTGTAGGCGGGCCCGGTGCCGGTGATACCGCAGTCGGCCACACCTTTTTGCAGCGCGGGTACGACTTCGGCGAATGCCAGTGTGACAGCCGATGCGCCGAGGCCTTCGATGAAGTCACCCAGTGAGGTGGAGTAGGTGCGGATCTTTTTACCTTTCAGGGTATCGAGGCTGATGTTCTCGCCATCGAGCTTGCACCACAGTTGCTGGCTCGGGAAGGTGTAGAGCATGACGAGCTCGGCGTTATACTTGGCGCGCAGTTCGCGGCGAATGATCGGCTCGTAGGCGTTGAGCGCCTTGCGGTAGGTATCGAAATCCTGAATCACGCCAGCCAGATCGATGCCTTCCAGCGCCGGGCTGTCCTGGCTGGTGTAGGTGGTCAGCGCGTGTACCGCATCGTAAGAGCCGAGCTTCAGCAGCTTGACAACTTCAAAGCCCGATAGGCCCAGTTCGGTGTAGGGTTTGGCGTTGGCAGTGATCTTACCGCCGGATGCTTCTGGCAGTACGTCGTTCCACAAGCGGCTCTCGAACTGCTTCCAGTTGTTCAGGTTGCCCCAGGTGCCGACCACGGCGAACTCTTTGGTGTCGACCTCGGCATTGGCGGCGGTTGCGCTAAGCAGTGCAGCCATGGCCGCGCCCAGTAACAGTCTCATTGCATTTCCTCTCTTGTGCGTGTGTCGATAACCGTACACGCAATCAAGGTCGATTTCAAAGCCCGTGCGATGCCGCTTGCCCGTGCGGCCGGTCAGCGGATCAGTGGGTCAAAGCCCCATGAGAACAATGGCTCGCCGCCGTCCGGCGTCACTCTGATGACATCTTCCAGCCAGATGCGTTCGTGTTCATTACCCGGGTACAACAGGTGTACCGGAGCCACCATGTTCTCTTCGAGCGTCCAGTCACTGTTGGGTTGACCTTCGGCGGTGGTGATCTCAATGTCCATATGCGACAGGCCAAGACCGTGGAAAAAAATGATCGCCGAATCGGCATCGGGCACTGACTCGCGCCGATAGATGTCGCGCCCGCGAGACTGCAACTGGCTGATTTTCACACCCGGTTTCATTTCCTGCACCAGCATGTCTGCCACGCGCGCGGTGGCGTCTGAATAGCGTTTGGCACCGGCTTCGGGCTCGCCGTCGACAACCCAGGTTTTGCCGCCGTCCCAACAGTACAGATCGAGTGTACCGTGGCAGTCGAACATCACGTGAGTGCCGGCCTCGACCTCGTGGTCTTCCAGTCCGGTGGACAGCATGACGGTGCTGTCGCTGCTGTCGCTGCCGCGCGGGTGGCCCCACACCATGCCGCCCGGGTCGCGCACGAAGCCGCCGAGGTTGGCCACCGCACTCGCATAGGCGAGGTTCAGATCGCGCCATGTGGCCCCTTTATCCCAGGCGGCAATGGTGCGATGAATGGCCTGCTCGTTCAATGCGGTTGAGCGTCGCAGCAAGTCCAGTTCGGTGGGTGTTTTGACTGAGCGGGCAAACATCAGCGGGTCATAGGCGTCGACGATTTGTGCGGGGTTGATGCCGAGCCTGAAGCCGACGCCGATATCGTCGAATGCCATTCGTGCCGAGTCGAGATTCAAATCGGACAACGCCTGATGAATCGCGGCAGACTGACTGTACTGATACTGCTGGCGGGCGTTGCGCATCAGCGCGGTGTCGCGGGCGCCGGGTGGAATGAACGGATCGATATCGGTGTCTTGCGGCGCGCGGTCCAGCGGCATCATCACCGCGCGAAACGGTCGTATATCCTGCACCCAACTGGGTTGTTCGATAAAATTAGCCAGGTAGTAGTCGCCGATGACGATAATCGGGTTATCCGGCTCGTTGCGCGATAGAATGAACGTAAACGGGCGCGGCTCATCTGACTTGTGGGCAACGCCGTGAAATGACGTCAGGTAGAACATGTTCAGTGGCGTGCTGATTACCAGGCCGTCGATGTCCCGCGCTTTCATCGAATACAACAGCCGTTCGAAATTGCACAACTGCGGCGGCAGTGGTTCGCGGATGGCAGGCGCTGTGGTGAGTGTGTCGTTCATCTGAAGTCCCTGCTGGGCTGGAGATAAGTCCATACTATCCGCATTCGTTTGTCACACGTCCAGCCAATCGGGTGAAAATTGATTGATTAACTCGTCCAACAGTCCGCGCGCGCTAGTGGTGGGCGGTGCCGGCCAGGATATCCTTGCCGTCGCATCGGTTACCGCTGTTCCGGGCGACTCCACCCCGGGCACCGTGCGGGCCAGCAGTGGAGGGGTGGCGCGTAATCTGGCAGAGAATCTGGCGCGACTCGACGTGCAAACGACGCTCATCAGTGCGGTCGGTGATGATACCGCCGGTCACGGCTTATTGGGCGAGGCGCGCGCGGTCGGTATCGATACGCAGGCGGTGTGTACCGTTGCAGGTGCGCGTACAGCAAGCTATGTCGCGTTTGTCGACCAGGCCGGTGAGACGTGTCAGGCGGTTTCAGACATGCAGATATTTGATGCGCTTGGCATCGAGGATTTTCCGCAGCTAAAGGACTGTCTGGGCACCGCAGATTGCTGCGTGCTGGATACCAATCTGCCGGCGACGTTAATCACAGAGGTGGTGCGCCAATGTCATGATGTACCGTTGGTCTGCGAGGCGGTGTCGCGCAGCAAGTGTACGAAGCTTCTGCCCGTGCTTGGCGACATCGCCTTGCTGAAAGTCAATCGCGACGAGGCGCTGCAACTGCTTGGCGATGCCACACCGGATAGCGCCCCGGCGGTACTTGCGCAGCACTTGCTGGATAAAGGCGTGGGGGCTGTGTTGATGTCGCTGGGCGAAGACGGCATCTTCTACGCCGACGCAGAATGCCAGATTCGACAGTTAAGCCACGAGGCAGATATCGTCAGCGTTAACGGGGCAGGCGATGCGCTGCTGGCGGCGGTGGTGGCCGCAAAGCTTCACGGCGAAACGCTGGAGGCACAACTGCAATGGGGATTGCGTGCAGCGGCATTGACCTGCGCGAGCCGAACGGCGGTGTCCTGTGAAATTACCTGCGATAAACTGATGCGAGACTCAGACAGTGAATAATTTTCTATCCATTGGCGATGACGTGCAGCGAGCACTGACAGCACAACAACCGATCGTCGCGCTGGAGTCGACGATTATTTCCCACGGCATGCCGTATCCGCAGAATCGCGACACAGCCTTGCAGGTCGAGGCCGTGATTCGTGAAAATGGTGCCACGCCCGCCACCATCGCAATCATGGATGGCCAGTTGTGTGTCGGGCTCACCCCTGAACAGATAGAAGCACTCGCAGTGCGTGGGCAACAGGCGCGAAAAATCAGCCGCCGCGATATGGCATTTGCGGTGACCGATCGCAACGTGACCGGCGCCACCACCGTTGCCTCCACCATGATTATCGCTGCGATGGCGGGCATTAGGGTTTTTGCCACCGGTGGCATTGGCGGCGTTCACCGCGGGGCGGAGCGCACAATGGATATCTCGGCTGATTTGCAGGAACTCGCCCGCACCAGCGTGGCGGTTGTGTGTGCCGGTGCGAAATCCATTCTCGATATTGGCCTGACGCGCGAATACCTCGAGACACATGGCGTACCCGTGATCGGCTATGGCACCGATTGCTGGCCGGCTTTCTATACTCGCCGAAGTGAATTTGATGTGGACTACCGTCTCGATCAGCCGGCGGCGGTGGCCCGGGTGCTGGCGGCAAAGTGGCAAATGGGATTGCATGGCGGTGCGCTGGTTTGCGTGCCGGTGCCGGCAGCGCATTCAATGGATGGGGGGTTGATCGACGCCGCAATCAGCAGTGCCCTGGCCGAGGCGGACAATCAGGGGATTATCGGCAAAGAGGTAACGCCGTTTTTACTGGAGCGTATCGCTTATATCACCGGTGGCGAAAGCCTGGCGGCCAATATCGAGCTGGTATTGAATAACGCGAAGACGGCGGCGGCGATCGCTGTGGCGTTGGCTAAGTCTTAGCCGCGCCAGATAGTCACGTCACCGGGCTTGAGCGAGTTGCTGCCGATCAAGGGGTCGCGCTGAATGGGTGCGGTGATGGTATCGGGCCCGAAGTTAAAACCAAAGATAAAGGGGCCAGATCGACGAAGCCTTAACCCTTCGCTGCATTCAACGACCGTCAGGCCTGCTTCCTCGATACGTTTTTGCATGAATCGATTCAACGACGCTTCATCGAGGCAGCAGTTGAGATAGTGCACGCATTGGTGCTGGTAGTGAAAGCCCCAGCCGTCATCAAAAACTCCGGCTGGTTCAATTGCACTGTCGATGAGTTCACGCCAGCGCCAGGCGGTGTAGTCAGCATCGTTGGTCTGAACCGAAAATGTTGCGAAGTCTGGCAAGGACTCAACCCGTGTGATCTTGATCGGTATCAGTGCCTGCAACTCGCCTGGTGGCAGTGTTTCGGGGATGCAGTAATTTGGGCTCTTGCTGCCACAGCGTGGTCCGATGACGATGGTGGCGGTACTTTTTTGCAGTTGCTCGACCAGCGCGGTCGAAACAATCGCGGTGTTGGCGAGGATCACGAGCTTGTAGTCAGACAGTTCTGCATCGGTCGGCACGATATCAACATTCACGCCGCACCGCCTGCAGGCGGTGTACAGTTGCTGCGTCCATTGGCCAATATCGAAATTGATTCCCTGTGGCTGAATGCGCAGTGCCTGATCGCCGGTATAGTCGAAAACGATTGCCACGTCTGTCACTTCCGGTTGACGGTCACTCACCGTCGATTCACCATGAGTCAACAGCGATGCCTGTTCGGCCATGAACTGTCGAATCTCTCCGACGGCCGTGTCCTCGTCGCCGTTTGGCAGCAACAGGCCGGCGTGGAACTGCTCCTGCGCGAATGGCGCCTGCCGCCAGCGAAACCAGGCCATGACTTCGGCACCGTGGGCCATTGCCTCCCACGCCCATAGCCTGATCATGCCCGGCAGTGGTGAGGGATTGTGTGGCGCCCAGTTGACCGGCCCCGGCTGCTGTTCGATGACCCACCAACGCCCGTGTCCTACACCGCGATACAAATCGTGGTGCAGGGCAGAGGAGTCCGGGTGGCCAGTGCGGTACCATTTTTGTTTGTCGGCCTCGTTGTCGCTGTCGCGATCGAGAAAACCGAGCGGGTAGTTGTCCCAGGTGGCAATATCCAGATCTCGGCCGACAGCATGATGATCGAACTCGGTGAAGTTGCCCATGTAGTTGTGCAGGATGTCGCGGCCCGGTGAGCGCTGGCGCAAAATATCTACCTGCAGTTTATTGAACGACACCACCTGGTCGGAAGAGAAGCGCCAGAACGCGAGCCGGTGTGCCGGATTGAGTTCGGTCACGGCACTGCAGGGCAATGGAATCTCGTCAAAGCTCCCATATTCCATGCTCCAGAACACGTTGCCCCATTGCCGATTCAAATGTTCGATAGACGAGTAGTGTTGTTCACACCATTGTCTAAACGCGAGCAGCGCGGCATCGGAGTAGCTCGCTATCGTGCTGTGACATCCGTATTCGTTATCTGTTTGCCAGGCAGTAATCGCCGGGTGCTGGCCAAAGTGTTTGGCCACCGCGTCGACGATGCGCTGGCACTCGCTGCGATAAACGGGTGATGAAAAGCAGTAGTGGCGGCGCGAACCAAAACCGCGCGTTTGTCCGTTTTCATCGACGGCGAGAGTCTCGGGATGTTCGTCGATCAGCCATTTGGGCGGGGTCGCAGTGGGCGTGCCCATCACGACTTCCAGGTCTTCGCGATGCAATACATCCATGGCGCGCTCCAACCACTCAAATCGGAATTGTCCTCGGCCTGGTTCCAGCCGGCTCCAGGCAAATTCACCCACGCGCACCACGCTGATGCCGATCTCGCGCATGCGTCGCGCATCGTCCGCCCAGAGATCTTCCGGCCAGTGTTCGGGGTAGTAACAGACGCCGGCTTTCATGAGTGCGGATTCCGGTATACGTTTATGATTCAATCTGTGTTACATCGATCAACAGTGCCGATTGGACCGGCATGATAGGCAGCGTCAGTCCAAACTTCATCAGTGTCGCCCCCTGAATCGTGACCGGCTGTTCCATCCATACAGGCAGATGTTTGCAAAAGGAGGCAAAGTCGTCGCGATTGCCACTGACCAGCGCGAGCTGATAGCGCGCATCCGGGTTGAGTTCTTCGGGGTACAGGTTGCCTGGTGCGGCCGAAGCGACGCTTGCGCCTGCGATGGCAAACCACAGAGATCTCGATTTATCCCGCGCAACAAGCCCGCTGCACAATAGAGCCGGATTGCTGCTATCCAATCGCACGGTCAGTGATTCGGCAATCCAGCACCGGTGTTTCTTGTACAGATTTGCGTAGTATTGCAGTGTGTCGTGTTCGTCGGCATCGAGATGCCTGGCATCGACTTCATAGCCAAATTGCCCCTGTAAGGCGACGATGGCGCGGGTGTGAATGTCGATGCTGCGACCGGTCAGGTGAGCGCGCTCATGTCCGACGTGTGCGCCCATGATTTCCGGCGGGCAAAACAAACTGTAGCCGCGTTGTATCGCGGCGCGATCGAGCGCATCGATCGAATCGGAAGTCCAGACTCTGCCGGTATGTTGCAACACACCCCAGTCTGCCCGTGCGCCACCCGAGGCACAGGATTCAATTTCAAGCCCGGGGAACCGTTCGTTCAAACGTGCCATTAGTGTGTAGCAGCCGCCAGGCTGTAAGTGCATTTGGTTTCGTGTGCCGTCACCTGCCAGCACCAGATCGCGATTCAGGTCCCACTTGATGTAGTCGATCGAGTATTCATCGATCAGGCGTTCCATGTGGTCGAACAAATAACGCTGCACCTCGGGCAGATCCATGTTGAGCGCCAATTGATTTCTGGCCAGCGGCGTGTCGTAAGGTGTGGCGTGCAAAACCCAGTCCGGATGCTGACGATACAGATCACTATCCGGGTTGACCATCTCCGGCTCAAACCACAGGCCGAACTGCATCCCGTTTGTGCGTACGCGCTCAACCACCGCATGCAGGCCCTGCGGGTAGATATCGCGATCAATGGTCCAGTCACCCAGACCCGCATCATCGTTTCGGCGTCCACGAAACCAGCCATCGTCCAATACGAATCGTTCGGCGCCGATCCGCTTTGCCGCATCGATCAACTCGAACAGTTTGTCGCTTGAGTGATCGAAATACAGCGCCTCCCAGCTATTGGCATGTACCGGTCTTTCAGATCGTGTCCAGCGCGGCAGGATGTGGCTGCGCGCATAGCGATGCAATTGACTGGACGCGTGGCGTATTCCGATGGCGGTGGCCAGGTATACCGATGGTGTTTGATACGATTCACCTGCTGCCAGTATCAGCTCACCAGGTTGCAGTGCGATACCGGTTTGCAGGCAAGCGCGACCGTCTGCCAGGCGGCAGATTTGCGTCTGGTGGCTGCCACTCCAGGCCAGATGAGCGGCCAGTACAGAACCTTGCGTTTCATTGAATGAACGGCTGCCGCAGATCACGCCCGGGAAGTGCTCGTGGCTGGTGCGACCGCGGTGGTTCTGCAACGTCAACCCCTGAGGGCCGATGGGGGTACGACAGGTTTGAAACTCCAGCCCCCAGCGGCCGTGCAGATACAGGCATTCGTCGATTTCCCGGGTCAGCGGCAGCGTGCCGCTTGCGATTCGGTTGACCTCAAGGTCGGTGGTTGCCGTGTTGCGCAGATCAGTGGTGATCGACAGCACGCCACTGACTGGATCCAGCGCAAGTGTCAGCCGGACTTCTATACCGGCAGATACGTCTTCAAGGACAACCAACAAGTGTTCGGATGCGCAGTCGACGCTGCGGGTGGTCAGGCGATGGGCGAACCCCGCTCCGTGCCGATGAGCCAGCAGCGCGGGTGGCGCATCCAGGCCACTGGATTCCTGTGGGAACAGTGACAGAGGCACCGGTTTGTCAGCCTTGGCCATACCGATTGGAATATCGCCAATCTGCGCGATCGCATTGAGATCAAGCGTCTCCGGCAGCGCCTGGCCAAGCCATAAAAGCGTTGGAATCTCGTCATCGCGTGCGGCGAGCAGCAAGGTGGTATCGGCACCGTCGAGGCGCCAGTGGCGGGTATAGAGAGACAAAGCGGTCTAGTCGTTTGGGGTGGCGCATTGTACGGCGCCAGCCATTCGTGAGGAAACCGCATTTGGCATACATGGAGTCAATACTTGCAGCGTGCGGGACGATGCGTAATCAGCACAGCGAAACGCCCATCGAAGTCAGATGCCGTTGCAGATGATCCAGCACTTCGCGATCGCGCCAGTAGCCGGTATGACCGCGCGCACCCACTTCTGCATTGGCGATGTTGGGTGGCCCCGAAATCTGGGTGCCGATGTAGTCGTTCGAGCGAAACACATTGAGCCAGCGTCGATAGGGTGGTTGATTGTCGAACGGATTGTCGGGATGAGTCTGTCTGAAGTAATGACCGTACAGATGCTGGTATGGCGATCCCATGGTCACCAGATGGATGCGATCAGCGAGTGGATGCGTTGCCGGATGCGATCGATCGACGATTTGTGGTGTTAAATGCTGTAGCCCGTCGATTGCGATCATCGTGCCCTGGCTGTGGCTGACGATCAGCAGATGGTCCGGTTGGGTCGCCTGCAGCGCTTTAAACGCGGCGACAAATCGCACGCGCATCAGGTGGCGTTTGTAGAAACCGACGATATCTGAACCAAACGATGGCACGGCCCGCTGCTGGTCTGTCGACTTTGATTGTGCCGATCTCTGGCCGGTAAAAACTTTCCAGCGTGAGATGTGACGGTCGGTTCGGTTCAGCTTGCCGACGACACCAGCCGCTGTGGCCGGTGTCGTGGCGGTTTGCAGAGATTGCATGACAGGTGGCAGCAACTCACTCAGGATACCGATCCGTTCAGCACGCCAGTAGTTGGCGACATCCAGGCCGATATCCAGTCCGTGACGAATCTGGCGATGAAAAAACACGATCGTCACAATGGTGCCAAACATCAACCCCATCGCTAAATGATTGATCAAGTCCGGTGGTCTGAGGTTATCTGTGCCGATACTCATGGCCAGCATCCAACCGACAGACAACATGACGAACACGATCATGATGGTCAAAAAGAGAATCCAGCGATAGAGGGCGTCGGGCAAAATCAATCGTGCCGGGCCGTCGTTGGGAGGCGAGAATCGAGTCCAGATAAAAACCATCGCCGTGGTGATTAAAACCAGGTACGGCAGGATCAACAGGCGCACGACATCCAGCGGTATTTTTATCACACCGGCATTACCGCTCGAACCGCCAGCAAGTGAGAATACATTGCAGTTGGTGCAGACTTTCGAAAGATAGTGGGTGTGGAAGCCATCTGGCAGTATCTTGAACAGCAGATAGAACAGCGCGGCTGTGAGTAGCGCCCACAGGCAAAAGCCCAGCTCCGTCAGAATGAACGCTGCAGTGATACCGTTGTTGTTGTCCTGGTTGCTATGGTGCCTGACCCATAGCAACAGACACACGGCGACGCCATTGACGACGGCCGCCAGTATCCATAGCAACACAATAGACAGCGGCAGAATTTCGAACAACAGGTAGGGCGATGGGGAGCGGCCAAGCGTGTTACCGGCCAGTGCGAGCAACATATAAATCATCGCAACCAGACTGAAGTAGAAGAGGTATATCAGGGTCAGGCGTGACCATTGCTGACGCGCAAACCAATGGCGCAACCGGCCGGCAGAAAAGGCCAGCAAGGCAAAGCCGAACAGGAATACGCTGGCATCGAACCACAGGCAGGCCTCTACGCCGCAGTTGTCGATCACGATAGGTTTCGTCAGATAGACAAGTGATGATAACAATAGGCCCGCGAGCCCGAGCAGCGACAACGCCAGAATCGGCCCGGTGATAACCGAGCTTGCCTGCAGCAGAATCAGACGGAACCATGGAAAGCTCCAGTGGCTGCAAGTGGTGCTTGCATCGCGCAGCATGTGCCGAATGATGCCGGGTAGTCCGTAGAGCAAGTCGAACAAACCGCGCAGCAGGTTGAACAGCCCTGGTTTAATTTGTGATAGATCACCCCAGAAGAGCTCTGCGGCCAGATAATTAACCCTGCCCAGTGAAAACCGCCTGGTCGGTGCCCGGTAGACACCGTCCGGGTCGCTGCTGTCGGGTGTGTCGAGCAACAGGTGGCTGTCGACAACCTCGACAGCCGTGCCGTTCGCCTCGTATTGCAGATGACCGGTGAATCCCTGGATGAACTCATCCAGCGTACCGCCCTTATCGGGATTGCCGACGCCGTGAACGACCAGAACCGCTATATTCGATTGGTCAGCCTGTTCTAGATTTGCGGGGTTTTGCATGGTGGGTGATTCGAACGGGCTGGTGAGTGTGGGTCATTCCAGTTGAATATAGATACCACCGGCGGTCAGGTCAAAGGTTGGCGATGCGATCGACGGTTGACTGCTGGCTCTGCGCTACGCGAGTCCGCGGCTCGTTGATTCGTGAGGCGTTGCAGTGCAAGGTGCACAGCCTGTATCGTGTCGACATGGCCGCCACTACTGACCATCTGCAGCATTCGACGCCTGCTGTTAACCCTGTGCAAAGTATTTTCGGCACTGGCATCCTGTAAACAGAGCAGCCCGGCACTCGTGAGCACCATACTGCCGTTAAAGCCACCCTATATCGACGCTGCATTCGATCTGTTGACCCGTGAGTTTATAGCGCGCAGCCAGCCGCATCGGGCGCTGTCGATCGGTCTTGACGAATACCGCGCGCATTTGCTGCCGGGCTATCGGCACATGGTCAATCAGGGACACAGTTTTGTCGCGGTGGATGCCCGCGACGAGGTGATTGCTTGTCTGTTAGCGTGTGACTATTGCAAGGCAACGGCCCCGCAAAGCGATAGCGTGTCATCGGCCAGCCATAGAATGCAGCCGCTGCTGGCTTTGCTGGCTGAGCTTGATCGCACCTACCGCAACCATCGGCAGATTGTCGCCGACCAGATTCTGCTGGTCGATATGGCCGTCGTCAGTCCGGTTGCCTCCGGCCTGGGCCTCTATCGTCGCCTGCGAGAAACCGTTCACGATCACGGCCGCCGCTGCGGTTTTGAGCGCGTGGTCGGAGAATTATCATCGGCTGCCACCCAACATGTCTGTATAGACGTTTTCAATCACCAGGTAATCGGCAGAGTCAATTTTGCTACATTCGTCCATGATGGCCAGCGGCCGTTCTCCGCACTGATCGATCCGCCCGATGTTGTGCTGGTCGAAGGCAAGTTATAGCCTGTTGTACGGGCAAAATATCATCGTAGATCGGAGTCAGAATTTGAGTGAGCCATTCGTGTCAGTTTTGACCGAGCTTGATGTCGAAGCCGATGTGGTCGATCCGCATTGCGGAGCGCGCCCGCTGGTACACCGCTCAGCGGTCAAGGTATTGCAGGCCGTGCTGGATGCTTGCGATGGAAAAGCACTGGTATTCGATCTGGATTCCACGGTGCTCGACAACGGTCCTCGCAACGCAATGATCATGCGCGAGTACGGTGACGCTGCCAATCTGCCAGTACTCAGGCGTGCCCAGGCTCGACACTGGCAGGATTGGGATGCGCGGCGCGCGATGGCGAACATTGGCTTGAGTGCAGCACAAATAGAGCAGCACCATCGCCCCTACGAAGAATTCTGGAGTGAGCGTTTTTTCACCAGCCAATACTGTGCACACGATGAGTTGACAGAAGGCGCGGCTCGGTTCATCGCAATGGCACTGACGCGGGGAGCCAGCGTGACCTACCTGACCGGGCGGCCCGAGACCATGCGCCGCGGCACGCTTTCGTGCTTTGAGCGTCTGGGTGTGGCGATGCCGGACCGGCCACAGGTGTCGTTACTGATGAAACCAGACGCCGACGGGTCGGACGATGATTTCAAGCGCGATACGACACAACGCTTACGCGAACAGGCAGACATTGCCGCAGCCTTTGATAACGAACCACAGCACATCAACACTTACCGGATGCTGTTGCCGCAGGCGCTGTGCGTGCATTTGTTTACTGATCACTCGATGCGTCCTATTGCGCTCGGCGAGGGCATTGTGTCGATTCGCGATTTTCATCTCGGCAACCCGTCGGCACAGTGAGCGGTTAACACACCAGGCTCAAGTACTCAAGTAGGGTCGGCTGGAAAGTAGTCGAGACAGTATAGCCGCAAAACCGTTAAGATAATGCGGATGGAGGATAGCAACAGCACAGGTCAAACGATAACGGTCAACGGCGTGTCCAAAGCCTGGGATGGCGTTGCGGCTGTCGATAATGTCAGCCTTGAGATCCCTGCCGGCACGTTCACTGTGCTGCTCGGCCCGTCCGGTTGCGGCAAATCCACCACCTTGCGAATCATAGCCGGCCTCGAGTTCGCCGATAGCGGCAGCGTCACGATTGGCGATCGTGACGTCACCCACTCGCCGCCGGTCAAGCGGGATCTGGCGATGGTGTTTCAATCGTACGCGTTGTTTCCGCACCTGAATGTCGCCGAGAATATATTGTTCGGGCTAAAGGTGCGGCGCGTGTCGAAACCGGATCAGGCCGCAAGGCTCGCAAAAACCGCGCAAATGCTGGGGCTGGGCGACTACCTGCAGCGCAAGCCGTCGCAACTGTCCGGGGGGCAGCAACAGCGGGTGGCACTGGGGCGGGCCATTATCGCCGAAAAGCCGGTCTGCCTGATGGATGAGCCACTGTCCAACCTCGACGCCAAGTTGCGTAATTCCATGCGCACCGAAATCCGCGATATGCAACAGCAGCTCGGATTTTCGATGGTGTATGTGACGCACGATCAGGCTGAAGCAATCACCATGGCGGATCAGGTGATCGTCATGCGCAATGGTCGCATCGAGCAGGCCGGATCACCGCGCGAGATCTATGAGCAACCGGCGACGAGCTTCGTCGCCGGCTTCATCGGTACGCCCCCGATGAACCTGATCGCCGCCGACGATCTGCCGATCAACGCCGGCAGTGCCGATGTTACCCTCGGAGTCCGCCCCGAGAACGTCCGCATCGCCCGTACGGGTATGCCTGCGATCGTTAAACATATCGAGTATCTCGGTGCCGATCTGCTCGTCGAGTGTGCGATGGGCGGGCGAGGGCTGCTGGCAAGGCTCAGTGGCAGCCAGCAACTGCAGGCAGGGCAGAGCGTGCACCTGCAGTGGGCACGTGACGAGATGCATTTTTTTGAAAGTAATGAGCGCGGTCGATTGACCGCCCCCCCGGCCGGGCTGGTGGATACGCTGGCCGCCGGCGTTGGAGCAAATCAGTGACGCCGACGGGCTCTCTTGCGACAACACCCATTCCGCTGCAAGCGGATCCCCTCTGGCAGTCAATATGGGCTGCGGATAACCAAAGGAACGCATGATGAAAATGTTTTCAATCAAACGCGCGGTCGCGACTTCCGCGTTGTTGTTCGGCCTCGCGTCCAGCGCGGCTGCCGTCGATCTGGAATTCTATTTTCCGGTGGCAGTGGGTGGCAAGGCGGCGGATACGATCAAAGCGCTGACCGATGAATACGTCGCTGCGAACAGTGGGGTCAACATCGACGCGGTCTATGCCGGTTCATACAAAGATACGGTCACCAAGGCGCTGACTGCGGCGCGGGGTGGCAAGCCGCCGCAGTTGTCTGTGATTTTGTCAGTCGACATGTTCACGCTGATCGACGAGGGCATCATCATGCCGTTCGACGATCTGGTGACGAGCGCCGAAGACAAAGAATGGCTGGCGTCTTTCTACCCGGCATTTATGGAAAACAGCCAGACTGGCGGCAAGACCTATGGGATTCCGTTCCAGCGATCTACCCCGGTGTTGTACTGGAACAAGGATGCGTTTGCCGAAGTGGGGCTGGATCCCGATGCACCGCCGGCCACCTGGGAAGAGACGATCGAGATGGGCAAGAAGCTCGTTAAAAAGGATGACAGCGGCAATGTCTCGCGCTGGGGTGTGCGGATACCGTCATCCGGCTTTCCGTACTGGCTGTTTCAGGGGCTGACGACACAAAACGACGTCACACTGGCCAACAGCGATGGCAACCAGACCTACTTCGACGATCCGAAAGTGGTCGAGGCGTTGCAGTATCTGGTTGATTTGAGCACAAAGCACGAAGTCATGGCGCCCGGCATCATCGAGTGGGGCGCGACGCCCAAGGCTTTTTTTGAGGGCCAGACGGCGATGATGTGGACATCGACCGGTAATCTCACCAACGTCAGGAACAACGCGCCATTCGATTTTGGCGTCGGTTTGCTGCCCGCCAATAAACGACGTGGCGCACCTACCGGTGGCGGTAATTTCTTCATTTTCGAAGATGCCAGCGACGAACAGAAAGCCGCGGCATTTGATTTCGTCAAGTGGATTACCGCTCCCGAGCAATCGGCCAAATGGACGATCGCAACCGGTTACGTCGCACCTCGCGCCGAGACCTGGGAGACTGAAACCATGAAGGCCTACACTGCTGATTTCCCGCCGGCACTGGTGGCGCGTGATCAACTGGAGTTTGCCGTGGCCGAACTCTCGACCTACCAGAACCAGCGCGTCACCGCCGTGTTTAATGATGCGCTGGCGGCGGCCATTACCGGTGCCAAGTCACCGGCTGACGCGCTGGCCGAAGCACAGAAAAAAGCGGACGCCATCCTGAAGGACTACCGCTAGCCATGACGTGTACGGCGACCTGCATTGATGTGGGTCGCCGCTCGCACCGTCAGTGCTTGATTCACCAGCCCGGACTATTGATGACATTAACAATTAATCACCAGATGCTGGTTGCTTTATCGAGTCGCACTGCCCTGCAGGTAGCGTTAAGTCCTCAATGTGTTCTCGCCCGTTGATGGAAAGTCCGCGCTGATGTTGCACAGAAGAGAGTGGATATACGGCTGGCTGTTTTTGAGTCCGGCGCTGGTGTTTCTGTTTGCCTTCACACACTACCCTGCCGTCAAGACGTTAGTGAGCAGTTTTTACTCGACGCCACGTGGGCGGCGCGAGGCGAAGTTTATCGGCCTTGAGAACTATCAGAATCTGATGGCCGATGATGTGTTCTGGAAAGTGCTTGGCAACAATGCCTGGTTTGCGCTGGGTACCATACCGATTTCGATTGGCCTGGCACTGGTGATGGCGTTGTGGGTGAACAGCCACTTGCGCGGCAGAACCCTTGCACGAGTGGCATTTTTTGCGCCCACCGTATTGCCATTGATAGCGGTGGCCAATATCTGGCTGTTTTTTTACACCCCGGGTTTTGGTTTGATCGATCAGTTGCGCAACGGGCTTTTCGGACTGCCTGCCATCAACTTGCTCGGTAACCCGGATACCGTGTTGGCTGCTGTTATCGTCGTGGCTATCTGGAAGGAAGCCGGGTTTTTCATGATCTTCTATCTCGCGGCGCTGCAGTCGATACCGCCGGTTTTGCGCGAGGCTGCGGATATCGAAGGGGCGAGCAAGGGATATTATCTGCGCCGTGTGCTGTTGCCACTGTTGATGCCAACGACACTATTCGTCTCAGTGAACGCTGTGATCAATTCTTTTCGGCTCGTCGATCATATCTTTGTCATGACTGAGGGTGGGCCAGATAACGCCAGTAGTCTGTTGCTCTACTACATCTACGAGACGGCATTCCAGTATTGGCAGACTGGCTATGCCGCGACGCTGACGGTTGTGATGCTGGTGTTGTTGTCCATTCTCGCAATCGGTCAGTTTTTTCTGTTTGACCGTAAAGTGCATTACCAATGAGTGTGCGGCGGCGGTGGGATTTTGATGATGTGCTCAATACCGTGGCGATGTGGGTGCTCGCGTTTCTGTGGGCTCTGCCATTGCTGTATGCGATCTGGACGGCGATCCATCCGGCTGCCTACGAGACGCGCTTTGATCTGACCGCACCGCTGACGCTGGACAATTTTGTCAGCGCATGGGCGGCGGCGCCTTTTGCACGTTATTTTGTCAACACGGTGATACTGGTGACGATGATCCTGATCTGCCAGTTCATCCTGTGCACACTGGCAGCGTTTGCATTCGCGCGTTTTCGATTTCCCGGTCGATCGATACTGTTCACACTGGTCTTGCTGCAATTGCTGGTGATGCCGGATATCCTCATCGTTGAGAATTACAAAACGATACGTGCGCTCGGGCTGGTTGACACCATTGTCGCCATCGGCTTGCCTTATATCGCATCCGGTTTTGGCATTTTTTTGTTGCGCCAGACTTTCATGTCAATCCCGCGCGAGCTCGACGAGGCGGCGCGGGTCGAGGGCAGCTCATTTCTCGGGCTGCTTTGGCGGGTCTATATACCGCTTGCGAAGCCCACGTACCTAGCCTATGGCCTGGTGTCGGTCAGCCACCACTGGAACAATTTTTTGTGGCCGTTGATTATTACCAACTCGGTTGAAACCCGGCCGGTAACCGTGGGTTTAAGCGTGTTCTCTGCGATTGATGCCGGCCTTGAGTGGTCGGTGATCAACGCGGCCACGCTGATGACGTCTGGTCCGTTGTTAATCGCCTTTTTATTGTTCCAGCGGCAGTTCGTCCAGAGCTTTATGCGCGCGGGCATACGCTGAGTCTTCATCGACTGCGTTGCTGTGCGGGCGCAACGTCGGCTCAGGCGATGGTCAGGATCAACGGCTGGTGATCCGATGCGTCGGTCTCGATATCCACCTGCACGCCGGCTACGCGATCAGACAGCGCTTTTGAGGCAAAGAAAAAATCTCGGCAGTGCGCGCCCTCCGGCCACTGAATGTGGTCGAATATACCGCAGGTAGGGGCGTGGTCTGTGCCAGGGTTGGCAATCATCCAGCAGTCCAGAAGGGCAGAATCACCGTCCTGGTTGGCAGCCAGAATCTCATAGTCAGACGAATTGACGCCCATGTTGAAGTCGCCACAGAACAGGGACAAGTTGGTTTCCGGCAGCGATTCAAATTGCAGTTCACCGCCGATGGTACCGGGGCGGTTGAAGCGATCGAGGGTTTGTTCGTGCCAGTCGCGCAGGTAGGCAACTTGTGCACTTCTCTGGTGGGTGGCGAAGTAGTCCAGATGGGTTGTGACGATTCGACAAACGCCAAAGCGCGTTTGTACCAGTACTTCGGTGGCCTGTCTGGGCATGCACAGGCTATCCGGATCAGCCGGTTGCGGCAGCCGATGCGGATTGTGTTGCAACACCGGCAGGCGAGACAGTAACAGATTGCCAAACTGCAGACGACCAGTGGGTTGAGAGCGGTCAATGGCGGCACCGAAGAAGGCCTGATAGCCGGGAAACTGCCGGGCGAGTAACTGTGCCTGATTGACTTCTATGCCATCGACAACACGATTCATCACTTCCTGGTAGCAGATGATGTCGGCATCACCCATTGCTTTGGTACCCTGGATGATGCGGTCGACATCCGTCTTGTCGTCGACCCCCTTCGCAGCCTGAATATTCCAGGTGATCACTTTCATAAAATTGCCACGGTTCTCTGGCGCAGAGATCTATGGTTATACGCTTGCTTATGGCAGGACCGCAATCGGTAAAATTCCCACTTGACTTGTGCGGAGAGTGTCATTTCAGCGCAGGGGTGAACGTGAGTACCACTGCAGCGCGTTGCAAGCCCGATGCGACTGATCCCTCGATTTAACCCAACATCAGTGATCGGCTGCAAAAAAGGTTTGCTGCGTTTACATGGCGCTTGCACTGACGGCATCACGCAGGCGACAGAACGAACGCTTTTTGATTCGGATCAACCGAGACAGAATCTGCCGGCCCCCCGAAGCAGGGTGGCAGCCTGTGCGACGACCGATTCCACAATCACGGCTGCCGGCTCGATTGAATGGATCAGGTCGGTGGCCTCACCGGCAATCAGTACTCGTGTGTCGTAGTCTTCCTCGTCGCTCTCGGCATATCGTTCGCGCTGTTGTCCAGCGTGCGTTTGGAGTTGATCGATGTCGTCGTGCCATTGATCGGTAAACGCGTTCCTCGCGACCCGCCCGGTGAAGTGAAACGGCCAGTCCACATCACGTGCGATATCGAACACTCTTGTTCGTATGGTGTCATCGCCACGAGTGGATACCAGTCTGCGTTTGGCCGAAATCGGGCCGGCGGCCTCTTCGCTGGCCCAGAATCGGGTGCCCATCATGACGCCGTCTGCGCCCAGCATCAGGGCGGCGGCAAGACCGCGACCATCCGCAATACCTCCGGCGGCCAGCAGCAGTTGGTCGGGGCCTACCAGATCGCGCACCGCCGGCAGAAGAGCGATCAATCCGCGGTCCATGCCGTGCCCACCTGCCTCCTGGCCCTGCACCACGATGACGTCGGCATGGGCTGCGATTGCCTGGTGCGCCTGTTCCAGTCGGTGTATCTGCCAGCAGTCTGGCACGCCGGCCTCGCGTGCGGCCTGGCTGATTTCGCTGCCATCGCCAAACGACACCATCAGCAGGGCGGGCGATGTGCGCAAAGCCAGATCCCAAAGCGATCGGTTGCGTTGAACACTCCAGGTGATAAAGCCGATACCGACCGGGTGATTGCCGGCTTGCTCGATTGCCGCGCGCAGCCATGCTTCATCACCATAGCCGCCACCGATCATGCCCAGGCCGCCGGCGCGTGTGACGGCAGCGGCCAGTGCGCCGCCGGAAACCTTGTCCATCGGTGCCAGCATTACCGGGTGGTCTATGCCAAAGCGTTCGGTGAAAGCTGTTTTGATTTGTTGCATTAATTGACTTGGGCCGTTGCGTGGTACGTGAACAACGACGAGTGTAGCCCGAATTTGTGTGCGGGCAGAAGCCGCGTCAGGCCGCCTGGCTGAGCGAGGGCGTGATCGGTAAACTGAGCGTGACGGTGGTGCCTGCACCGGGTTCGCTCTCGATTGCAATGTCGCCTCCGTGATCGCGAATGACGCCATAGGAGATCGCAAGCCCGAGTCCGGTACCTTCGCCAACCGGTTTGGTGGTGAAGAACGGATCGAACAGCTTGTCGAGAATGTCAGCTTCTATGCCAGTGCCGTTGTCGGCAATCGCGACCGTCACCTGGTCATCGCTATGGCGCGAACGAATCGTTATCACGCCTTGTTCCCGCACCGCATGGGCGGCGTTCATTATCAGGTTAACCAGTACCTG